>NZ_CP036528.1:2584184-2892096 GCF_004331915.1 Ureibacillus thermophilus
CTCCATAGTGCGGATGTTCCCGTACATACGTATACCAAAAAACGAAGGTAGTGAATGAGACACTGATAATGACAGACAGTACTCTTCGAAATAAATTTACGTTGGAACCAATAAGCCTTCCGCTAATAAAAAAGATAATAATTGAAACAAACAGTATTTGAAGCAATGCATTGATTGTACTCATCCACTTCACCACTTCCAAATTAAATATCCATTCATCTTATTATAGCTATCCAGCAGTCGAAGTCATTCCTACCATTTCTCGTTTCAATTTGAAAAAGAATCTCAATATTGTTCAAAACAGGATTCGCAAATAGGTGAATCCTGTAGGGAAACATCGTCTATAAAGAAAATTGATTGGTGACAATCTCTTCCCCATTTGCCGAATACACTTCAACTTGTGGAGAATGTTTATGTAAACGAACTCCATGAATTTTTCCGCCTTTATAAATATCGCCGCCGCCATCAATGCCGATTTTTTTGCGGCAAGGGGAAACCCAAACTTTGCTTGAACCATCTTCATTTAAAAAAATGGTAGGTGTATGGCCAAAGACGATAATTTCCTCCGCTTTGTGAGGCACTTTTGTAAATTCTTCGCGAATCCAAAGAAAATCATCAGCACCTGTTTCTAAAAAATCTTCCACTTCTGCATTGATTCCTGCATGTACAAACACATAAGGCTTCCAGTAATAATACAAACGGAGATTTTTTAAAAATTCCAATTCATCCGCAAAATTGGTTTTAATGATGTCAACTATTTCTTCAGCACTTAAATCATCTAAAGAAGGCTGTTGAGGCAGTGCAGAAAGAAAACTTTGGATGGTGCTTAATCCGCCGACTTTAGGAGCAAAATAAAAATCAGTCATCACTTTTGGTTTTTTTAGCCAGTTCAAAAATAATTGTTCATGATTTCCGCTTAACGTAATCACCTTATGCGCTTCCGAAAGTTCCATCACTTTCCGCAAAACTTGCAAACTCTCATTTCCGCGGTCTATGTAGTCACCTAAAAAAACGAGAAGTTCTTCCTCTGGGTTCCAATAATCCAATATTTTGTTCAGCAAATGATAACTTCCATGTATATCTCCAATGGCAAATACTTTATCCATTTGTACACCTCTAATCCATACATAGAGAAGGATTATTTCTCCACTTCCATTTTATTCAATTATACTACAGAACAGTGTGAAAATTTCATGCATTTTTACACCCCCCACCTTTATTCTCTAAAATATTCCATCCTGTATAGATTGAATAAGAGATTTTCATACTAATATTTAATGTATTTCCTGCTATTTCATCATGATTAAAGGAGATGCTTATAAAATACATCGGATGTTATCCTCATCCTCAGCGCTTGCAGTGTTCCTTCCGAAACAAACTTAGTACGCCTGATAATTAAAAAGAAGAGAAAACCATTCAGCAGCTCGTTGTGGATAAC
This sequence comes from Ureibacillus thermophilus, assembly GCF_004331915.1. Classification (NCBI taxonomy): domain Bacteria; kingdom Bacillati; phylum Bacillota; class Bacilli; order Caryophanales; family Caryophanaceae; genus Ureibacillus; species Ureibacillus thermophilus. Next base: position 2,585,623 of record NZ_CP036528.1, read on the forward strand.
GAAAATATAAAAATGACGGCATGAAATATGAACAAATCAAATTCAACAGTCACGATTACTTTTGACATTTTAAATAAACGAGAAGATTCCATAAAATCAAAGCCGAACAATTATCTGTCGATGATCGGATGATAGATGAAAGCATCTATCAATTAGAACAAGAGATTTTGCCTCACAAAGCGGCAAATGCAAAATTAATGATTCAACAAAAAGAGGGCGTAGATTTTCCTGAATTTAAAAATGATATTGAAATGAGACTGTATATTTCATCTTTAAAAGATTCGTCTTATGTTGAACAACATCTAGTGAATATCATTTATTAAGTAACTTTATAAGATTGTCGCCCATTATCCGTGTATAATAGATGTGATATTTGAAATAGTTTTTAAAGGAGTTCGACTCATGATTATTATTCTCACAACATTGAATGCCAAATACATTCATACAAACTTGGCTATCCGTTATTTAAAGGCCTATGCCAGACCGGAGTTTGATCCGGCAATTGTCGAGTTTACAATAAAAGAGCCGACGTTGAATATCGTGACAGAACTTTATCAGCGAAAACCGGATGTAGTAGGTTTTAGCTGCTATATTTGGAACATCGAAGAAACGATTAAAGTCATTCAAATGCTGAAAGCCGTGAGTCCTAAAACGAAAATTGTTTTAGGCGGCCCTGAAGTTTCTTACGATGTCCCTTATTGGCTTCGCCGATTAGAAGGGCTTGTGGATTTCATCATTATGGGGGAAGGAGAATATTCCTTTAAACAATTGCTTAAATTTTTACATGAAGAAATCCCATTGGAAGAAGTGCCAGGCATTGCATACTTGAAGGACGGCAAGATGAACATCCATCCACAACCGAAAAAAATCGACTTGCGGGAAATGCCGAGCCCTTTCCGTTTTGAGGAAGACCGGGATTCCATTTCAAACCGGATCCAATATATTGAAACGAGCCGCGGATGCCCATTCAGCTGCCAATTTTGCTTATCATCTATTGAAGTGGGTGTTCGTTATTTTGACAGAGAAAAAATTAAAGACGACATTCGTTATTTAATGGCCAATGGTGCAAAAACCATCAAGTTCGTTGACCGCACGTTTAACATCAGCCGCCGCTATGCAATGGATATGTTCCAATTTTTGATTGATGAACATGTACCCGGCGTGGTGTTCCAGTTTGAGATTACGGCAGACATCATGCGTCCGGAAGTCATTCAATTTTTAAATGAAAATGCACCAGGTGGACTCTTCCGTTTTGAAATCGGCGTTCAATCCACAAATGATTTAACAAATGAACTAGTCAAACGGAAACAAAACTTCGAAAAATTAAAAAGAACGGTCACAATGGTGAAAGAAGGAGGAAAAATAGACCAGCATTTGGATTTGATCGCCGGGCTTCCGGAAGAAGATTACGCAAGCTTCCGCAAAACGTTCAACGATGTGTTCGAGATGCGCCCGGAAGAGCTGCAACTTGGTTTCCTGAAATTGTTGAGAGGTACCGGTTTACGAATCGAAGCGGAAAAGTTCGGGTATACATACGTGGATATTGCACCTTATGAAATCTTATCGAATAACGTGTTGAGCTTCGATGATATCATCCGCATTAAGCAGGCGGAAGATGTGCTTGAAAAATATTGGAACACCCATCGGATGGACGACACGGTTGAATATTTGGTGACGGAAGTTTTTGAAACGCCATTCGATTTCTTCCAAAACTTCGGTGCGTTCTGGGAAGAAAAAGGCTGGTCCAGAATCGGGCATCAACTGGAGGACTTGTTTACAAGATTGGATGAATTTTTGCGGACTTTGCCTAATGTAAACTTGGGAATTGTCCATAGTTTAATGAAACTCGATTTCTTATCAAAACAGCAATTCCATCCTCGAAAACTATGGTGGGAAGAACGGATTCAAAAGGAAGAATTGAAAGCGATCAACAAACGGTTGAGCGAAAAGCCGGAAATCGCCGGAGAAGAATTTGCCCAAATGCAAGTGAATGAGAAGGAACTAGTAAAACACTCCCTCATCGTCCCTTTCAACATCGACTACGAGGAATACAAAAAAGGAAACATTGTGGAAAAGGACACGTATTTATTCGTCTTCTTTAGACAAGGAAATTCCCCATACTTGGCAACCTTTCCAAAAAGCGTGATAAAAGAATAAATATTTTGCAGCACAAACAACCAATAAAGTTTGTGCTGCTTTTTATTTAGAGAGCATTTCCCCCATGGCCTCTTTACTTAATGAAAGCTAAAATAATAAACCAAAGGACTGGCACAAAGAGAGCCGGCAACATATTTAATGATTTATTGTCTTTGATGCCTAAAATCGACAAACCTGAACTTAAAATTAATATACCTCCCACAATCGAAACTTCCGTCATAAGCTCATTTGTTAAAAACGGCTCAATATATTTGGCGCATAAAAAAATCGAACCTTGCCAGCAAAACAATACAACCGCCGCAAACGCAATGCCGATTCCGTAAGTAGCCGCGAGCGCCATCGAAGTTACTAAATCGAGAGTAGCATTAGTAAATAAATATGTATGATTATGATGCAATGCGCTTTCCACAGGTCCTAAAATTGATAAAGTGCCTATACAAAACAGCAAGATTGCTGTAGACAAACCTTTGCTTAAATCCGTTTTTGAAAAACGATCAACAACCTTTTTAAACCTTCCATCAAAATCAATAATCGTTCCAATTAATCCACCGATGGATAAACTGGCGATAAATAATACCGGGTATTTACTGTTGGGCATATTTTGGACCACCGCATTAATGCCCAAAGCTGTTGCAGCAAAACCCATTGCCGTAAACAATGCGGACTGGTATTCCTCTTTGATTCCCTTTTTCAATACGCTTCCCACAATACTTCCAACCAGAATACAAATGGTATTGACGATTGTACCGATCATCTTTTTACACTCCTATCAACATCCGAAAACTTCTATCAAACCATTCTTCAAATATACAAATTTTGTCATAATAAAAAATTTTAACATACCTATAGATCAAAATCATATTTTATTTTTATTCCAAAAGAATTACCCAAAAGGCATTCAATAGTCTCACTCTCCCCCTCGAATATACTGAATTCAACCAAAAATCTAAAAATATGGTTTACGGAAAAAATAAATTGTGTTAACTTATATATTAAATTAGTTGACACAAAAGATAAGAAGGTGATAAGTTGAACCATTTTTGGGTCGTCGGAACAGACACAGATGTCGGAAAAACCTTTATTACAACATTAATGATGCGTTATTTGCAAAGAACAGGATATAAAGTCGTTCCTTATAAGCCGGTTCAGACGGGTGAGGTCAAAATTGGGGATAAAACCTACTATTACGATACAACTACTTACTTAAATTATAGTTTGCAACCATTGTCACCTGAATCGATCAATTCTTATTCTTTCCCTGTCCCCGCCTCTCCCCATTACGCAGCAGAACTTGAGGGAGAATGGATCAGTGGAGCAACGATACTCAATAAAATCAATCAATTGATGAAAGAATATGATGCTGTTATTTGCGAAGGTGCCGGAGGGCTTTATGTGCCTCTGCAGCCCCATACTACTTTGACCCTGCTGGACATCATACAGCGCTCGAAACTGCCGGTCGTATTAGTAACACACCCAAAACTCGGCACGATCAATCACACATTATTATCCCTCGGAGCTCTAAACTCAAGAGGAATTGAAGTGCTTGGAATCGTCATCAACCGATTCGGACATAGTCCAATCGAAGAAAATAATATTCAAACTTTGCAACGTTTTATTCCTGATAAACCCTTTGTCGTTGTTGAAGAAAATAGAACAATTGATAGTTTTGATGAAGAAATGATTTTTGAAAGGCTGATTAAGCGTGATTTACTCAGAACTTCAGAATCTTGATCTAAAACATATTTGGCATCCTTGCTCCCAAATGAAAGACTATGAAACTTTCCCTCCTATCGTCATAGAGCGCGGCGAAGGAGTGTGGCTATACGATAAGCAAGGAAACCGTTATTTGGATGCGGTTTCTTCCTGGTGGGTCAACTTGTTTGGACATGCCAATCCGCGCATCAGCAAGGCAATCGCTGATCAGGCAAAAAAATTGGAACATGTCATTTTTGCAAACTTTACCCATGAGCCGGCCATTCATGTAGCAAAAAAGCTTGTGGATAAAACACCCGATGGATTGGAAAAAGTATTTTTCGCCGATAACGGTTCATCCGCCATCGAAGTCGCGCTAAAAATGAGTTTCCAATATAGAGCCCAAACAGGACAACCGAATAAACAACGATTCTTGACTTTTACCAATGCCTATCACGGAGAAACTCTTGGAGCATTATCCGTCGGAGCAGTCGACTTGTACAACAAAGTATTTGCACCCCTTCTTTTGAATGCAGTTCGTGCAGAAGGACCGAATTGTTACCGCTGTCCTTTTAAAGAAGATCCAAGTACTTGTGATGCTCCCTGTGCACTGTTTGTTGAAGAACAATTCGAAAAACATGCGGACACCCTTTCCGCCGCCATCATCGAACCGTTGATTCAAATTGCAGGAGGCATGAATATGTATCCTCCAATTTTCCTGAAAAAATTGAGATCCTTATGCGACAAGTATGATGTGCATCTCATTGCAGACGAAATCGCAGTCGGCTTCGGAAGAACAGGTACATTGTTTGCATGTGAACAGGCGGATATTACTCCGGACTTCCTCTGTTTATCAAAAGGCATTACTGGAGGTTACTTGCCCCTTTCAGCAGTGTTGACGACGAACAAAATTTATTACGCCTTTTATGACGATTACGGCACGATGAAAGCTTTCCTGCATTCCCATAGCTACTCCGGGAATCCGCTTGCATTGCGCGCCGCCCAGGAAGTGCTTTCCATCTTTGAAGAAGAGCAAGTGTTAGAGAAAATATCTGTCAAAGCGAATCTATTAAACAAACTAGCCCACGAAGCCTTCGATTCGCTTCCATACGTCGGTGAATACCGGCAAACCGGATTTGTCGGAGCAATTGAACTGGTTGCCGATAAAAATTCGAAAACGCCTTTCCCCAGCGAAGAGCGAATCGGCTATCAAATATATAAAAGAGCATTAAAGAAGGGGATTTTGCTCAGACCCCTTGGCAATATCCTATATTTCATGCCGCCATATGTCATTTCCGAAGAAGAAATAGAATGGATGGTTGAAACGGCAAAACAAGAAATCGTGGAATTTTTCAAAGAGAAGAGGGTGGGAATTCGATGAGAAATTCGAAAGTTTTTTCACTTGTATTAGTGTCAATTTTTGCTGCACTGACAGCGATCGGGGCTTTTATCAAAATACCGCTGCCGGTTGTGCCCTTTACATTGCAAATTGTCATCGTCTATTTGGCCGGGTCCATTTTGGGCAGCAAAAGAGCCTTGCAGAGCCAATTGGTTTATATCCTCGTAGGTTTGGCAGGACTTCCGGTCTTTACGCAAGGTGGAGGCTTTACCTATGTATTGCAGCCCACTTTCGGATATTTGGTCGGTTTTGCTGTGGGCGCTTTTGTGATTGGCTACATTATCGAACGTGGAGGGGAAGAGCCTTCCCGCCTGCGGTTCGTCGTTGCGAATTTGGCCGGCACTTTCGTCATTTACGCCATTGGTGCACCATACGTTTACTTCGCTTTGAATTTCTGGCTTGATATGCCGACAAGCGCATCGAAAGTATTCATGATGGCCTTTGCCAGCACGGTGGGGGTTGACATTGTATTGGCTATATTGACGGGACTTTTTGCAAAAAGAATTTACTTTATTTTGAACAAAAAAATGATGAATGTATTGGAGGTAACGAAATGAAATGGCAAACTTTGGCCCAGGAAGTCATTGACGGAAAAGAACTTTCAAATGAAGAAGCGATGTCGATTTTAAACGCGGACGATGATGAACTTCTTCCATTATTGCATGGAGCTTTTACTATTCGTAAACATTATTTTGGTAAGAAAGTAAAGCTAAACATGATTATGAATGCAAAAAGCGGGTATTGCCCAGAAGACTGCGGCTACTGTGCCCAATCTTCAAAATCAACTGCTCCTATTGAAAAATATCCTTTTATTACAAAAGAAGAAATTTTAGAGGGTGCTAGAATTGCTTTCGAAAATAAAATTGGCACGTATTGCATTGTTGCAAGTGGCCGCGGTCCAACGCGGAAAGATGTCAATGTCGTAAGCGAAGCAGTGAAAGAAATCAAGGAAAAATACGGCTTAAAAGTATGTGCTTGTTTAGGGATATTAAAAGAAGAACAAGCAGAACAGTTAAAAGAAGCAGGAGTGGACCGTTACAACCACAATATCAATACAAGCGAACGACATCATGAATTCATTACAACAACCCATACGTATCAAGATCGCGTGAATACAATTGAAATCGTGAAAAAGCACGGTCTTTCACCATGCTCAGGTGCCATTATTGGCATGAAAGAAACGAAACAAGACGTGATTGATATTGCCCGTGCTTTGCGGGAACTAGATGCCGACTCGATTCCAGTAAACTTTTTGCATGCTATTGAAGGAACGAAACTGGAAGGTACAAACGAATTAAATCCACGTTATTGCTTAAAAGTCCTTGCCTTGTTCCGCTACATGAATCCAACGAAAGAAATTCGAATTTCCGGAGGACGCGAAGTGAATCTCCGCTCTTTGCAGCCGCTCGGATTATATGCGGCAAACAGCATTTTCGTCGGCGACTATTTGACAACGGAAGGGCAAGAAACAAATCAAGACTATAAAATGCTGGAAGACTTGGGATTTGAAATCGAGTTCACTGAAAAACAGCAAGAGCTTTTGAATATATAAACTCAGAATCATCTCCCTCCTATTACACCCCTTCTTTCATGGTCGGAGATTTTTATATACAGTGAAAGAAAAACGCTTTTCAGCGGTCAAGAATTCAGGTGGATGCTTGACCGCTTTTTTTATTGCTTCTAAAGCCGGCACAACCCTTTTATAGCGGTAATTAATAAGCCCCCTCAAATTATAAAACAACTTGAAGTTGCAATCTTCATCATGTGCATTTCTTCTATTTTACTTACAGTTACTTTTTTAAAATTAAAACATATAATACAAGAGATAATTGGAGCAGGGGGAGCGGAAGATGAACAATGAATTTTACCCTATTTTTCGACCGAATCCAGAAAATCAGACGCCACCAAACAAAACTGGCAATAATTCATTCGAAATCAGACGTATAAAATTATCTTTATTTGGAAATATTATACAAATCGTAGGAGCAATAATCTCAACTTATGCACAAATCATGGCACTTGAAGATCTTCAATCCCACCAACCATCCAATGACCCATACGATGAAAGAATCAAGAAACTTGAAAGTCAAATTCAATATTTGACAAAGGAAATTGAAAAACAGAAAGATAAAAAGTCTTATTAATGAAAAAAGCTTGCAAAATAAGTCCAGTCGACTTTCGCAAGCTGATCATTTCCATCATAAAAGATTCCGATATTTATACTTCTCAACTCCAGATACTTCCCCTGAATCAAGGCTCTCAACTTTATTTAATCACAATGAGTTTCTTTTCTGCCGGAACAATTTCTTTTTCTTTTAATGGCTGCGCCTGTTTGCCAAAAGGCATTTGAGCTATGAGCTTCCAACTTTTTGGTACATTCCATTCAGGTCTAATATTCACTTCCATATGTTGAAGGGATGCAGCATAGCCTACCGATTCCAAACCTGTCCAAATTATATATTGCAGCATGCCTTGGTTTTGTTGAGACCATTCCTCAAATGCATCATGGAGATGAGGCATTTTTTCCTGGAACCCTTCAATCACTTCCCTGTCTTGGAAAAATAGAATCGTCCCATGCCCGTTGCGGAACCAATTAATTCTTTGTTCTGTACGGGAAAAATCCCCCTTGTTTTTCTCGCGGGCTATTTTTTCTGCATCGTTCCAAAGTTCTTTATGATGTTCTCCAAATAAAATGACCACACGTGTTTCTTGCCCGTTGAATGCAGTTGGTGCATGATTTAATGCCGACTCTGCAATTTCAATTACTTTTTCATCCGGCACTACAGCTACATCTTCCAATGCATGAATGGACCGTCGATTTTTTACTGCTTCAAAAAATTCCATAAAAGTTACCTCCTGCTCCCTTTTGCCCATATTGAACCGGGGCGTGTTTGTCGAACTTTTATATTTATTATTATATAATAATCAATGAATAGAAATAATTGAGAAGGTGATTTCATCATGTCAATTTATGATTTTCTTGTAAAAAAACCAAATGGCGAAATTTTATCGATGTTAACATATCAAAATAAAACAATTTTAATTGTCAATACCGCAAACCACTGCCGCTTTACCTATCAATTTGAAGATTTGCAAAGACTCTATGAAAAGTTTAAAGACCAAGGTTTTGTTATTTTAGGTTTCCCAAGCAATCAATTTGCAGAGCAAAACCCTGAAGACGGAACGGAAACAGAAAAAATGTGCAAAATGAACTTCGGTGTAACATTCCCGATTTTTGAAGTAATTGATGTGAATGGAGAAGATGCACATCCGCTTTTCCAATACTTGAAGGAACAAGCAAATTGCCGGGAATTTGGCATCGACTTTGAAGAAAAAATGCTGAAATCCAAAATTCAGGAAATCCATCCACATTTTCTGGATGGCAAAAACATTCGTTGGAATTTTACCAAATTCTTGGTAGATGCAGATGGACAAGTACTGAAACGCTTTGAACCTACTGATTCCATCATCGATTTGGAAAATGCGGTGGAAGAAGCGTTAAAAACGGCTTCAAATATCCAATAGATGAAAAATAAGCGAACAAAGAAAGCTATTAGGTTTTCTTGTTCGCTTTTTTATTTAGTTAGGCATTTAATCGGGCTTTCATTTTCTTGATATCCGCCAATTCGATTCACGTATCAGCCGCTTTTAAGAAGATATCCGCCATACTCTCAGACTTATCCGCCAACCCTAAGAAACGCACAATCAGCAATTCAAAAAAATGAACCGCCAGAAAGACGAAATCTTTCCAGGCGGCTGCAAAAACTCCTCTTAACAATTCACCAGATGATTATGATATCTTCCAATAGGCACAATGGATGGGGAATGGGAAACCGGATCTTCAATGACCGTGCAGTCGAGTCCAAAAATGTCTTTGATCAATCGGCTGTTGATCACTTCTGACGGAGTCCCTTCCGCCACCAGCTTCCCTTGCTGAAAGGCAAAAATATGATCCGCATAACGGGCTGACAAATTAATATCATGGAGCACCAATACGATCGTTGTGCCCCGTTTTCGATTCAATTCTGTCAACATATCGAGTATTTCCACTTGATACGTAATATCCAAATAAGTTGTCGGCTCATCCAAAAACAGTATATCCGTCTGTTGAGCAAGGGCCATTGCAATCCATACCCGCTGTCTTTGGCCACCGGAAAGCTCATCGATATATCGATCCGCCAACTCTGTGATGTTCATGATTTCCATCGCTTCGCTGACCGCTTCATCATCTTTTTTCGTCCATCCTTTTAAAAACGAATGGTGCGGGAATCTTCCCCGACCGACCAAGTCAACAACGGTAATTCCCTCCGGAACAATGGGTGATTGCGGCAAATATCCTAACACACGAGCCAATTGTTTCGTTGGAATTTGATGAATCGGTTTCCCATCCAGCATCACTTGGCCGCCAGTCGGTTTGATTAATCTTGCCATCGTCTTTAACAATGTCGATTTGCCGCATCCATTCCCGCCGATGATTACGCTGATTTTATTGCTGGGAATGGAAATGGTCACATCTTGCAAAACGGTCTTTTTATCGTAACCTGCATAAAGATTTTCCGCTGTCAGCACGTGTGTAGGAAACATTACAAACCACCCTTTCGATTCAAACGGACTAATAAATAAAGCAGATAAGGTGCTCCAAGCACTCCTGTAATCACCCCTGCAGGATATCTCGCTTCAAAGGCATGTTGACCGATTAAATCCCCAGCCAACACCAGAATGACGCCGACGAGCCCTGCCGGAACAATATTGGAATAGCCGGAACCCATGATGCGATTGGCGATAGGCCCCGATAGAAAGGCAACGAATGCGATCGGCCCTGTAGTGGCTGTAGCTATCGCAATCATCATCACAGAACTGATAATCAACACAATTCTGGTTAAATTTACGTTCACACCAAGAGATGTGGCGGTTTGATCTCCCAGCTCCAACATTTCCAATCGCCTTCCGTAAAACATTAAAATCGGACTAAAAATACTTACGGTAATAATCATTGGATAAAGAGTTTCCATTTTTAATCCGTTTAAACTGCCGCTCAGCCAGCGTAATGCTGTCGGCAAATCGTGCTGACTTCCAATCAGCAACAGATAGGAGATGACGGAATTGAGCATCGCCTGTATTCCAATACCAATCAGAATCAATCGTCCAATGGAAAAAGAATTTCCCTTAGCCAGTACATAAATGACTAAAACCGTATACAAACCGCCAATTACCGCAGCAATTGAAGTCATTGTCAGACTTGCATGAAGGATGACGATGCAAAAAACTGCTGCAGCGCTTGCCCCTGTTGTAATGCCAATGACATTCGGATTGGCCAATGGATTCCTGAGCATCGTTTGGAACACATAGCCCCCCGCTCCAAAGGCGAAACCTGCAAACAGTCCAGCCACCATCCGAGGCAACCGAATCGTTCCAACCGCAAAGGATGCGCCCTTCACTTCTTCGCCGAGAAGCACCCGTATGACATCTTTTACAGGATAAATGGTATTGCCGAGCATAAGCATCAAACAACACAGGGCAAATGAAATCAAACAAAGCAATGATGTCATAAGCACAAAGCGGCGAAATCTTCTTGATCGGGCTGTACGAATTAACTGCAATGTTTCGTTCATCATATTTCACGAACTTTCGCTTTCATTGTAATGAATATTAAAATCGGGGCTCCGATAAAGGCTGTCACAACGCCAACCTCCAATTCCCCAGGACTTCCCAATATCCTGCCGCATACATCGGAAAATGTTAAGATGATGGCTCCTGTAAGGGCAGACATGGGGATAACATATCGCATATCAGGTCCGATGATCAATCGAATGACATGTGTTGCGAGCAGACCGACAAATCCAATCGGCCCTGCGAGAGCTGTTGCAGCACCACACAATAATACTCCGCCAAATGCGGCAAGGAGCCGAATGAACCCAATCCGTACACCTAAACTTGTCGCAACCTCATCCCCCAATAGCAACGCATTCAACGCAGGAGCAGTAACGAGGGCAATGATTAGTCCAGCCAACAAAAATGGAAGAAAAATCGCAATGGAATCCCAAGTGCCGGAACCGACGCTGCCCACTTGCCAAAAGCGGAACTGATCCATGACATTGTTGCGTGGAATCATAATGGCCGATACAAGCGAAGACAGTATGGCGCTTGTCGCGGCCCCAGCCAATACGAGCTTCAATGGTGTTGCACCACCGCTTCCCATTGAACCGACCGAATAGACGAATATCGCAGTGATCATCGCTCCAACAATGGCAAACCAAATATATTGGCTTGCAGAGGTGATATGGAAAAATGCAATTCCACTCACGACAAAAAGGGCTGCTCCCGTATTCACTCCCAAAATGCTCGGATCCGCAATCGGATTACGGGTAACCGATTGCATTAAAGCTCCCGATACTCCCAGAGCGACCCCGCACATGATGCCGAAAATGGTGCGAACAACCCTTTGCCTTACAACATTCGCTTCATGGGAATCCACATTCGAATGGAATAATCCATCCATTATATCCGTCCATCCGATAATGCGGGAGCCGAAAAGCAAGGAAGCAATGATGCAAACACCAAGCAATATGATCAAAACAATAAACAAGGTAACAATTTTTTTCGGGATGAGGATTTGACGTTTTTCTTTCAAAACGGATTCTTTCATCATATCAATTTAGCTTTTTAGCCGCTTCCGCCAATAAACTTAGGTATTCATCAATGGTGTACGCAATGGAAAGAGGATTCGGATTGCCGGCTGCCGCCAATGGTGTATTATCCCCGATGACTACAACCGCACCTTTTTGAATCGCAGGCACTTTTCCTAAAATCGGATCATTTTGAAGAGCTTTTAATGTGTTTTCATCTCCGTATGTTACGATGATATCCAAATCATTCAGCGCGTCTGCATTTTCCGCACTCATTTCAATATAGAAACTGTCCTGATCGCCAAATAATTCTTTTAGACCTTCCGGATATTGCATACCCAACTCCTCAAGGAATTCCCCGCGAGGATCTTGGGTTGTATAGATGTAGAATTTTGATAAGTCCGCTGCACTGATGGAAGCGAAAGCAGCTTTTTTGCCTTTGATTTCAGGATATTGGCCTACTTTTTCTTGGATCAAGTTTTCAGTGTCTTTGATTAATTGCTTACCTTCTTCCTCCATGCCCATTCCTTTGGCGTTATATAAAATTTGATCTCTCCAAGAAATCACCCATGGAGTTTCCGGATAAGCGACAACCGGAGCAATTTGGCTTAAAAGATCATATTCTTCTTGTGTAATACCGGAATAAGCTGCAAGGATTACATCCGGTTCAGCATCTGCAATGGCTTCGAAATCAAGACCATCTGTATCTTGGAAAATATTTGGACTTTCAACGCCAAGTTCTTTTAATTTTTCTTTTGTCCAAGGAAGCATACCGCTGTCATCTTGAACTCCGTAGTTAGCAGCTGAGAAACCTACTGGGACAACCCCTAAAGCAAGAGCAACATCATGGTTCGCCCAAGAAATCGTTACAACACGTTCTGGCTTTTCTTCAATTACCGTTTCACCAAAAGCATGTTTAATGACGATTGGATATTCAGTACTTGATTCACTATTTTCTGTGCTAGATTTTGATTCTTCTGATTTGTTGTCATCGGATTGTTCTGAACAACCGACAAGGACTAATAATAAAATCAATGCAAAGGATAAAACGGATAAATATCGCTTAAAATTCATTGTCTTACACCTCTTAGTTTGTTATTGATAATAATTCTCATTCGCAATATAAAATATATATTTAATATAATTGTTTGTCAATCTCTTGTTTAATCTTCTATAATAAAAAATTTATTTCGTTTTCCTTTAGATAAAAACCATCATTAAATTATACTACAAATAAAAAACACCATGCTGAAACATGGTGCCTAAAAGTATGTATTAACAAGTCCATCAAATATGGCCAATATCCAATACAATCACTGGTTGCTCATCTTTTAAATAGAAAACGTCAAAAACTAGCTTATTTTGGAAAAAAGCTAATTTTACTGATTGTTTATTATGTTGACTTTGTTCAAAATATTTCTTTTCCAATAATGGAAAATCCTTTAGTAATACATAATCAATATCTAAGATACGGCACAAGTTGATTAACTCAATTAATGTTTTCAATTCAATTCCTTTGTGTTGATATTCCTCATTCAGAGAAATTTCATTAACTAAGATAAATTTTAAATAATATTCATCCAACTCATTATGGAAATGTCCGGAAAAAGTATAAATCATACGATATTCTTCTTCAGAAAAACCACTTGCTACAGATAATAATTCAGGAGGTTTAAGAAAATAACAGTTATATATTTTAAAATAAAGATATCCGATTGTTTGTGCTCCTTCATTCATTGAAATGATACTTGCCCATCCGTTGATGATTGGAAATTGGGGATTCGTTTCCATCGAAGTATCAATTCGAATAAAACTATTTTTATATTTTTCAAATCCGATATTTGTCTGCTCCCCCCATAAATACGGGTTGATGAAGGAACTGTCCTTCTGATTTTGATCTTTTTGTTTCTTCTCAAAATTGTTAAAATCCTCATCCCAAAATCCCATACAACCAACCCCTCCGCATATTATACTAACACAATATCACGAACAAAAGTTCTTGTAAAGTTAAATTTTATACAATTCTCAATTTTCTGATTTTTAAACATTCAGGGTTACTTAAATTAATTTGTTCGAATTTCCCAAATAATAAAAATATTAATAATTTCAAACCAAAAGTAAAAATTTCATATTTTTCTACTTTTCCAATTTGCATAGATTCCTTTTATAAAAGTTGATACAATGGGGCATATTCACCAAAGAAGGAGCATGATATATGAAGAAATCCAGTTCATTTTCTACCTATGCGGTTATTGGTACGATGCTGTTTGGGATGTTTTTTGGAGCGGGGAATTTAATTTTTCCAATCCAAATGGGGCAGCTTGCCGGTACAAATTTTTGGCCAGCTTTAATTGGATTCCTAATTACCGCCATTGGACTTCCATTCTTAGGAATTGTCGCATTTGGCCTATCCGGCAGCAATAGTTTGAGGGAACTTGCTGGACGAATTTCTCCAATTTTTGGCGTTACTTTTGCTATTGCCCTCTATTTAACAATCGGCCCATTCTTTGCCATTCCAAGAACCGCAACCGTGCCTTTTGTTGTTGGATTTGAACCATATATCCATCCTGGATACAGCACTTTATATTTAGGCATTTTCAGTTTTGTGTTTTTTGCTATTGTCTATTATTTTTCATTAAATCCAGCAAAAATTGTGGACTATATAGGAAAATATTTAACTCCTGCCTTTTTATTATTCCTTTTCGTTTTAATCGTGATTGCCATTATCAAGCCGATGGGCACATTCCAGGAACCAACAGGTGATTACAGCAATCTTGCGTTTATTACCGGATTTAAAGAAGGCTATAATACAATGGATCTTCTCGCATCATTGGCATTTGGAATTGTTGTTATTAATGCGATTAAAGGTCGGGGAATCACGAATAAAACAGAAATTGCCAAATCGACTCTGAAAGCTGGCGTTTTTGCCATGGCGCTAATGGCTCTTATTTATGGACTTATTACATATATGGGTGCTTCCAGCGTTTCCGCCATCGGAACATTCGAAAATGGAGGCCAAATCTTTGCAGCTGTTGCGCAGCACTATTTTGGTGACTATGGAGCCATCCTACTTGCCATTATTATTGTTCTTGCTTGTTTAAAGACAAGCATTGGGCTCATTACATCATGCAGTGAATTTTTTAATCAAGTGTTTCCGAAAATCAGCTACAAATGGTTCGTATTGATTTTGTGTCTCGTATCATTTACGATTGCGAACTTTGGTTTGAACAACATTATTCAATTTGCCATACCTGTTTTAATGCTTTTGTATCCTTTAGCTATTGTGCTTATTCTATTAACTTTATTTGCTCCTTTATATGGTAGCAAGAGAAGTGTCTATGCTTCCGCCATGATTTTCACATTCTTTGTAAGCTTCTTTGACGGTTACAGCACGCTTGTTGCAAGCCTGCCAGGTGCAAGTGTATCCATATTTGATTCCATCAAAACTTTCTATTCCAATTATTTGCCTCTTTACGACCTCGGCCTCGGATGGATGCTTCCAGCCGTGATTGGAATGGTTATCGGGCTCATTTGGCCTAAAAAATGAGGCTGGGACATAAACAAAAAATTAAAGGGGCAGTTGAAAGAGTTTTGATAAAAAATTGATATAACTAAAAATTGATTGGAGTGACGGGGCGACTCCTGCGGGAACAGCCCGTGTCTCGAGACACCGCAGGAGCGAAGTAATGAGCTCCGAGGAGGCTCGAGCCGGGCCCGCGGAAAGCGTCCCCGGAACGGAAATCAATTTTAATAACATATCAAAAAAACATCATTTTCTCCTTGGAGAAAATGATGTTTTTTTAGATTTGTCCCAGCCTCATTTTTTCTAATAAAATCCAAATTTCAAATTGAAATATAGTCGAGTATAATTCTTTGTTACAATAATTAACCTTTACAGTTTATTTCAGCATTCTAATTATAGGACAATTCATTGGAAAAAAACTTAAAAGAAATGACTAAAAACAAAAATCAAAAAGCTACTCCATTTCCCGATTTCCACCTGCAAAACGGGAGATGGAGTAGCTATATATTTGACAATCCCCTTCACCCAATTACATATTCAATAATTTAAAATTTCTATATAATGGCATTTGACACATTTTCGCATAAACGGTGTCTCAAAAAATTTCGCTGGCAATTTTTTGAATAGGGGCAATTTGCTGTTCCATTTTAAGAATTTTCTCCTTCAGTTCGGTAATTTCCTTTTGTAACTCTTAAACATTATCGATAGAGAGATGAGCCATTTTCGACAAACTCCTTCGCTTTTTGCTTCATCCCTTCTTCTCTCACCGTTTTTTGCAGCTCATGTGAAATTTTCATCGAGCAAAACTTCGGCCCGCACATTGAACAAAAATGCGCAACTTTCGCCCCTTCCGCCGGCAATGTTTCATCATGATATTCCCGAGCTCGATCTGGATCAAGCGAAAGGTTGAACTGATCGTTCCAACGAAACTCAAAGCGCGCTTTTGATAACGCGTCATCCCGCCGTTGAGCTCCCGGGTGTCCTTTAGCTAAATCGGCCGCGTGTGCTGCGATTTTATAAGCGATCACTCCTTCGCGCACATCATCTTTATTCGGCAGTCCTAAATGCTCTTTCGGCGTCACGTAACAAAGCATCGCCGTTCCGTATGCGCCAATGATCGCCGCTCCAATCGCGGATGTAATGTGGTCATATCCCGGCGCGATATCGGTCGTAAGCGGTCCTAATGTGTAAAACGGCGCACCTTTACAAATTTCGATTTGCTTATCGACATTTTCTTTAATTTTATGCATCGGCACATGCCCTGGCCCTTCGATCATCACTTGCACATCATGCTTCCAAGCGATTTCCGTTAATTCTCCAAGCGTCTCCAATTCAGCAAACTGTGCTTCGTCATTCGCATCGGCAATCGAGCCTGGACGCAGCCCGTCTCCAAGCGATACTGCAATATCATACGTTTTCAAAATCTCGCATATTTCTTCAAAATGCGTGTATAAGAAGTTTTCTTCATGGTGGGCTAAACACCATTGCGCCATAATCGAGCCGCCGCGTGAAACAATGCCAGTCGTTCGGTTTACCGTCATCGGTATGTAACGAAGCAGCACCCCCGCGTGAATCGTAAAATAGTCCACCCCTTGTTCCGCTTGTTCGATGAGCGTATCACGGTAAATTTCCCACGTTAAGTCTTCAACGACGCCGTTCACTTTTTCAAGCGCTTGATAAATCGGAACCGTCCCGACAGGCACAGGGGAATTGCGAATAATATATTCTCGTGTCGCATGAATGTGTTTTCCCGTCGATAAGTCCATAATCGTGTCTGCTCCCCAGCGCACCGCCCAAAGCATTTTTTCGACTTCTTCTTCAATGGATGATGTGACTGCGGAATTACCAATATTCGCGTTAATTTTTACATGAAAACGACTCCCAATAATCATCGGTTCACTTTCCGGATGGTTAATATTCGAAGGAATAATCGCTCTGCCTTCGGCAACTTCTTGACGCACGATTTCCGGATCTATATTTTCGCGAATCGCAACAAATTCCATCTCCGGCGTAATAATCCCTCGTTTTGCGTAATGCATTTGTGTTACAGTTTTTCCTTTTTTTGCGCGCAGTGGTTTTCTCTCGAAAGGCAGAGTCATTTCTGATTGCTTCTCATTACGGAATCCGTTATCTTCCGGTTTCACTGGACGCCCCTCGTATTCTTCAACGTCGCCCCTTTCTAAAATCCAGCGTTTTCTTAGCGGCGGCAATCCTTTTTGAATGTCCGGCTGAAAATCAGGATCGGTGTAAGGACCGCTTGTGTCATAAACACGAACAGGTTCATTTTCGATGATTCCTGTTTCTGTCTTTGTTGGACTTAACGTAATTCCTCTCATCGGTACACGAATATCCGGTCTTGAACCTTCGACATACACTTTTTTACTCGCAGGAAATTGCATGAAAGATTTGATGTTTTGCATGTAACGCCTCTCCCTTAAAATAATGATTTAGGATCTGAAGTTACACCAAAACGCGGGGCGGAGATAGGAGAATATATGCGGAAATAAAAATCGGGTTCTCTAAGAGAACCCGATGGAACGCAAATAGCGAAACGTACGCAACAAACACATACACTCCCGCTATCTACTTCCCTACGCTGGTATAACCCAGATCAGGTTCAAAGGGTCAAAGAACTTAAGCGCGTTCTTTTCTCAGTCCAAGCTATTGGACTCCCCTAGTAGATAAGCGACAAACTTATTTAATTTTTCTTAATATTAACATACTTATGATGCAATGTAAATACGCTTCCTTATACGGTAAACCGGTTTAACATTGTTTGCATATTTTCTGCCATTTTGCTTAACGATGATGCCGATGAAGCAATTTCCTCCATCATCTTGTTTGGTCAATCACCAATTCCCCTACAAGATTCATTAAATATTCCAACCTCTCTACATCCACTCGAACCGTCGAAGAAATTTTCTTTTTTTGCTGGTTGGCCTTTTCTTTTTTATTAAATTTAGTTTCCTCTGTTTCACGCGGTTCTTTTTGGCTTGTCGATTCATCAAATATAGCTGTTTTTGAAATTTCTTTTAAGCTGCTTTGCTCAATCTCAGAAAGCTGGCTAATACATTCCAGCAGTTCTTCCTTCGTTCTCATAGTTAAAACTATGAAACACATATTTCCTTGAAAGATATCTTCATTTTCCATTACTTCAACACTTGGGAAAGTAGCAATGATTTCCCCTATTTCACTGATGGCATTTTGTATCAATAATGCCCTTACACTTTTCATTAAGGAATCTTTACATATCTGAATCTTAATTTCATAAGCGTTATGTCCAAGGATTAAACCATTGCGCAAAACATCTTTTTGATATTCATCTAATTCATACTCTTCCGTCAGTTGCACCTGCTCTAGTTTTGAATGATGTATCGCTTGATTTGTATGTAATGCCCCCAACTGTTTGATGAAAGGCTGTATATCCATATCATCCAAAGTTCCGTCAATGATTGATTCTTTCATGCGTCGAATTAAATCGATACAGTCGAATATAATGTTGATGATCGCAGGAGTGACTTGAATCTTCTTTTGCCGGATTTGATCAAAGATGTTTTCCAAATGATGGGTGCACTCTTTCATTTTTTCAAATCCCATGGATGCGGAAGAACCCTTTAATGTGTGAGCAGCTCTAAAAATATTTTCAATCGTCTTCACATTGTTTGGATCTTTTTCTAAATGAAGTATTTCTGCATCTAAAATTTGCAGCTGTTTGTCAACTTCATCTAAAAAAACACCTAAATAGTTCGATACATCAAATTCAGCCATAATTGCACCTTCTAACTAACATGATGGTTGTCATATAAAACTTTTTCCAGATTTAACACTCCGATGACTTGTTCCTTATGTTTTGCATAATAGATGACGATGTCTTCTTCTATTGTTTGATTATTCGAAACAGGCTCCACATGCTCTTCATCAAATTTTGTTACCATGTTGATTTTATCTACGAGCAGCCCAATATTTTCGTTTTTCCCTTGTACAATAACGATTCGGTTTTTCTTGTTTTTTTCAGGGGTAGGCAATTGAAAACGTTTATGTAAATTTACAATCGGAATGATATTTCCTCTTAGATTTATCACTCCCTCAATATATGGGTTGATGCCTGGTATGCTCGTAATGGACGGAACCCGCAAAATTTCAACGACCTCTTCAATAAAAAACGCGTATAATTGTTCGTTCAGTGAAAAAACGACAAACTGATTCCCATCAACTTGATCAAAACCTTTCATTTCAGTGCATCCTTTCTGGAGAAAATACATTATTATTTTGGGCCTATTTATTACTTTTGAGAATCAGAATTTATTCCTATCACCCTTATAATATGTATAGTAATAATTAACCAAAATACAATAAATATATATTCTAAAGACCTATAAAGAATTAACTAAAAAGAGGTTTTAGACTTTATATCAGATTCAGGACATAGTATCCATCATGAAAAAGAAAAAGAACAACTGGTTGTGACAATAACATAATTTGCATAAATATTGATGATACTTACTTTAAAGGGAGAAATTTCTTTTCTGTAATTAGTAATGTATTCCTGGTTTATAGGAAAGGAGGACTTGTTATGAGGAGAATGAGTATTTATCCAGTTCCTATTTCTTTGCGATCGAACATCCAGCAGAACATTGTGATTTGCTTCTGATTCATGTTAAGATAGAAAATATATCATCAAAAAATTGGAATATTACTATTATTTGAGGTAACATAGGTTGTGATTGAAAGGAGGAAAGAACAGTGTTTGATCAAATTGGTATTGGCATTCTTGAAGCATTAACGGTTTTCGCAGTTTTATTTATTGTACTTATTTTACCGATTGGAGATTACTTACTGAGAAAAAAATAATGGTTGATTCCTCAAAGAAGGGAGCCATTGCACTACTCCCTTCTTTTTCATCAACATTTTTCATAACCTTCTGACAAGTAAAGGGCGAATGGAATTTGCATTTTCCTGCCGCTCTTTTTTTACGTATAAAAATGTTTTTATAATACATTAATCTTTTAGTTGTAGCCAGTAACTTGAGAAAACACCACAAATTATTGTTTTGTGGTGTTTTGACATCTCTCTATTGTAATATTCGTCAACAAATTGACACATTCTAAGGTTGAAGAGATTGGAAATTCTTAAGAAAATAAATAGTGATAGGTGTTATTTAAATAACTAGTAATAAAATCATAGTTTATATAGATCATTGATATTACTATTATCAGCTATTATAGTTTATTTTTACTATAGAGGAGATGGTAATATGAAAAATTCTAAGTTAGTTATAGAAATGGAATTGCCAATTCAGGTCTATGATATTGATGCGATGGGAATCGTCAGTAACCTTGTTTATGTGAGATGGTTCGAAGATTTACGAATGGAATTTTTAAATGTAACTTATTCGCTAAAAGAAATGATTAAAATGAATATAATTCCCATCTTAATTCACACGGAAATCGATTACCGACTTCCCCTCACCATTTACGATAAACCGATAGGACGCTGTTGGCTCATTGATTCGGGTAATTCAAGCTGGGAAATGGCTTTTGAAATTTTCAACGAAGACAAAGTGTATTGCGAAGGAAAACAAAAAGGGTGTTTCTATGATTTACAAAAGAAAAAAATAACACGTATCCCGGAACAATTGTGTGCTGCAATCAATAGTATGCTTGCATAATAATAGTTAATTCTGGGGCGCATCCAAGAATAATGTGAGCTTCCCAGATATGCCCCAGCATACTTGATTTAATAAATGGAATAGATTGTTTTCACCACACCATCAATCACCTGAATTTTTGATTGTTTTTGATTTTCCGTCAAGAAAGCATACCATTTTCCCCTTTTTGCTTTTTAAGACTTTCGCAAAAGTTTGAAAATCATTTTTGCCAAAGGTCGAATCCTCTGTGCCATAAATATAAATATTTCCATTTAATGTTTTATTTTTGATTTCTCCATCAATATAAAAATATGTATGAAAACGATAATCACTTCCTAAAACATCGAGGGCTGCTGATGCCGTCAGCAGCTTCAGCGTGGAAGCAGGTTTAATCGGAGTATCTCCATTTTTTTGATAAATAATTTCTCCATTATCAACGGATCTTACGGATACACTGACATTGGAGCTTCCAAGTTTTTGCTGTATCGTTGAATCTAAGGAAGCCGCATATGTATGCGAGAACGCAAAACAACAACTAAATGAAATAAAAAACAAGAAAAGCAAAATATTTCTGAATTTTCATTTCGTACTCCTGTCAAAAAAATTACAATATTTCTGAAATATTATCATCCAATTGCCATTATAACATCCATAAATGGTAAATTCTATATAATTTTGAGTAATATAATAGGTTTTGTTTATAAACAAAAATAGGCGATCTAGAAAGGAATGCTCTCTAAATCGCCTATCTTCATGCAACAGGTTCAGTTTTTCTCTAAAGCCACTATCAATGAAAATTATTTAACAATGGAAACAGTCTAAAAAATATTAATCTATTTTAAACTTCTCCACCAGTTGATCTAATTGTTCAGACATTTCATTGAGTTGGACAATGGATGCTTGAACTTCTTCCACCATCGCCAATTGGCTTTCCATAATTTCCGCAAATTCATCTATTTCATCTGATGTTTGGTTGGCAATGGATTGAACTTCATCAATGACTTGAACCACTTCATTGCCGTGCTCCGATAGTTGAGTAATCTCCTTATTGATTTCTGAAATTTGCTCTGACACGACTTGGATGGAATCATTAATATCATTGAATGTTTGACCTGTTTCAACAATGACTGTTGTGCCTTTTTCCACTTCCTCATTGCTAAATTCCATCGTTTTCATGGCATCGAACGTTTTATTTTGAATTTCTTTAATGAGCTCAGAAATCCGCTTGGCTGCTGCAGCAGACTGCTCGGCCAGTTTTCGCACTTCTTCGGAAACGATGGCAAAGCCTTTTCCATGTTCACCTGCCCTTGCTGCTTCAATCGCCGCATTTAAAGCAAGTAAATTCGTTTTATCCGCTATTTCTGTAATAACTACAACAATTTCATCAATCTCTTTCGACTTCGAACCTAATTCACTTATTACTTTAGAAGATTCTTTCTGCACATTTTTTATTTGTTCCATTTGTTGAATTGCTTTACGCACTTTCTCTTTTCCATTATCGGAAACGTGATTTGCATTTCTCGAGGATGCAGAAACTTCCAGTAAAGTGGATGAAATTTTTTTGAGTTGTTCAGACATATGTCGAATCGATTTCACCGCATCTGATACGATGGATTGTTGGCGGTCTGCCCCATCAGAAATTACCCGTACAGATTCCGTTACAGATTCCGCTGAACTTGCCGTTTGCTCTGCCGTGCTGGATAATTCTTCGGATGAAACCGCTAATTGATGCGAACTGTTTTTTATTGTTGAAATCATGGACTTGATTTCTTTTACCATTTCATTGAATGCATGAGTTAGTAGCCCTACTTCATCTTTCCGGTTCGACTTTAACTGTACCGTAAAGTCCCCTTCCCGTACTTTTGCCATTTCTTTTGCTAAATTTCTTAATGGGTTAATCAAAATTTTTGTAGCAAAGTAAATAATAAAGACAACGACAATGAGGGAAACAATTGTAAACAAAATAATTGTTCGTTTTCGGGAATCCAACATATTCTTAATATATTCTGCATCAAAGTCAGCGCCGAGAATTCCAATGAACTCCCCTTTGTCATTCTTCAACGGTACATAGGCGCTCACTGCAACCCCATATTCATCAACCGTAAATTCACCGACTTGAAGTTCTTGGGTTTCAAAAGCTAAAGCCATGGCTTCATAATAATTTTTTTCCACTTCTCCAAAGGCGGATGCCTCCTCATCATCCAACGGCGCACCATCAACCACATAATAATATTCATACTCGCCGTCTGAATTTTTTCTTTGATTCATCGTAAATAAATATAAAAGCCCATTCATTTCTTTTATTTCATTTAATTTTTCACGCAATTCATAATAATAATCCGTTTCTTCATTTTCAAGGAGAAGTTGTTCATATTTTTCCATATCGAGATATTCCACGGATTTTTCTGCAATGTTTTTTGCCTGCGTGCCGATTGTCGTAACAACCAATTTCTTGAATGAAAAGTAAATGTTACAACTGATTATCACCGTGCAAATGATAAATAAAATTGAGAATAAAATGATAATTTTTGTCTGAATGCTTTTCATTTTTTCCTCCTTTAGCAACAATTCATTGGTTACTTTATTCTAAATCACCTTTCTATATTACTATTGTTAATTTCCAACAATTAATATTGAATAATTAAATTATACTAAATTTTTATATATTTTAGAAGATAAGGAATTATAATACATCTACAAAAGTACTATAAGAATCTAAAATAAAACCTTATCAAAAGTTATCTAGTACTTTTAAAATCTTAATTTTGGAGTTTTTAAAGTAAAGAGTAACATATAAAGTCGCTACGCAGCAAAGATAAAAATGATGCATCTGAAATGGAGGAAACTTGAATTGAGAGGTTTTTTGATGAGGTTGGGACAAATCTAAAAAAACATCATTTTCTCCAAAGAGAAAATGATGTTTTTTTGATATGTTATTAAAATTGATTTCCGTTCCGGGGACGCTTTCCGCGGGCCCAGCTAGACTCTCCTCTGAGTCATTCCTTCGCTCCTCGTTGTCTCGAGAGGGCTTGTCGCAGGAAAGCTTTGAATTTACTTCCTTGAGCTTGCTCCGCTTTGCGACTAAGCGTGCGCGACAGGAACTCGCCCCGTCACTTCAATCAATTTTTAGTTATTTCAATTTTTTATCAAAACTCTTTCAACTGCCCCTTTCATTTTTTGTTTATGTCCCAGCCTCATCTTTTTCCCCTTTATTGGGCTGACTTCAATCTTGTAAAAAAATGAATAATATACAAGACAGCTGTACTAATAAACATCCATAGACTTATAACGCCAATCCCCATACCTAGCCATCCTCCAATTAAAAAAATGGAGATGAAAAATACAGGAATAGCGAACACCTTTTTTGAAATCATTGTTTAGAAAGATGTTTGAAATGAAGCGTAATGGGGTGATGTTTGGAAAGCGCGATGAAAGCAAAACAGTTTCTATCTTTTATAAAAGGTTTAAATATTGTATTTACAATAATACTCTTCCTAACAATCTTAGGTACCGTGTTTCTACTTATATTAATAGGCGGAGCTATTTTGACATCAGAACAATTTGTCTTGAATCTCATGAGAAAAGGGGATATCAGCGCTTCTCTAGATTTGAATGGGCTAAAAATCATCTTCGGAGAACCAGATATGAATTTATTTCATTATGATAAATCATTGGTAATTCTTTTTCTTTTCACTTTCCTTTTTTATGATTCAATCGTTTTGGCAATTATTTTTCTTGTAACAAGATTTTTAAAATCTATTTTAGATGGTGATATTTTTACATTAACAAACAGTCGAAGAATTGAATGGATCGGCTACTGTATTATCTTTCTGAGCGTTACCTTTAAAAGCAACGGGGCATTTTTTTATATTGTATGAATGAAATATTCAATTTCGCGGCTTTCATTCAAAACACGGAATTAGTTCAATCAGTTTCCATACAATTTTTCGGCATTCATTGGGGTATGCTGTTATGCGGATTAATCATTTGGAACATTGGGCATATTTTTCGATACGGCTCATTTTTACAACAAGAATTTGATGCAACGGTTTAGGATGTGAAAACATGATTATTGTAAGATTAGATTGGGTACTTGCAGATCGGAAAATGCAATTAAACGAATTACATTGTAAATTTATCCAATTTAAAAACTGGAAAAGTAAAGGCCATTCGCCTCTCCACATTAAACGCCATTTGCAAAGCATTAAATTGCTAACCCGGCGATATTTTGGAATATGTGGAGGATGAGGAAGAGTTGGAAGAGAAGTAAATTCTAATGGAAAATACAACCAAACAGTTTAGCTTGTCTCTAGGCCGTTTGGTTTTCATTTTTAATCGGTAACAGGGAACTTTTTCCGTTATTTACAATTTCAACAACCCGGAGTACACTCTTTTTAAACTCCCTTAATCCTCTTCCCATCTCCTACATATTAAATTTCATCAATAGATTACATCAAAAAAAACTATTTATATAAAATTTTTTTAGCTTTCTATATTTAACTAATTATCTCCCTATCCAAATCAAAAGAGAAATCCCACTGAATGTTATGTCATATCAAACTATCAAACTTTAATAGTTGAAAATAATTTTTAAAAAAATAGATATTTTCAAATCTTCCAGAGAATTAAAAAAGTATTTATTTTAACAAAAAAGTTTGATATTATGATTATCGAGCATGCAAATTTCAGAAAAATGGCACGTCCATATTTTTTCTGAAAATTTTTAAAATGATTAATGGAGGGGAAAAAATGAAAAAGAAGTTTTGGCTCTTATTAGCAGCACTATTCACACTTACTTTAGTGCTAAGTGCCTGCAGCGGCAGCAAAGAAGAAAACAAAAACGAAGGTGAAGGAAAAGAAACTTCTCGTTCAAAAGAACTTAATTTAGTCATCACTTCTGAGCCGCCTTCCTTACATCCAGGACTTGCGACAGATTCTACTTCTTCCGCAATTCTAAATAACGTATTTGAAGGCTTAACAACTCGTCAAGGTGACGAAATTGTGAATGCAGCAGCAGAAGACATTTCCATCAGCGATGACCAAATAACTTACACAATCAAATTACGCGATGCAAAATGGTCAAACGGAGATCCTGTAACAGCATATGACTTTGAATATGCTTGGAAGTGGGTATTAAATCCTGAAAACGCTTCCGAATATGCTTCTATGCTTTACCCAATCAAAAACGCAGAAGCTTACAACAAAGGTAAAGCGAAAGTTGAAGATGTTGGTATTAAAGTAGAAGACGATAAAACTTTAGTTGTTACATTGGAACAACCAACACCTTATTTCTTAGAAATGTTAGCATTTAAAACATACTTCCCAGTTAATAAAAATGTAGCTGAGAAAAATCCAAAATGGTACACAGAAGCTGGAGAAGATTATGTAACAAACGGTCCATTCTTGCTTGATTCTTGGAATCATAACAAAGATATCACATTGAAGAAAAACCCAGATTACTGGGATGCTGCAAATGTAGCACTTGAAAAAGTAAATATTACAATGGTTGAATCTGAACAAACAGCAGCAACTATGTTTGATAATGGGGAAATTGACTTCTTAGGTTCTCCATTCCAAACAGTAGCTTTAGATGCAATTGACCAATACAAATCAGAAGGTATTTTAAAAATCAAAGACTATGCAGCCATCTATGTATACAAATTTAATACAACAGATGAAATTCTTAAAAACAAAAATATCCGTCGTGCATTAGCACTTGCAATTGACCGTCAATCATTGATTGACAACATTACAAAAGGTGAACAAAAACCTGCATTAGGTATGGTTCCTGTAGCGATTAAAGGCTTTGAAGAAGATCGCGGCTACTTCAAAGACAATGATGTAGAAGAAGCGAAAAAAGCTCTTGAACAAGGTATGAAAGAGCTAGGAATCAGCAAACCTGAAGATATCAATATCACAATTTCATTTAACACGAGTGAAGCTCACGCAGCAATCGCTCAGTTCATTCAAGAAAATTGGCGTAAAAACTTAGGCATCAATGCAACGCTTGACAACTCTGAATGGCAAGTTTACTTAGACAAATTGTCAAATTTAGATTACCAAGTTGGACGTTTAGGTTGGATTGCAGACTACAACGATGCTTATACATTCCTAGAACAATATGATTCTGCTCAAAACGGTAACAACGATACAGGTTGGGAAAACCCAGAATATACAAGACTATTAAGAGAATCTAACAAAGAAACTGATCCAGAAAAACGTTTAGAATTATTAAAACAAGCAGAAGCGATTATTATTGAAGAAATGCCGGTTGCACCAATTTACTACTACACTAACCTAAGTGTTGCTAAAGACTATGTGAAAAACATGGAGACAGATATTTTAGGTAATATTTACTTAAAATATGTAGATGTTGAATAATAAATTGGTGTAATTAAATTCTAGGTTCATAGTTGTAAAGGCTGCTGAAATCGATTGTATTGATTCATAGCAGCCTTTCACTATTTTTTAGGACTATACAGAATTTTTAGATAAAGGAGGGAGCGCTTTGCTGAAGTACATTCTCAAAAGAATTGTTCTTATGTTCATTGCGTTATTAATTATCATCACGGCAACCTTTTTCTTAATGAAGGCTGCACCTGGTAATCCTTTTGCAAGTGAAAAGGATTTTCCACCTGAAATTGAAGCAAATTTAAGAGCGAAATATGGATTAGATAATCCTTGGTATATTCAATATAAGGATTATTTACTCAATACGTTGACGTTTGACTTTGGCGAGTCCATGAAATATAAAAACCGCTCCACGAACGATATTATTGCCGATGGGTTCCCGGTTTCGTTATCTCTTGGACTTGAAGCCATGTTTTTAGCGGTTGGAATCGGTGTATTACTTGGCATTATTGCGGCCCTTTACCATAACCGCGTGATTGATTATTTTGCAACGACCATCGCGGTTTTGGGCATTTCAATCCCCTCATTCGTTATGGCCGGATTAATGCAATACTTCATCTCTTTAAAATTGGGCCTATTCCCTGTTGCCGGGTGGAACGGCTTTAAATACTCAGTTCTGCCAGCGTTGGCAATCGCTTTGACACATGCGGGGTATATCGCAAAATTGGTCCGTTCCAGCATGTTGGAACAAAACAACAGTGAATATGTGAAATTAGCCCGTGCCAAAGGGCTTGGCAAATGGACAATCACTTTTAAGCATACTTTGCGTAATGCATTAATGCCGGTTATTACTTATTTAGGGCCTTTAACAGCCGGTGTTGTAACAGGAAGTTTTGTTATAGAGCAAATTTTTGCCATTCCTGGATTAGGTAGACATTTCGTTCAAAGTATCACAAACCGTGATTATACAGTCATTATGGGAACAACCGTATTCTATGCAATTATTTTAATGCTCGCTGTATTAATCGTAGACATCTTATATACTATCATTGACCCGCGCATTAAATTGAAAGGAGGAGCAAAGAAATAATGGTAAAACAGCATGAAACGACCAACAATTTAACTCCTGAAATGTTTACAGTAGTCGGAACGCGGTTGGAAGAAGGCGATAAATTGGCAAAAAAGCCTGTATCGTTCTGGAAAGAAGTATTCCTCCGCTTTAACCAAAATAAATTGGCGGTTACAGGTGTTATCATTTTATTCCTCATTACACTGTTTGCGATATTTGTTCCTGAACTGTCGCAATACAGTTATCGCGATCAATTAGGTGTTTATAATGCAGCTCCTTCAAAGGAACATTGGTTTGGAACAGATGATTTAGGGCGGGATATTTTTGTTCGTGTATGGTTTGGTGCCCGCATTTCATTATTTATCGGTATCACAGCTGCCATTATTGATTTAATCATTGGCGTTTTATGGGGAAGCATTTCTGGACTTATTGGCGGACGTGTAGATGATATTATGATGCGGATTGTCGATATTTTATCTGCTATTCCTTATCTTTTAGTGGTAATCATTTTATTGGTAGTAATGGAACAAGGTCTTTTACCGATGATTATCGCTTTATCGATTACCGGTTGGATCAACATGGCACGGATTGTCCGCGGTGAAGTGTTATCCATTAAAAACCGTGAATTCGTACTAGCATCGAGAACTCTTGGCGCAAGAAATTGGCATTTAATTATCCGCCACATTATCCCAAATGCTTTAGGTGCAATTCTTGTAACGATGACATTAACAATTCCAAGCGCCATCTTCACAGAATCGTTCTTAAGCTTTTTAGGTTTAGGAGTAAACCAACCAATTGCCAGCTGGGGAACAATGGCATCAGAAGGTATGGGCGGTTTACGTGTAGCCCCTTGGCGTTTATTCTTCCCTGCTTTCTTAATTTCTTTAACGATCTTTGCTTTTAATGCCGTTGGTGATGGTTTGCGCGATGCACTTGATCCAAAATTACGCAAATAGAAAGGGGTGGAAGCATGAATAAACCATTACTCGAAGTAAAGAATTTAAAAATCAACTTCAAAACATACGCAGGGCTTGTTCAAGCAGTACGTGGCGTTGATTTTACATTATATGAAGGGGAAACTTTGGCAATTGTTGGCGAATCCGGTTCGGGTAAAAGTGTGACAACCAATGCCATTATGAAATTGATTCCGCAGCCACCAGGAATATATGCGGATGGTCAAATCTTATTCGAAGGAAAAGATTTAATTCCCCTTTCCGATAAAGAAATGTCCAAAATTCGTGGCAATGAGATTGCGATGATTTTCCAAGATCCAATGACTGCTTTAAACCCAACTATCCGTGTTGGAAAACAAATTATGGAAGTAATTTTAAAACATAAAAAAGTTTCAAAGCAAGAAGCAAAAGAAAGAGCAATTGAATTGCTTCGCCAAGTCGGCATTCCAATGCCAGAAAAACGGTTCAGCCAATATCCACATGAATTTAGCGGCGGTATGAGACAGCGTGTTGTTATCGCCATTGCGCTTGCGGCTGATCCGAAATTATTGATTGCCGATGAACCGACAACAGCCCTTGACGTGACGATTCAAGCGCAAATATTGGAATTATTAAAGGAACTTCAAAAAAAACATAAAACATCTATTATTTTTATTACCCATGATTTAGGGGTTGTAGCAAATGTCGCCGATCGGGTGGCGGTTATGTATGCAGGACAAATTGTGGAATACGGAACGGTCAACGATATTTTCTACAATCCAAAACATCCATACACTTGGGGACTTCTTGGCTCCATGCCTGATCTAAATAACAAAAGTGATGAAAGATTGTATGCGATTCCAGGTTCTCCACCTGATTTGACTAATCCGCCAAAAGGTGATGCCTTTGCACCTCGGAACAAATATGCATTGGCCATCGATTTTGAAAAAGAACCTCCAATGTTTAAAGTATCCGATACACATTATGCTAAAACATGGCTATTGCATGAATATGCACCGAAAATCAACATTCCTGAGCCAATCGTAAGAAGAATGGAAAGATATAAGAAGGAGGCTGGATTAGGTGAATAAAGAGAATAAAATTTTGGAAGTAAAAAACTTAACTCAATATTTCGGCTCTCCTTCCAATCCAATAAAAGCTGTTGACGGCATTAGTTTTCATATTTTTGAAGGTGAAACATTAGGCCTCGTTGGTGAATCTGGCTGCGGGAAATCCACTACAGGCCGCTCCATTATCGGACTCTATAACATTACTGGCGGCGAAGTGATTTTCAAAGGAAAAAATGTTCATCAAATCAAATCAAAAAAAGAACAAAAGCAATTAAAACGGGAAATACAAATGATTTTCCAAGACCCATATGCTTCACTGAACCCGCGGATGACAGCTGGTGAAATCATCAGCGAAGGATTTGATATCCACGGCCTATATAAAAACAAAGCAGAACGTCAAGAAAAGATTATTTCTTTATTGGAAGCAGTTGGCTTAAATCGTGAACATATGACACGATATCCACATGAATTTTCCGGTGGCCAAAGACAACGAATCGGAATTGCTAGAGCGTTAAGTTTAGATCCAAGCTTCATTATCGCCGATGAGCCGATTTCCGCTCTCGACGTTTCCATTCAAGCGCAAGTAGTCAATTTGCTAAAAGATCTGCAAAAGGAACGAAATTTGACTTATTTATTTATTGCCCATGATTTATCGATGGTCAAATATATCAGCGATCGAATTGCGGTTATGTATCGGGGAAAAATTATGGAATTGGGCGATGCAGACGAAATTTACAACAACCCAATTCATCCATATACAAAATCTTTATTATCCGCTGTTCCTCTTCCAGATCCGATTTTGGAAAGAAAACGGAAACGAATTCCTTATGTCCATGAAGAAACACCGGATACAGCTAAAATGCATGAGCCATTGCCAAATCATTTTGTTTACGGTACGGATGAACAAGTCAATAAATGGGTAAAACAAGCAAAGCTGTAGGGCTTAGAGGAAAAAAGGCTTAAGGGGACCTAAATCCCCTTAGGCCTTTTTTGTTTTTTGGGGAGTACTTGACGGAAAGAAGAGGCTATGAAAATCTTTTATTTATTTTCCGCTCTAAGAGGCTTGGCATTCGGCATCCGACTGATTAAATAAGAAGGAATATTAGTAAAAATGTTGAAAGTAATATAAAATGTCGTTTATTTCAAGCTAATAAAGGGAGAGTCATATGAGGAATAAAATCATTATGTTGATTTCTGTACTATTGTTAATGACTCTTGTCGGCTGTAAAAATCTTGATGAAAACAAAAAGTTAGAGGAAAGCCCTACTTTTACATTACCCGTGACTTTTCATGACGGGACAAAGGGTGAGTATGTATTGATTGGGAAAGAAGGTAAGGTGGGAATTTTGGTTGGATCGGGTAACGAAGGTGAAGCAGTCGCAACAAGGTTTATTGCAAATCAACCGAATAAATATATGTGGCATTTTTGGGGAGAGGAAGATAAAATCAGCGGTGATTTTAAAGTAGTTGGCATTGATAAAGACGGAAAAGAACATCCCGTGCTGCTATCTGGCAATAATACAGTTTGGCAATACTCTAATGTTTCCATTAGCCCGAATAACGGCGCAGATTCTCATATTCCATCATCTATGATGTTCCCTACAAGTGGATTATGGAAATTAAAAATATATTTTAATGATCAATTATTTGAGGAACTCGTTATAAACGTTGAAGAAAGTTGATCTTCAACTAATTGATAAAGAGGCAGAGTTAACCGTTCGAAGATTAACTTTGCCTGTTGTTTTAACATAAATGGAATAATCCCCTAGGTGATTCTTCTGCACCAATAAAACAAGCCTCTCGCGAAATGAGAGGCTTTTCATTTTTAGTGAGACATAATCACTAACAGGATAATGAATAAAATCGCAAAGAGGTAAAGTAATGGATGAACCTCTTTACCCTTACCTTTCAGTAACTTAAATAATGGGTAAGAAATAAACCCGAATGCAATACCATCTGAGATACTAGACGTTAATGGCATGATTAAAATAACTAAAAATGCTGGAAATGCTTCTTCTACTTTATCCCATTCGATATGGCGAACAACACCAATCATTAAACTACCTACAATAATTAAGGCAGGAGAAGTAATAGCAGGTACACTTGCTAATGTAGCTGCTAATGGCGAGAAGAATAAGGTAATGACAAATAGCCCTGCAACTACTAACGACGTTAATCCAGTACGTCCACCTACTGCTACACCAGAAGAAGATTCGATATAGGCTGTTGATGGACTTGTACCAAACATTGAACCGATGATCGTTGTCATCGAATCACCAAGGAAAGCTTGACGTGCTCGTGGCAATTTATCATCTTTTAAAATACCCGCTTGTTTCGCAACGCCAATCATCGTACCTGTCGTGTCAAACAATGTAACTAAAATGAATGAAAATACTGTCCCATATAAACCATATTTAATGACATCGCCAAAAGCTTCAATTGGATTCCATACTAAAATCCCTTCTGGTAATGATGGCATTGAAATAACACCATTGAATGTTACATTGCCAGTTAATGCTGCAAGGATTGCTGTCACAATCATACCCCAGAAAATTGCACCGAATACACGGTACATCATGAAGATAGCCGTAACAAGAACCCCTACAATTGTTAACCAAACCATAGGGCTTGATAAATCTCCTAATCGGATTAATGTCGCTTCGTCATCTGTCACGACGCCTGCTGATCGCATGCCAATGAAAGCGATGAATAAACCGATACCAGCAGTAATAGCTAATTTTAAATTATTCGGTATGGCTTTCACGAGCATTTGTCGTAAAGGCGTTAAGCTAATAATAAAGAAAATAATACCCGCTACAAATACAGCAGAAAATGCTGTCATATAGTCAATTTCGCCTTTAGACGCTTGGACAACCGAGAATGTAAAGAATGCATTTAACCCCATGCCCGGAGCCATTGCAATTGGATAATTGGCAAATAGCGCCAACCATAATGTACCAAATACTGCCGCAATAATTGTCGCTGTGAATACTTGTTCACTAGGTACACCCGAAATCGCTAGAATCGAAGGGTTAACGATGACAATATATACCATTGTTAAGTAAGTGGTTAATCCTGCAAAAATTTCAGTTTTTACAGTTGTCTTATTTTCTTGTAGTCGAAACAAAAAGTTCAGCCCCCTAAATACGAACATTTAAAACAACAGAATTAATAATATTCGGTCTTTAGCTTAAATGCAAGTGTTTTTTACGGGAATTTTCTCTGTGTATCAAAATTTTAAAAATAGAGAAAATTAAGAATAAAGAATTCTTTCCTCTTACAAAAAGACTTAGTGGCAACAACTATTTTCTCCTTATAATGATGAAATATTAGTCGGTTTGAAGCTTCTGGTGTTAAATGGGGGATTTCATTAATACGGAACATTTTTTCGAGTTAGAGGTTAATATGTTCTTCTTTTACAAGGCACTTAGAAAAAAACTTTAATTAAAATTAGATTATCTCTCAAAAAATCTTCTATTAATAAGTCCTTAAACATACAAAAAGACCGTCAAAATGACGATCTCATAGTATTATTTAGAACGGACGCTAGATAACACCAACCATCACGAAGCGTATGGATATATGTAATATCAGCTACCCATTTTTCGTTGATTGTTGTTGTAGTGAAATCTTGATTTAATACATTTACCGAAAAAATTGAATTAAAAGAAGGAATAAAAAATTGGTGCTGGTTTATCGCCAACACCCATTTTCTTCTTTCTATTTATTTATTACTAAAATCTATCTCATAATACCTTTGAGAAGTCTAAAATTTTTTTGATTGATTTCATAAGATTTTTCCCATTGTTCATGTAACTTGCTTTTATAGTATATCCATCCATACTTTAATAGCTGTACCGATAATGAGAATCGCTAGAATCCACTTCAAAGTAGAAGGGTTCATTTTTTTACCAACCTTCACTCCTAAAGGTGAAGCAATCATACTTGCGACAATCATAATAATGGCTGGCAAGTAATCTACTTGCCCTGTTGATAGTTTCCCTACTGCACTTCCTATCGATGAAATAAACGTAACAGCTAAACTTGTTGCAATGGTCATGCGAGTTGGTATTTTTAATACGACAAGCATTATCGGTACAAGGAGGAAACCACCGGCTGCTCCAACAATCCCTGAACCAATTCCCACTATGAGAGATAAAATCGTTGCAAGTAGTTTATTGAAAGTGACTTGTTCTAACGGGATATCATCAATTTGCTTCTTTGGAATAAACATCATAATTCCGGCGATTAACGCCAAGATTCCGTATACAATGTTAACACCTTGTTCCGAAAAATAGGATGA
The DNA here is from genome assembly GCF_004331915.1 of Ureibacillus thermophilus. Classification (NCBI taxonomy): domain Bacteria; kingdom Bacillati; phylum Bacillota; class Bacilli; order Caryophanales; family Caryophanaceae; genus Ureibacillus; species Ureibacillus thermophilus. The sequence continues at coordinate 2,620,392 of NZ_CP036528.1, forward strand.
ACCAAAACTTCCGATGATACTTCCTATTAAAATTCCACTTCCCATATAGAAAATAAGGGATTTATTTAAATAGTTACCTTTTCGATATGCCCAAACACCAGCAAGAGAAGCAAAGAATACTTGTACAGCACTTATCCCAGATACCTCATGAGCTGTAAATGCGGTAAAGCCTAATAAAGAAGGGATATACAAAAGCATTGGATATTTAATAATCGATCCACCAATTCCAACCATCCCTGAGATAAATGACCCAACAAATCCTATTGCAAATATGGTTAGAATCCAAGCAATGTCCATGTTGATACCTTCTTTCCAGAAGAGGTGACACCCTCTCCCGAATGTCACCTCTCCTTTTTATCGATTCGTTATCCCTTTTTAATAATGAATTTGATTACATCCGCTTCAATCGATTGATCTAATATTTCATGTCCACTTGATTTAGCCCAAGCAGGAAAGTCAGATAGTGCGCCTTTGTCTGTCACATGCACTTCTAACACTTGACCTGTCGCTAACGTATCCATTGCTTTTTTTGCCCGTACAATCGGGAGTGGACAAGATAATCCTTTTGCATCTAACACTTGATTGACTTCCATTTCAAACGCTCCTTTTTAATTCTCATTAAAAAGGGGGAGTTTATCATTCTCCCCACCTGTTTCATACTTAACGTACCGCACAACGGTTTGGACCGATTTCCATTTCCATTTGTTCTTCTTCGTCTGGTGTCAATTTCCCCATATTTACTTGACGAATTTCTTGGTATGCATTTGGTTGTGGTGGCAAGTTTTCTGTTACTGTCTTACGGAATTCTTCTTCACTTTCAATATTTAAACCATGGTTTTCCGCAAATAGATCCCCTAAACGTTTTGCAACTGTTCCATCTTCATTCAACTCATCAATAATCATGAAGTGTGCAGGCAATACAATTAAATCTTCCGCTAACTCACGATAACGGCGATAAAGCGTTTCGCGAAGATCTCCTACCCAATCCTCAGCACGTCCTGCTAAGTCAGGTCGACCGATGGAATCAATGAATAAAATATCTCCTGTTAATAAATACTTGTTATCTACGATGAAGGAAGTTGAACCAATTGTATGACCTGGTGAATACAGAGCGCCTACTTCAATTTCGGAATTCCCAACCTTCACTGTTAAACCATCTTCCAATGGATTATATTCATAAACCACCTCATCTGCATCTTTTGGTGGTAAATAATATTTCGCCCCTGTTTCCTTTGCAATATGGCGTCCTCCGGAGATGTGGTCCGCATGTAAGTGTGTATCAAATACGTGGGTAATTTCCACATTTTTCTCTTTCGCAAACTTGATGAACACATCTTTAAAACGAACTGCGTCAATAATGGCAGCTTCACCATCAGAAATGACCATATAAGATAAGCAGCCTTTCCCTAGACGAACAAATTGATACAGTTCACCTCCATTAGTCAAATCACCTACTTTAATTGGCTCGAGGTAAGAGCTCCAAGCTTTCATACCCCCCTCAAGGTAGTACACATCGTATCCTGCATCTGAAAGCATTTCCGCAACCATGACAGAAGAGCCCTCTTTCGCACAAACAACTAAAATATCTTGATCGGACGGTAATTTTGGAAGAATTTCTTCCACACCTTCTAATAATTCAAAGTAAGGCACATTTAAATATTCAAATCGGTGTCCTTCAATTTTCCAATCTTCAAAATCTTCTCTGTTTCGTACATCTAAAATAAATAATGGTTGATTTTCGATTACTTTACGAGCTACTTGTGCTGATGTCATTTTTTGAACTGCCATTCCACTTACCCCCTGCAGGTATATTCTTGTGATATGAAGTGGAAGGGTAATCCCTTCCACTAAAGAATGGAATAAAACAAATGATTAAAACGTTAATGTTGGTGCAGCATCTTTTGCAAACTCAAGGAATGTAACTGCGCCACCTACATCAATTCCATCAATAAAGTCTTCCTTCGTTAAATTCATAACATCCATTGTCATTTGACAAGCGATTAATTTTACTCCCATCTCTTTTGCCATTTCTACTAATTCCGGAATACTTGGAACATTTGCTTTCGCAAATCCTTCTGCATAATGTTCTTTTCCTTCTGGAAGTGGCAATTGTTTCATCGCTTCTTTATGAATCAAGTTCAGACCCTCAAATGTAAAGAAGATTGCTACTTCTTTCTCTGTAGCAGCTGCTGCCGTTGCGATATTAAATACCTTATATGCATCAAATAATCCACCATTACTTGCAATAATTGCAACTTTATTAGACATTTTTCAAACCCCTCCGAATTTATAATTTTTTTATTAAATCGCCTTTCCAAGCACTCATTCCTGGTAAGACGTTATAAACTTTTGTAAAACCTTTTTCTACTAATTTTTGAGCAGCTAAATCACTGCGTGTACCTGTTCGACAAATGACATAGATTTCCTTGTCTTTGTCTAATTCATCTAAACGGTCTTCTAATTCCCCCATTGGAATGGATATGGAGCCTTCAATATGACCAAAAGCGTATTCCACTTCTTCTCGAACATCTAGAAGAATTCCGCCATTTTTCACTCGACTCAGAACTTCATCATTCGAGATTGTATGTTCAAATTTCTTTTCAACAACTTGCTCATTACATTTACGAATGTAATGAAACAGCACGCCATTTTCTTCAAACATACCGATATATTGATGTCCAACACTGTCACACCATGCTTTTAAGTCGGCAATTGAACCTTTATCGGTCGCTTTCACTTCTAATACTTGGCCTTCCTCGATACCTTCCATTGCCTTTTTCGTCTTCACAATCGGCATTGGACATGAAAGCCCCGTACAATCTAACTGTACATGTGCCTTTATCGACATCTCAAAACCTCCAAATACCTAATAGGGTATTTTATTTTAGAAAAATTTTTTGTTGAATATAAAATCAAAAATTTGCCGTCATGGAATCTTTTTCTTCATGTATGAATAAATATTTTATTACAGAAATTGTTTTTTCTTCTAATGTTGAATAGAACTCCAACACAAATTAGAGAAAAACTTGAATTGACAACAATACATTATCTTAAGATTGATGATTCGAAACCTCCTTTTCCCTTTCTTTGTTACTCTAACGATATCATATACCCATAAGGGTATAATGTCAACACTTAAATATTATTTTTACTGTTTTTAAAAGATTAACTTAAATTTCCAATACTTCTGCACAATTCCGTAAAGGAAATGTAGCCCTTAAAAGAAGGGAATTCTCTATTCAAGTCGTAAAATTGTTGATGGTAATTAATTTTTGTAGTGTTTGGCATTATGCATAAATTTTTGCATATTTGACGCTTTACATGGTGGCGGGCATGATAGGCTACTTTGCCTTGCAAAGACCAAATATAATTATGGCTTGCCCCCTTTGCAAGAAATCATGCCCGCAAAGGCTCCATGTCAAGTTGCAACACTATGCATTTGCAATTGCACAACTGTGTACTTTTTCATTGCAAAACACATAAGTTTATTGTCTATTGTGAAGGTTAAATAAATAATATATGTTTATGCGGTTTTGAAGCAATATTTGAACATAAAATAAATGGAATACACCTTTTGGTAACAGAAAAACCTAGCCCTATTGTTGTTTAATTACCAATACAGGCTAGGTTTAATATTATTATGCAATTATATTAGTTTCGCACTGTAACTAGTAGTATCTAACAGCATCATCGAAACCTTGAGTAATAGCTTGTCTATCTTTTTCATCTTCTGGTTGTCCAACACCAATTCCTACACCTGTACCACCAATAAGTAATACAGTTTTAGAAAATAGTGTTTCACCTACGTAACCATAGTTATAATTACCGATATATTCCGTATTTATTACTCTTGTTCCTGAATAAGTATAGGCTGTCCATTCTTTATACCAGTATCTATATCCTGGTTGAACCTTGTAGTCCCATGCTCCACCTTCTCTTACCTTACCTACGAAGTAACCTACTGCAGATGCATAAGCACTTTGCGGAGAGATTTTTAGAACAGCACTTAAGTAGTCTTCTAACTCCTTTTTGTTACGCTATCATAAGTGGATATGCGAACTACCGTTAATAAATAAAATGGATATAGTATTAAACTCGCTGTAAAAACTAATCCTATAATAGGGATTGGTCTATCCCCTTCGTTGTACATAGGAAATATATTTGTAAAAGAGGAAATAAATAAGAAAATGATCGGTAAACAAATAAATGGCCCCAAGTAATTCCACTTGTTTTGTTTTAAAAATTTTTTATTGAGCATATAGAATATAAAAGTGCTGGATATTATTAAAATTAAAATTAGCAATCCAATTAAAATGGATACTGTCCCTACCTCTAAATTAATAAATCTACTAATACGATAGATATTCAGCATAAGTTCTGCCTCTATCACATAAAAGAGGGCATAAATACTACTAACACATATCAATTTAAAAAAGTAATTCAAATAACCACCTCAAACTTTAAAAATTCATTTCGGCTCTATAATATTTGGTGTTGGTGAGTAAAAACCAGCACCAATTTTTTTGAACAAAAAAATGAGACAGTGACAAAACTCTGGTAAAATGTAATCGACCAAAACCACATTTACAAGGAGTGATGTCACATGTCTCATCATTATTCTATACGTAATTTATTAAATATTAAAGATAAAAATATCACATTTGATGAAAATTTTTGTGCAGAAGAACTCATTAAAGGGGTCCAATCAAAAGTCTTTTATGTCCAATTAACTTACCAACCAAAAGCGTGCTATGCTTGTGGACATGTCTTCGATGATCAAATCATTAAACACGGTTTTAAAACGTCTCTCATTAAAATGCCTAGTGTTTCAGGTTTTCATACCTATTTAAAATTGCGTAAACAGTGTTATTTCTGTAAACATTGTCATTCCACGTTTACTTTAAAAACGAGCGTCGTGGCTAAAAACTGTTGCATTTCCAACAATACCAAAGTATCGATTGCTTTAAACGCCAAAGATAAAATCTCCGAAAAAGATATTGCCATCAAACACAATGTATCTCATGCCACTGTCAGTAGAGTCATTGACAGCTTTTATAGTTACTATCAGCCGAATGTTCACTATCTTCCTAAGCACCTGTGTTTTGACGAGTTTAAATCCGTGAAATCCGCAACTGGAGCGATGTCCTTTATTTTCTGCGACTCTGAAACAGGGGAGATTGTGGATATCGTGGAGGACCGAAGATTACATGTCCTCAAAGAATATTTCTTACGGTATTCCAAGAAGGCGAGAGATGCGGTAAAAACGATTGTCATCGATATGTACAGCCCTTATATTTCCTTAATCCAAGAAGTTTTCCCTAAAGCGGAAATCGTACTCGACAAATTCCATATCCTCCAACTATTTAGCAGAGCTTTAAACAAAACGCGCATCAACGTCATGAATCGGGATAAAAAGAATTACAATAAATTAAAAAAATACTGGAAGCTCCTTCTGAAAGATCAAACAAAACTTGATTATAAGAACTATACATATCATCGTTGCTTTAAAAAGCATATGTGTGAGGTGGAGATTCTCCACTATCTCATTGATTTAGATTCTGAATTAAAAGCGTCCTATGAGTTATACCAATACGTTCGCCATTGCATCAAAACCAAAGACTTTGAGCTCCTAAAGAAAACATTAGAGAATAAACAAAATATCGTTTCCAGCTATATGAAAACCGCCATCAAGACAATCAACAAATACATCAATTACGTCGAGAATACGCTAAAGTACGATTATAATAACGGCATTTTAGAGGGGAGTAATAACAAAATCAAGGTGATTAAACACATTTCTTTCGGTTATCGATCCTTCTATCACTTTAGAAACCGAATATTCATTACCCAAAACTTAGCGAAAATAAAAACCGCTTAGGGGAACCTCGAATTTCCCCTAAGCTATCCGAATACATATTACCAAATAATGTCACTAGAATTTATTCACCAACACCATTTGACAAAGAACCCTTCGATATATTACCCATGAGCAACTCCCCATTTACATTTACTTTTATAATTCTTCTTTTATTCTACCATTAGATTTAATTTCTTTAAAATTAAGATTTACTCAGCATGTTCTATATAAAATAGAGAAGTTAATTTTCACTTCATCATCCTTAAATCGTTTTTTCTAATCTCAAAACTCCTTTTAAATTACGTTAAACTTTAAATTAAATTTAGTTGTGAACCATAAAATTTCCTAAAATAAAAGGAACCATAAAGTTTCCAAACGGAAATTTTATGGTTCCTGTCACAGATTTTGACGTTTATTGAAATTTTATAAAATTCATCTATGGAGACGGCGGGAGTCGAACCGTTTTTTAACACAAACGCTGATAAATCAATGTTTCCAAGTATTTTTCACATACTTTTTAATTGTACTAAATGCCAATTTAAATGACATATCATAAAACTTTGTTGGGGGCAAGTTTTAAATAACATGAGCATTTTGCAAAATTAGATTTTTTGGATAAAAGTATAAAAAATAAAGCACTCGACAAATAGCTACCAGCATGTTATTTTACAAAATATTACAATAATCTTGTTTTCGGGCATACCTACAGAATTTTTCACATTGAATTTTTTTAAGCGGCTTTCTTCCCTTTATTTTCCTTTGCCATCGCTAGCGCTGAAACAAGTAATACAATAGCGTTCAGGTAAATATGGCTCTTTACTTTCTCAATTCCCCATACATGTAGGGAGTTCGCCGTAAGGTAGCTTTTCATTCTTGAATTACAGCGTTCTACACTTGTCCTCTCGTTGTAAAGCTCTTTCCAACGTTTTGTATCACGGTGCGGATTGGAATATCGGCGCACATCCTTTTTGATGTCGACTTTTACCACCATTCCATAGTTGGAAGATGAACAGGCTGCCATTCCTAATGGGCAATCCACTTTGCCGGTTGCGTGAGGACATCTGAACTTGAGCTGGTCCTTATCAGCTCCCCAATAAGTCATTTCATAACCCATGGAACAACGCGGAGTTCCATTGGAAGAAATCCCTTCAGGAGGCTCTTTTTCGTTGCGCAAATTGAGCGGGATAATGGCTTGCGCTCCAATGTTTTTGGCTGATTCATAGTTTTTTAGTTGGTCATATCCGCCATCCATGATCAGAAATTCAATTTTGGATTTGGTACGCTCTGCCACTTGCTCGATTAATTCTGGTGCGACTTCTCCATCGTTCACATGGGCAGGGGTTACTTTTATGGCCATTGGCAGTTCGCTTGCGGTATCGACTGAAAGATGCATCTTATAGCCAAACCAGGTAATTTTATTGCCGAAGGAATCATATTTTGCGCCCCAATTGGCATTACCCGTTTGTTCACTACGCTTTTTGGGCTGTTTCTTTTCATAGGCATCAATGGCGGCACTGTCGATGGCCTGGTGGCTGCCGTCAATTATTCCTTCCTCCTGAGCTAACTGTACCAAGTCAAGGAAGATCTTTTCAGCCAGCTTTTTTTTGGTAAGTGCTGCAAAAACCCGGCTGAGAGTGGAGATAGACGGTGCGGGGCGATCAATCGATAAACCGCATTGATAACGGAAACGAAGGTCTTTATCCAATCGATGATGAAGGGCGGTAAAGGTGTCGATGCCTTCGAGTGGGGCAGCGATGAGAGCCCTTAGAATCCCTTCTCTGGAATGACCGTCAGCCCCTCGGGGTGAAGAACTTCTCAACTGTTTAGCATAAGGGCGTAAATCAAGCGAGCTAAAAAAGATATAAGTATTTACCGGGAAGAATTAAAGAATTTTTGTTGGTAGATAATTTAATTATTCGACGAAAACGATTAGAAGCTCTAGCTAGTTTATTAGTTTCTCATGACATGAAGAAGATTAATGAAGAGTTCTATGAATTAATTGCACAGGATAAGCTACCTAGTGATAATAATCCTTATGAAGTGGACTGGAGTAAATACGATTCATTAGCTCCTAGAGAGGAGGCTGTCAATTGAAACAGGACATTAAAGAATTGTGTAAGTCATTGAGGTTAGCTTATGTTGCGGATGTATACGAGCAAATACCGTTTGAAACTCCGAAACAATTCTTATATGGGCTACTTAAGGAGGAAATAAGATTAAGAGAAAAAGCGAGAGCAATCCGCTTGATAAAAAAGGCGAAGTTCTTAGATAAAAAGAGTTTACATGATTACGAGTGGACCGAACAACTTCGGTTCCCTCCTCACTTAACCAAAGAGGATTTGTGTAGCCTACAATTTATTGAGAATCGAGAAAATGTAGTTTTAGTTGGTTCACCCGGGACAGGGAAGACTCATTTAGCCACAGGACTAGGGAGAAAAGCTTGTGAACTAGGTTATGAGGTTCGTTTTTACCGTGTTGCCCACCTAGTTGAGGAATTAGAACAAGCTTTACGTAACAACCGTTTATCAGCATTTAGAAAACGGATGGAGAAGGTTGATTTGGTCATTTTAGATGAAATGGGATACTTACCATTTAGTAAAGAAGGAGCTGAATTATTATTCCAAATTATATCGGAGTTTTATGAACAGAAAAGCGTAATTATTACATCTAACTTAGAATTTAGTCAATGGAACCGGATCTTTACAGATTCTCGTTTAACAGCAGCGTTAGTGGACAGGCTAATTCATCACGCCCATATCATCTCTTTTCATGGCGAGAGCTATAGACTGTCCCACGCATTGTCGAAAAGGAATTAAATGGGTGGCAAACCTCTGCATTTTTAATTGCATTTCTCTGCACTTTTCTATTGCAAAATACACCAAAACACTATTTTTCAGCTGTTTTCAAGGCAGAAATAAACTGATCGACTGTTCGACTTTTACTTTCTTTAATAACATGAGCATATGTTTCCCAAATAACATTTGGGGTGTTTCCAAGTCGGTCTGCTACTACTGCTACGTCGATACCTTTTGAAAGTAATATCGAAGCATGCGTGTGTCTAAGAGTATGTGGTTTAACGGTAAAACCGACGATTTTGGATAATCTTTTAAATGCATAGTGTAAACTGTTGTCCATATATGGTTCTGCTGTTTGATATGATATAAAAACAAACTGTTCTTCAAATTCTTCCGGTGTAAATCTTTTGCCGAAAGAAAAGAATAACTCTTTGCACCATTTACGATACTTATCAAACATCGAAGCCAAATTTTCGTCGATATCGATTGTCCGATAACTATTTAATGTCTTTGGAGTACGATAACCTTTACGATCTCTTGTAGCTTCAATTGTGATTGTAAATTTTTCTGTATCAATATTTTTCCATTTCAAACCAAGCGCTTCGCCGCGACGCATACCAGTGAAAGCTAGTGTATAAACAATAAGTTTCGAAGTGAATGGTTCGGTTTCAGCAGCTTCTAAAAACTTATTTAATTCGTGAATGCTTAAAACATTTGGTTCCTCACGACGTTCTTCGTCTACAATTTTAATTTTTGTGAAACGATTACGAGGAAGAATTTCAGCATCCACAGCAGCATTAATTGCCACTTTAAACACCCGATGGAACAGTCTTACTGTTGATGGTTTATATTCCTCTAAAAGCGGATTAATAAATTTCCGTTTGTATGTTTCTCTGTCTAACGTTGAAAGTTTCATTTTTCCGATTAACGGCTCAATTTGGTATCGAATAATATTTTTTCTTTGTAATCGAGTAGTAATCTCCCACTCGTTTTTATGTGTTTCATACCAAATGTTGACCCATTGTCCCACAGTCATTTTGTCGTGTTCAACTTCAATGTTATTGCCTGCTGCCAATTTTGCGCGTACTTCGCATAACGCTCTGTATGCTGCGGCTTCACTAGTAAATCCTCTTTCTGTTTTTTCTCGGCGTCTGCCAAATAAATCATAATAACGATGGCGAAAGCACCAACGTTTTTCACCTTTAGAGTTTAAATACCAATACAATTCGTTATCTTTTTTACATTTATGCAATTTATTTTTTTTTCGATTAGTTTTTGCCATATTCTTCCCCCTCATTTGTGGGCAGATGTACGGGCATGGAGGGTAAGTTACATCACCTCCTTAAAAGAATATATGTTCGGTTTGGTTTTTGCTAAAAAAACAGCCTGTTCAGTATTGAATATTAGGCCGTTCATATTGATTAGAAATGGCGTTTATAATATAATGAAGGTGGAACTGAAACCGGGCTAGACTCGGGAGTAGGTTCCTACCGGCCCCCTTTTTGGGGGCCTTTCCTATTTAACCATTAATATTCCATTTTTCTCTTTTGATATATGTGTGCATCTGATATTTTCTAATCGTTTAATGAAGTTGTGCGCTTTTTTTCTTTTCATATAAGCTGTTGGATCTAAACTCTGTTTCATAAAATAAGCATTCACATCGACTAATTGATGAATATATGAATTCATCGAATCTTTAGTATATGGATCTTCAACGATTAATGTTAAAGGGAGATTTAAATAACCATTACCAAATCGACTCGGAATCGGATTGTATCTTCTAAGTTTTCTTACTAATTGAGTTAGTTTTTTATCATCGGTTTTATCTGGAATTAATATAAAATTATCGTTATTTTCATCTTTTGATGAATTGTTTATGACTCTAAAATTATTATTATCCAATGTATTATGAATTCTTTGTATAAGATATTTCCAAGCGGTTTCAAAAACATCTCCCGTAAAAGTAGCTTTGTCTATAACAATAAACATAACTTGTATATAATCTAATGATTTTTGAAAATCTAGTGTTTTTTTACATATTTGTAATTTTATATGTTTATCTATATGATCATACTTTTTAGATGATTGAAAGAACTCGGCAGCGTGTATTTCCTCTCTCATTTTAAATTTATAACGGTCTCTTAAATTTCTTCTAAAATCGACTAAGTCATCGATGAATCTATTCCAATTATTTTCATGAATAATCAGTGCACTTAAAATGAAGTATCTAGTTGGGCTATTAGTTACCCCTGTATCTCCACTTTCATCAACGTACACTAAATACATATATTACAATCATTCCCTCCGTTATCGAATGTTGATAGACTACAATGATTTAATTTTTATGATGGACTTCACATTTTAATCTGACTAATTCAACTGGCACTTGATATGCAGAAGCGATGTCAAAGATGTTATTGTATTCTAGTAAACTATCATCAGGGATTAAGAGTTCGGCTGCAAAGCGATTGGCTTCGCGTTCTATTTTGTTTATAGAGAAAAATGTATTCTTCGTCATGAATGGTGTATTAACTCTAGTGTGTAGTATTGCGTGCCCAAGTTCATGGGCACATACTACACGTTGAAACTCGTCGTCTAAGTTGCAATTAATTACTATGTATCGATTTCGACGATCGTATTTATAATAACCGTTGATTTGTTCGTGTAAATCCCATTTGATGACATGGATGTTTTTCTGTGATGCTATTTCAAATGGGTTGAAAGTTTTGTGTTCATTTACTAATTCTTGTACTTTAGCTTTCAACCACATAAAATCACTTCGCTTTGTAGATAATGCCTATTCTAAAAACTGAAAAGTTGTATATAATACATAATAAGAATTACTTTTTTGAAGGGTGTGAGATAATGAAAATGTTGTTTAATGAACATAAAAAGCTAATAAGAAAAATAGCGGATCAAGTTATTGAAGAACAAATGTATGCATCTCAACACTCTAAAAAGGTTCGTCAAGAAATTTCAGAACATAAAAAACGTATGGAGGAAAGAAGGAAAAGATTTTCGCTTATTCGAAATAAATAGCAACAGGAGAGACTATGTGGTCTCCTTTTTTTGTTAACTTTAATGATTCTAATATAAAATAAATCATTTGATGCAACTGTAATACAATATCAATATCGTTTAATTGAGGTAATTCACTGCTATTTATTTTCCCAGTTACTTTCCCCAGAAGTGTAATTTCTAAATTTGAAGAATTGCCATATTTAAAGCTTAATTCCTTTCCTTGTTCTCTTAGAAATTCCTCTTTTAACGGTGCTATTATTCCATCACCGATTAAAAATGTTGAGTTAGGTAGAATTTCCTTCAAATACTTCAACATCTTTTCAACTTTTTCTAATTCAGAAATAGTTTGTTTTTTCGTATTTTCTATTTCTACTTTTCTATCTTTAAAAAATGAATTCATTTGTTGATATTCTTTAGTATTCTTTTGTGCTTTTGGTATATTTTTAAGTTGCTGATTTATCTCGTCTAATTTTTTATCTAGTTCATCAAACATAAACATTTTAATTATATCTGCTTGCATTATTTTGATTAAATAATCAAAATCAATAATATTAAAAGTACTTTTTTTAGTAACATATTTACCAATACAATTCTTATCTTCAGTTAACTCTGTAACATAAATATCTTCTGTATTTTCATTTAAATAAATAATGAATTCCTCTAGGGCGTTATCATGCATTTGAGTTGAAATAATTTGTTTTGCAGCTTCAGTTTGAGAAGCTATAGCTTTTTCTTCTGAATAAGTACCAGGTCTCCAAACTCCTTTAATTTCACCAGAAGGCCCCTTAAATACAAGTGGAATCTCAAAATCACCAGTTTTAAAAATAGCTTCAATACTTGATCCGCTTTTATGCCCATCAGAAGACTCTAATGCATCTTTGATTTCCTCTGCTCTTTCATGACTTTTTAACGTAGGGAGTCCGTCGTTTTTTTGAGCTAAAAAAGAATTTAGAAATTGAGTGTCTAAATAAATAATTTCTTTCATTTGCATCCTCCTAACTCTTACTCCTCATCCCTAAACTTCTTAGGAACATACTTCTTATTGATCTTCTGCGTCTGCCGAAAAATATACTCCATCGATTCAATCAGTGATTCTTTCGCTTCCTCTGATAATGGTTCTCCATTGAATGCTAATCCATCCGAATTTTCAATTTCTTCTCTGAATTTTTGTATTCGTTTGGCTATGTCTTTTTCGGCTTTGTTAGCTAATGGGGTAGAGTTATCATCCGGAATTTCTTCAATATAACCAGCGCGCGCCATTAAATCTTCATAAGATACATGGTAACCATCTGCAATAAGTTTTAAAGTTTCTGGTGTAGGTTTTACCGGTTTACCAGAACGTTTATCATAACCTTTTTCGATTGTATCTAAATAAGTATGACTTATACCAATACGTTTACTGGCTTCGCGCAAAGACTCTTTCCCTCTAAGTTTTTTTAAATACTCACCTAAAGTTTCCAAAATACTCACCCCCTGTAATACATACTTTACACAATGGAATGAAAAAAATATAGAAAAATGTTGTAAATCATTATTGACATACGTGTAATTCATGTAATACAATACAGTCAAGGAGGTGTTATACATGACTTACAATAATAAGTTGCGTGAAATTCGGAAAGAAGTAGGAATGCCTGTAGCAGAATTAGCAAGACGTTGTAAAACGACTAGACAAACGATTACTAATATTGAATTGCATGGTCAAGAACCTTCTGTAACGTTGGCTTTAAAAATCGCTAAAGCTTTAAAACGGGATCCATACGATATTTTTTTTACGAATGATGTTATACAAGGTTTACAAGAAAGTGATAAAACCGCATAGGAGATGAAACAATGGAAAACTTAACTCAACATCAAGCTGAAAATGTTTTGTCCAAAGTGAACGATTTATTAAATTATCTTGTTAAAGAAAATATCTTGTATGAATTCGATCCATCTTTAACAAGTCGTTTAGTTGGTTGTCAAGAGAGGTTAAAGATTCTAATTAGCAAGAAAACGAATGAACAACCAACTAAACATATTCCTAGGTTAGAAAGATACATTAAATCTGAATTAGAAGCTATTTTATCTGATTTGAAAGGTTGTTAAAAATCGAAGAATTTTTTCTCTTTAAATTGTTTGGATTTAGCTTCATCAATCTGAATTGTCACATCTTTTAAAGAATCGTTATTAACTGTGATACCTAGATGGTCTGAATGATTTAATTGCAACGATTGGATGCCTCTGCTATGAATGTATATTTCGGTTAATCCTATATCTTCTTTATCGATTTGTATATCACCGATGTAATCAAATACATCATCTTCATCACGAGCAAAGACAAGGATACCTGAACTGTATTTCGAACAGCTGATGATTATATCTTCTTTTAGAGCAAAGTAAGTGCGTTCGGTGTCATGATAACGAGATTTAAATTGTTTACCATCTACGGTTTCTAAAAGAGTTATACGTTTTTCAGTCACAACCAACACCTCCTTCCGCTGTCAATATTCGACAGGAAAGAGAGGAATCCTGCAAAAACTAGGAGGTATGTAAATGAATCAATTGCAAGTGATTGAACATAAAGGACAACGTGTTTTAACTACATCACAGCTTGCTGAAAGCTATGGGACAAGCAGTGATCGCATTTCAAAAAATTTCAGCGAAAACAAAGAACGCTACAAAGAAGGCAAACATTACATTTTACTTCAAGGAGAAGACTTAAAACGATTTAAGAACGACTTCCGAAATTCGGAACTGGTTGGAAAAAATGCATCAGCATTGTACTTATGGACAGAAAAAGGCGCATGGCTTCATGCGAAATCACTAAATACAGACGAAGCTTGGGAAGCTTATGAAATGTTAGTAGATGAATATTATCGTGTTACACAAGAGAAGCAACTTCCACAAGATCCTATCGAACTCGCTTTAGAAACATCACTAAAAAACTATCAAGAAATTAAATCTCTAAAAAGCGATGTTGCTTATTTAAAAGAATACATGCGCATTGATGGAGCGCAAGAATATGCTTTAAATTCACAGGGTAAAGCGAAAGTTTTAGAGATACTTGGTGGTTATGAATCGCCTGCATATAACGCAGTAGCACGTAAAGCTTTTGCAGAATTGTGGCGTGACTTTAAACGTCATTTCAAATTACCACGTTATAGTGAATTACCGAAATCAAAATTCGATGAAGCGGTTTACTTCATTAGCAAATGGCGCCCAAGCACTTCATTAGAAATTGAAATTGAAAGCTACAATAAACAAACTCAATTGAAATTAGTTAAATAAAAAGGCTGTCGGGCAAACAGCCTTTGCAAAGGAGGACTTTTGATGGTTAGAAAAATTCAGGAACAACCATCTGAAAGTGTTCTGATAAAAACTATTTTAGAAATGTCTGGAATTACTACAGAAAAAATTGAAAAACAAATTGAAAGTTTAATCAATGATGTAATGCGACCTAAGTTACTGTACTGGGACATTAAGAAAATGTCCGAACTTACCTGCATGGAACCTTCGTATTTAGAAAAATACGTTCTACATGATCCACGAATGAAAGTGTACGAACGTAGAAACGGTAAGGGCAAACGATTCTGGGAATACGAAGGCAGCGTTAAAGCTTTAAAAGAAATTGTTGATGAATGGTACTGATAAAAAATACATCGGGCAGATGTACGGGCAAATAGTAATTCTTCGTATTGTTAGAGGCCGGGCAGAACCTCTACTAATATCTTAATCTCAAACGAATTAACTTGGTATTCCGAGACGGAATATATTCCATTTTGGAATATTTGAAGGGGGGTGAAAGCCGTGCAAGTAACCCAGGAGTATCATAAGTTGCTGAAACAATTCAGAAAGAAAGCAAAAATGACCCAAGAACAAATTGCTTACGAACTCAATATAACTCAATCGACAGTAAGCAAAATCGAAAGCGGTCGATACTTTGTTGATATTAAAACATTCATGAACTGGGTGAGGGTTACGAATTGTGAAGCGCAGGCAGCAGTAATGATGTTCGGCGCAGATGTGCTAAACAACGCTTTGACTTTATTACAAATGATTCCAGCGTTTATAGGAGGGGTGTTATGGATTTAAAATCTATCAATTTTGAGATAGCAAAAGAGAAAGCGTGCATTGATGATCTCTTAAACATGATTAGAATGCACACTCAAGACGGACGAATTGATTTAGCTATCGCTAGAAACAGAGATATGCTTCGCTCTCTTGAACGAGTACAAAAGCTCGAAAACCAACGAAGATTTTACTTAACAATACATGATTTATCAAAACGAGGAATTTTATGTGAGGTGGTCAAAAGGTGCGAAAGTTTAAATGGCGCAAGTTGACATTAATTCAAAAGTTGTTGCTATCAGGCAAGGTGATCAGATGAAGTGGCTCAACGATTACTTTTTCGAAGGACAAGGTACCATATCAGATTTCATTTGGTTCTTTGGACCATTATTATTCGGAATTATCTTAACAGTTTTCTTATATATTCACATCAATTAAAAAACCGCTAACCAAAATGGTTAACGGCAGACTAATATACACTAATTCAATTATAACACAAATGATGATGGGTTGCGAGTCTAACTCGCTCCTATCCAGCAGTTCATAATCGACTCCTCGAATCATTTGGTTGGTTAGCCACGGGGATTATGAGCTGCCGGATGGGATTAGCAATCTATCTACAACCGAGCCCAGCTTCGCCAAGACTCCATTCGGACGAGCGGCGGCCGCAAAGGCTCCAGTGGCGACGACGTTGTGGATAGATTGGTGATTCTATCACCAAGAAGGAGGGATGCGTGATGATTACATGGGTTAATGGCAATACAGCTGTAATCAATGGCGGCCGTAAATACAAATTTACAGGCATTATTCGAGGGCAAGGATATGTCCCAATAACTTATTATGCAGATTCCATTGAGGAAATCACTGATGGGTTAATCCTCGATGAATGGATTTACTACATCAAGGAGGTGAAATCATGAGACCAATCGATATCGAAAATCCAATGGTCCTCGGCGGAGTTTATCCGGAAGATGCGGTAGGACCAATAGGAAAATGTAAAACATGCGATGCACCAATTTATGGAGGGGATGGCGCCGCAACATTCGATGATGAACTGTTTTGCAGTCCAAGCTGCCTTTGGGAGTATCTCATGGATGATGGGTCTCTCGAAGAAATATAAAAGACCACTTTTTTAAGTGGCCTACAAATAAAAAATATTTCAATTACTGAAATTATAGCATAGGAGGTCTGAAAATGGTATCAGCAATTTCAACGCTCGAAATGGACCGCCAAGAGTGGTTGGAAGCAAGAACAAAAGGGCTTGGCGGTTCTGATGCAGCGATTGTTCTTGGTCTAAATAAATGGAAAACACCTTTTGAATTATGGTTGGAAAAGACAGGTCAAGTAACAACTCAAGAATCACAAAGCGAGGCAGCTTACTGGGGAACAATGCTTGAAGATATGGTTGCAAAAGAATTTGAAATCCGAAGCGGGAAAAAGGTACGTCGCAGAAATGCAATGTTCCAACATCCAGAATATCCGTTCATTATCGCAAATGTAGACAGAATGGTGGTTGGCGAAAAAGCCATCCTTGAATGCAAAACCACGTCTGCATACAACGCTGATGAGTGGAAAAATGATGAAATCCCGGAAACGTATATTGTGCAAGTTCAGCATTATTTAGGAGTATTAGGTCCCGAATATGAGCGGGCATATATTGCAGTACTAATTGGCGGACAAAAGTTTCTTTGGAAAGAAATTGAGCGCGACGATGAACTTATCAACATGATTTTTGAAACTGAAAAGCATTTTTGGCACGAACACGTTGAAAAAAATATACCACCAAAACTTGATGGATCCAGTGCTGCTGAAGAATATTTGAAAAAACGTTACGCCGACGCAGAACGAGGAAAAACCGTTGATTTGAAACATGAATATAAAAGTAAAATCGAAGAATTACTTTCCCTCAAAGAGACAATTAAACAATTAGAAGAACAAGAAAAAGCGTTGGAAAACGAGATTAAAAACGAGCTAAAAGACGCTGAATACGGAATGGTAGGAAATTATCAAATCAGTTGGAAGCCTATCGTATCCAACAAGGTTGATTCTAAGAAATTGAAAGAGAAGTTCCCTCATGTATATGAACAAGTCATTAAACAATCAAGTTACCGGAAATTTGGAATTAAACAAATTAGCTGAAAGGGTGAAAAGTTATGGCTACAACACAATCATTGAAAAACAAACTTGCTTCTAAAAGTCAAAATAGCCCTGTACACGGATACACAATCAAGCAGCTGATGAACAGTGAAAGCGTGAAAAAACGCTTTGAAGAAGTGCTTGGAAAAAGGGCTCCGCAGTTTATGACTAGCGTAATCAATTTGGTCAACAGCGATACAAACTTGCAAAAATGCGACCAGATGAGTGTAATAGGCAGCGCTATGGTCGCTGCCACACTGGATCTTCCAGTCGATAAAAACTTAGGTTATGCGTGGATTGTACCATATGGAAACCGGGCAACTTTTCAATTGGGTTACAAAGGTTATATCCAATTAGCTTTACGTACCGGACAGTATAAATCAATAAATGTTATCGAAGTTTACGAAGGCGAACTTCAAAAGTGGAACCGACTCACTGAAGAATTTGAAATCGATTTTGATAAAAAACAATCGGATGCAATCGTTGGATATGCAGCTTATTTTGAGTTGATTAACGGTTTTAAGAAAACAGTCTACTGGACCAAAGAAGAAGTCGAACGGCACCGTAAACGCTTTTCTAAGTCTGACTTCGGATGGAAAAACGATTATGACGCGATGGCCAAGAAAACAGTTCTCAAAAATATGCTGAGCAAATGGGGCATTCTTTCAATCGAAATGCAACAAGCGTTCATTGAAGACAGCGAGGAGCGAGAATTTAAGGACATTACGAAAGATGTAGCAGAAAGCAACATTATTGAAATAGAAGTTGAAGCAGAAGATACGGAGCCAGTACAAGAAGAACAGCAACAAGAGCAAGTCGCAGAGCAACAAACATTAATCTAACGCGAGGGGAGAAATCCCCTCAATCATAAAGGAGGGCGAGGGCAATGGGCATTGTAAGGGTCGCTAAGAACAGCAATTATGTAGTGATGAACAGGACAGCGTTAAACGATAAACGGCTATCCTGGAAAGCTAAGGGCATAATGGCATATCTGTTATCTATGCCGGATGACTGGGTGTTTTATATGGACGAATTAGTAACGCATGCATCTGATGGAAAAGCATCATTTAGATCGGGTTTTAACGAACTGAAAGAACATGGTTATGTTGAACGTGTTCCTATACGAGAAGGGCAAAGGATTGTAAGGTGGGAAACTATTGTTCATGAAGTTCCTAAAAAGTCTCTACTTACCGATTTTCAAGAAGTAGAAAATCAAGAAGTAGATTTTCAAGAAGTAGAAAATCCGACACTACTAAATACTGATAATAACCAAGTATTGAATATACCAAGTACTGATAATAATTCTACTACTACTAATACTGCTGATCGCAGCCAAGAAATATTCCAAGCAGTCCAAGAAAACATTCGCTATAACCTGTCACCAATCGAAATAGAAACAATTGAATACTGGATTAAAGATTATCCTCACGACTTAATCTTAGAAGCTATTAGACGGGCAGTTCTATCAAATCGGGCAACTCTAAGATATATCGAAACTATCTTAAAAGACTGGCAGCATAAAAGAATTAGTAATTTAGCCGAAGTCGAACGCGACGACGCGGAATTTAAACGAAAACGAGGTGGACGAAGTGAACGCGATTCAAACGGTAATGGACAATCTGATCGAGCGTCAGAAGATGACTTCTCACTCTGATGTGCACATCTGCCCACACTGTGGCCAAGAGGTACCTCCGATGGAAATCGAAGTGCTCGGCCGTAAAAGATGGGTGCAACCGATTTGCGAATGCGAGAAACAAGCAAAAATGGAAGAAATAAATCGACTGGTACGAGCCAAAGAAGAAAATGAAGTTCGTGAGTTATTCTCGATTAGCAACATCGGGGATAAATACTTAAATGCTAGTTTCGAAAACTTTGAGGTTCGGCCAGGCAGCGAAAATGCTTATAAAATCGCGAAACATTATGCCGAACACTTTGAAGAATACGGCCCCGAATCCATCATGATATGGGGTGAACCAGGAAACGGGAAAACGCATTTAGCGGCAGCGGTTCATAATCATTTGACGAAACACGGGAAAGTCGTTGTATTCATTTCAATGCCAGAGCTGCTGAACAAAATTAAAGCGACATTTAACTATAACAACAAAGAAACCGAACAGCAGATTTTAAAAGCATTAAACATTTGTGACTTGTTAATTATCGATGATCTAGGAGCAGAAAAAACATCGGATTGGGTGCAAGAAACGGTATTCACGATTATTGACGGACGTTACAGACGTCAGAAACCAATTCTAGCAACTTCAAATATTCGGCCTGCTGATTTAATCGACAAAATTGGAAATCGTGCATACGACAGAATCCTCGAAATGTCACAGCCTATTGAAAACAAAGCGACTAGCTACAGACGGGAGATTGCGAAGCAAAGACTATCAAAATTTGATGAGATTTTAAGGGGTGAATGAAATGGCAAAAGTGTATGTCGTAACTGTATTTGATGCAGGCGAATATAAAACAGAGCCGTGGGAAGTTATTGAAAATGAATTTGAAGCATATGACTACGCGGCTCGATTGAACAGAGAATGGGCAGCGAAAGGCGATCATTCGGAAGCAACAGTTTCCGAACATGAATTCGAAAGTAAATTTGAAAAGGCGCTCAAAGAAATCGAAGCCATTACTCGCGGGCTAGGCGACTTCAACCCAACATATGACAAGATTCATAAAATCGCGAGTGAGGCGTTGGGGGTGAATGAAAATGAGCGATAAGGAACGGTTGGAAAATTTAAATCCAACAATTGTTGATAATCAAGGGAATGTCACATTAAAAGGCGATGATTACCATTGGTTGATGGAACTAGCTGAAAAAGCGGAAAAGTTTCGTAAAGCGCTTGAGTTTTATGCGGATGAAAGTATCTATTCTGCAAAGAACAAAGAACGGGCAGAAATCACTTTGGATTATGGTGAAAAAGCACGAAAAGCATTGGAGGGATAAAAATGGTAAATTCACGGTTTAAGTTTCGTGCGTGGTTTAATTTAAAAAACAAAATGGTTGAATCTGAAAATTTAGCATTTCAATACGAAGGCGATGAAGAAAATCCTTTAACATTCGCTTTTGATAAAGCTGATATTGATGAGAACGGTAATGAAAAAGGAACGATGTGTTTTATTTTAATGCAATTTACAGGCTTATACGACAAAAACGGCAAGGAGATTTATGAGGGGGATATTGTATCTTATTTTGGTTTAAAATACGAAGTTTTATTTAAAAATGGTGCTTTTGGTTGGATGGAGGATGGAGAATTTTATTCTTTCAATGAAATGGCTCGTTCAGAGTTTAATAAATTCGAAATCATTGGCAATGTTCCGGTTAGCTGTTAATCGACCGTTTGCAAACCAAAATGGCGAAAGAGAAGCAGATTTTATCAACTGTGTAGCATGGAGAAAACAAGCTGAAAACCTCGCAAATTACATGCGGAAAGGAAGCCTCGTCGGCATCGATGGCCGCATCCAAACCGGCAGCTATGAGGACCAAGACGGCAAGAAGGTGTTTTACACCGAAGTAGTTGCGGAATCAATCCAATTCCTTGAATCAAAAAACACGCCTAATTCAGCGCAGAATCAATTTTCTAGTCAAGGTAATACAAATTATCAATCTAGTAATCAAAACGCCTACAGCGGTCAAAATCAACCGAATAATGACCCGTTTAATACTTCGTTTCCAGATGCAATCGATGATAACTTACCGTTTTAGCGAGGTGATGTAAATGGAGACGTTAAGCATCTATCATAAACGAAAAATTCTTAAAGGTCGAACAAAATGCGAATTAGAAAAGGAGATCGAACGTCACAAGCAATATGGCTATGTAGAGGTAAGTGAAACGAAATATTTCGAATCTGATTCAAAACCATATCAAATTCTAGTCGAAAAACGCTGGTTAGCAAAGGAGAATCGAAATGAATCTACAAAAGTTGTTTGAAGTACAAGCAAAATTAGATAAAAAAATCGTTGAGGAGAAAGGATTACAGGGGCAAGATTTGCTAGATAAAAAGATTCTAGCCTTGCAAGTTGAACTCGGCGAACTCGCAAATTGCTGGCGTGGTTTCAAGTTTTGGAGCCATGACCAAGAGCCGAGAATTGAAAAAAGAACATATAAGACATGCCCATCATGTGATGGTGAATATGTCGATTCATGTTGGGAGTGCGGTCATAGCGGTCAGGTAGTGGATAAAATTATCAATCCACTACTTGAAGAGTTCGTCGATTGTTTGCATTTCATCTTGTCTATCGCAATCGAATTGGGCTATACCGTAGATGATTTATATGTTTGGGATGATGAATTGGTAGGAAAAACAGAAGACATTTTCTTGGAATTGATGTACTGGGTTGTTCTTATCAAATCTAAAGATGAACGCAAAAGAAAAGATGCATTTAGAACTGTATGCTATATCTTTTTCAATATGGCTGAACAAAGACTCGGTTTTACATGGGAACAAATCGAAGAAGCGTATCTAGAGAAAAATCGAATCAATCATCAGCGACAGCTAAATCACTATTGAGGGGTGGTTGTATGAAGAAAAGACATTGGACTCAAGAGGAAATCGATTATTTAGAAGTTAGTTGGGGCACTGTATCGCTACCCGGGATATGCAAAAAGTTAAATCGTACAGAAAACAGCGTAAAGGTGAAAGCGTATAAGTTAGGGCTTGGCGATCCAATTAAAGCCTTCGACGGAATTACAATCTGTGAATTAGCAAAAACAATAAAAGTTAACTACAGCATTATGAAAAATTGGGAAGAAAAATATGGTCTACCTGTTATGTATAAACGTTTTACTAAAGTAAAAAAAGTCAAAGTCATCAAATACAAAGATTGGTGGAAATGGGCAGAGAAAAACAAACAAATGATTGATTTTAGTCGATTTGAGAAGGGGGATTTAGGTCCCGAACCAGATTGGGCGGAAGAAAAACGCAGAGCAGACCATCGTAAAAAGATGTACGTGCCAAAACCACATAATACGCCATGGAGTAGCAGGGATGATAATCTGTTAAAACACATGGTCGAAAAAGGTTATACGTATCCAGAGATATGCGACCAGCTGCAACGAACACATGGAGCGGTTAAACGTAGATTGCAAGACTTGGGAATTAAATACCGTCCAGCTTATCTTGATAATCACAGGCCTTACACGCAAAAAGAAATTGACTACATCCTCGAAAGTATGAAAAAAGGAATCAGTATACAAGAGATATCCCGTCACTTAAAACGCAGCGAAGCTGGAGTAAGAGGGAAGTTGGAACGGATGGGGTATAAGTTTAGAAATGGCGTTCCGCATTTGGATGAAAAACAAATTAGTTAAATGTAAGTTTGCTGATGAGAGTTTTATCAACTCTTTATCAGCACTCTAATCAAGCGAGTGCCAAGGAGGGCGACATGGCAAAAACAAAATACAAAAACAAGAAAGTAGTAGTGGATGGAATCGAGTTTGATTCTGCACTGGAAGCAAGATATTACAAACATTTAAAACTATTAAAAGCGCAAGGTATCGTAATAGATTTCGAGTTGCAACCAAAATACACATTGTTAGATAGTTTCAAGAAAAATGGTAAGACATTTAGAGCTATCACTTATAATGCAGATTTTGAAGTTTACTATACCGATGGACACGTTGAAGTGGTGGATGTAAAAGGAATGGTCACACAGCAATTCGAGTTGAGGAGAAAGCTTTTTGAGTACCGTTATCCGTATGAGCTAAAAGTCATAACGTATTCAAAAATTGACGGCGGATGGATAACCCATGACGAGTTGAAAAAAGCCAGAAAAGCCCGTAAAAAGGCCAAAAAGGTGATTTGAATGGCGGTTATCAACAAAGAAGTACGATTAACAGCATTGGAAAGACAGAAAATGCTTTACGATTTGCATTGTAAACATTGCATCAACTGGAATGAGCGAAATAATGTGAAATATTGTCCGGGTTGCGCCATTTGGGATGAGTTTTTGAAGATTGGCGAAGTGTTAGATAACACAATCAGCGATAGAGAAGAAAGTGCTTAGTGAACAATTGACACATAGTGCGACAAAGGAAAGGAGAATAACAAATGAGCAATATAACAGCTTTGAAGTTCTTTGAATTTATCGAGCCATACTACGCTTTGATTAAAGCAAAAGATTACGAAGAAGCTGTAAAAAAGTACATCGAAGTGGTTGCTGGCGAAGAAGATGAATTTGATGAGCTATTAAAAGAATGTAAATTAGTACCGGAACTTTATGCAATTGTGAAATTTTCGCAAGCTGTTGGTGAGGATGGAAAATTAAGTGATGTAGAAGAAATTGTAGAAGTTTTAGAAAGTGACGAACCAGAAGTATTGTTAATTGATGGTTGTTTATTGTAAGTAGCATTTTGACACATTGAACGACAGAAAGGAAGTAGAAAAATGAATATTGTACCAAAGAAATTTAAATGTATTGAATGTGGAAAAGAAACTTATGGTTATTATTCAATCTGTAGTTGTGGTGCTGAATTTTCATATAAACCAATTAATCGTGAGCATTACAAATGTTATTTAAACGGAAAATTTTACGGTAGTGGCGACTTAAATTACATGAGAGAACTTTTTATTGATTATGTTATTGCTCATAAAATGTACAACAAAAATGAGGTTGATTTTAAGATAGTCAAAGTGCAAGAAGAATTAACGGTTTAATGCACATTCCGAAGAATTTGTGACCATATCGAAGATTATTCAATTAACGATTTTGAGAATAAATTAACAAAAATTAATGCGTAGTACGAAGATTAAGTGACAAATGAATCAAAGTTCGAAATAAAGGAGAGATAATAATGAATTGTAAGTTGCTTTATTATGTTAGTCCGAAAGACAATTTTGAAGCGGATGGCAGGATTTTTCTAAAGGGTGAAAAATATCCAGTTTACGATGTAGACGGAGATTCTTTATTAATAGCAGAAAATGGAGATTTCCGTTTCACTAATCAGTTAATGAAGCAAGTTATTGAAGAATGGGAATTAGAAGTGACGGAAATTTAATGTCACACTTCGAAGATTAAGTGACAAATGAACGAAATTGTGTAATGAGTGGTAGATTGATATGGAAAAGTTTTATTTACCAACAAAAGACGTTTTTGATAGATATGAGCCAAGAGTTGCTTTTAATTTAATACACAGATATCACGAACGGATGACAGAAAAACACGATTGGTTTGTAAGAGAATTTGAAGGGGATTCGTATTATGTAGATGGGGAATTGCCTATTGTACCTTGGGCAGAAATAATTAATTGCAATTGGACACAAGATAAATGGTACAAAGAACCGTTTAGTTATTATTATAATCCGAATGAAAATGTAATTTATAAAGAATTTAGAAACATGACAGCTCTTCTTTTTCCGAACGATGCTTATGGGGAGAACAAACATGTTGTGAAGAAAATGAGAGGTAATGATATATATTTTATGTATTACAAAGAAGGGTGGGGCGGATGTAGTGCATTGTGGGATATAGATAATAATTGGATTCAATTTATAACTAAAGATGATATTTGGATGGATTACTATCAAGGTAAATTAAAACGTGGAAGATTTATGTTTCAAGAATCAGTAAAATCATTTGATCAATATGAGTTAATTCCAATCTTAAGAAAGATGAACGCTAAGAAATTTAATGGATTTTATGATGAATTTGTTAATTATGTTGTTGAACTATTTGATGTGAATCGGACACAAATATAGTCACACTTCGATGAAAATGCGAAATAAAAAAGGGGGCATCGATTAATGTTTCTTGCGCTTATGTTTATTGTTGCGGAGCAAAACGGTATACCGCAGTTAATCGACAATAAATTCTATACATCCGAAGTATGGGCGAGAAAGCGATTAGAACGTTTGAAAAAGTCTAACCCAGACTTTAACTACTTTATCGCATACGCAGATTCGTTTAAACGGTTAAGTTGATGTCGTAAACAAAAAGCTGCGGCCACACATTAACAACCAGCCGCAGCTTGCCCTCATAGCTAACAACTCAACTCTATTATAGCATGGGAGGGCAAACAGATGGGCAAAGGGCAGATTACGAAAGAAAAGTTAGAACAATGGATTAAAGACTATCGTTGGATGATTAATACAGTCGAAGAATTACAAAGCGAATTAGACTTCAAAGGGGCAAAAATAGCGCAGTACGGTGTTGAAGCCAGTTTGCCGAAAGCGGCTGGAAGTACAGGTGATGTGGTGTTCTCGGAAGTGTTGCGCCGGAACAAACACTTAAAACGAATCAATGAATATATTTTTAAAATTCAAGAAGTGCAAAAACGAGTTGATAAAGTAACAGAACCAAGAGAAGCAGAAGTATTGTATTGGCTCTTAGAAGGTAAATCAATGCGTTGGATTGGGCAGCACATGGCTTTAAGTCATGTATCTATTAAAAACATCAAAGAATCGATTATCGAAAGTATGTTGAAATAGTGTATTTCCAAACTTACCAAATTTAACACTTTTAACAAAGGTGACAGCTATTATTTTCCAACTGTAAAATATGAGGTAGGTCCGGGGCGGCGTGGAAAACCGCTTCGGCATTTCAAAAATACACGAATAACACAATTCGTAAAGTTGGTCAATGAAGCAGTCGGCGTGGAAAACCGGCTGCTGAATACATATGAGACAGTGGCGGAAAGGGAAGACGCTTAGACGTAAGACGAGCTACGCTTCGGTGCCAAAGGCATGGCGTAATGGGAGGCTCGACTCTAATAAGAACCAGAGCGGAACGCAGTTTGACCGCGTACCCGTCGATAAATGCTCGTCATGCAAGGTTCGAATCCTTGCCTGTCTCGCCATTTTGCGGTTGGGACTACGAATTCGTGGGCCTAACCTATCGCTCATCCACCTAGTTGTGGAAGGAGAATGCTGGTTGCTCATAGAGTAAACGGCCTTTTGAAAGGCGATTTAAATCACAACGCCGTTGACCGTCGGACGATCAATATCGACTGACAAATGGTCTCGGCGTTGTATTTTTATACTTTGAAACCTGCACCAAACATCCGCATTCACCGATTGGCATGTGTAAATCCTCCTCTTATTTCGTTTTTTTGTTTGGTGCGGATTTGAGAGTGTAAACGGACTATCGCAAAAAAAGAAGGTGAGAACATGCAATTACATGAGCGATTAAATGAACAGACAAAACAAAAGTTGAATGAATTGAAAAAACAAAATAAGCATAAAACCGAACAGTATTCGAAGCGTGAAATACTTGAATTGATGGGCGTAAATAGACCAACATACAAGCGTGTGCGCGGGGCGATTCGGAGGAAATAAATTTAGCATCCTTCGGGGTGTTTTTTAATTTTACCGAGCAATTAGCGTAATGGGGTGATGCCATTGAATGTAAGGAAATTAACGCCGAAACAACAAGCATTTGCTGACTATTACATCGAATTAGGTAATGCTACACAAGCAGCGATCAAAGCAGGATATAGTAAACGTTCGGCAAGACAGATAGGTGAACAAAACTTGTCAAAACATGACATTAAAGCTTATATCGATGCTCGAATGAAAGAATTAAAGTCACAACGTATAGCAGATCAGCAAGAAATATTGGAAACATTGACATCTGTTTTGCGTGGCGAAGCAAGAGCTGCAACATTAGTCGGAGTTGGTGGGGGTGAAGAAGAAATTAATACAGAAATGCCGCCAACTATGAGCGAACGAATTAAAGCGGCTGAACTACTTGGTAAACGTTACGCCATGTGGACAGATAAACAAGACGTTAATGTGCAAGGTGCTGTAACATTCGTGGATGATATAAGCGGTGATGGCGAATGACTGTCATAAGACTATCAGAATTATTGCCAAAAGCATTTCATTCGGTGTGGAAAGCTACTATTAACCCAAATATATTAAACGTGGTATGCAAAGGTGGACGTGGTTCTGGTAAATCCTCAGGTATTGCTCATATAATTGTCCAACTACTCATGCGTTACCCCGTTAATGCGGTGGGTATAAGAAAAGTTGACAATACTATCGAACTATCAATCTTTGAACAAATGAAATGGGCCATAAACGAACAAGGTGTGGCACATTTATTCAAGATTAATAAATCTCCAATGCGAATCACATACATTCCTAGAGGGAATTATATGGTATTCCGTGGAGCGTTAGAGCCAGAGCGTATTAAATCATTAAAAAGTGCTAATTTTCCATTTGCCATTGCTTGGATTGAGGAATTAGCTGAGTTCAAAACAGAAGATGAAGTTACAACCATTACAAACTCTTTATTGCGTGGAGAGTTGAGTAATGGTCTTTTTTATAAGTTCTTCTATTCATACAACCCTCCAAAGCGAAAACAATCATGGGTTAATAAAAAATACGAATCGGCATTTGTTCCTGAAAATACATTTGTTCATCACTCAACTTACTTAGATAACCCATTCATTTCAAAACAGTTTATTGAAGAAGCAAATGCAGCTAAAGAACGAAATGAATTACGTTACAGATGGGAGTACTTAGGCGAGGCAATCGGTTCTGGTGTCGTACCATTTGATAACTTGCACATCGAAAAAGGATGCATAACTGATGAAATGGTGAAGAACTTTGATAACATACGAAATGGTGTTGACTTTGGTTATGCAACGGATCCATTAGCTTATGTTCGTATTCACTACGACAAAAAGAGGAATGGTATCTATATCTTTGACGAAATATACGGTGTGAAAATGAGTAATAGAGAGTTTGCTAAGAAACTACACGATAAAGGGTATCAATCAGATGAAATATTCGCTGATTCAGCAGAACCCAAATCAATCGATGAACTAAAGCATGAGCATGGAATCAAACGAATCAAAGGTGTTAAAAAAGGTCCTGACAGTGTTGAATACGGTGAACAATGGTTAGATGATTTAGATTTTATTTGCATTGATCCGTTACGTACACCAAACACAGCTAGAGAGTTTGAAAATATCGATTATCAAACGGATAAAGATGGCAATCCTAAACCGCGTTTAGAAGATAAAGATAACCACAGTATCGACGCAACACGTTATGCAATGAGCGAGGATATGCGTTCTAAGAAACGCATGCAAGTTTTGCGTTAAAGGAGGTTAAAGATGTTTGAAAAAACACATACCGACGAATTAATTCGATATATAGAACAAAATGCACCGACACCATCCGAGATTATTAAAGAGCTCTTCGATTCGTTCGACCCATCACACATGCACGAAGGCGTTCGATACTATAAAGGTGAATCAGACATCTTAAACAGAAAAATATACTCTTACGAAGATGGCGTAAAAGTGATTGATACGGAAGCTACTAACGAAAAAGTGGTTTCGGGATTTCATAAAATCTTGGTAGACCAAAAGACAGCTTACTTAGTCGGTGAACCAATGGTCTTTGGTAGTCGAAGTGATAACCAAGAACACCTAGATTTACTGCAAGAACTCATTGGCGAACGGTGGGAAGATACAATACCTGAATTAATCAAGGGTGCAAGCAACAAAGGTTTAGAATGGCTACATCCTTTCGTGAATGAAGAAGGCGAATTTGATTACATGATAATTCCAGCGGAACAATTAATTCCGATTTACGACTATTCGAAACGTAAAAAGTTGGTTGCTGCTATTCGATTCTATCAACTTGATGATAATATAACAAAATTAGAGTTATGGACTTCTGATGATGTGACCTACTACGAAATGATTAACGGACAGATTTATTTAGATGCAACTGTTGAAGTGAATCCAGCACCGCATTTCACAGACGTAGAAGGCGTGGAATGGAAGTCATGGGGACGCGTACCGTTCATCAAATTTGCCAACAACGAAGAAGAATTAAGCGATTTACATTTTTACAAATCTATCATCGATGCTTATGATCTATTAGTTTCTGATGCACAGAACACATTGTCGGATATGCAGTCACTTGTATGGGCGCTCGTTGGCTATGAAGGCGAAAAGCTCGATGAATTCATGGCCAATCTGAAACGCTATAAAGCAATCAAACTAGATACCGATGGCGATGTAAAAACAATCAGAGCAGAAGTACCAGTGGATTCATACAAAACACAAATTGACATCCTAAAAGAAAACATTTATGCATTTGGTCAAGGTGTAAACCCTTCACCTGATATCATTGGCGATGCTCCTTCAGGTGTGGCATTAACAAACCTTTATTCATTATTAGACATGAAAGCTAGTATTCTCGAACGTAAATTCACATTAGCTTTACGTGAGTTTATGTGGTTCGTCGGGGAATATGTGAGACATGCGAAACTTGGCAATCTTGATTATCGAGATATTACATTCACATTCAACAAAATGTTACTTACAAATGAGTCTGAAATTATTGACATGGCTCAAAAATCGCAAGGTATCATTTCTCAAACAACGATCCTTGAAAATCATCCTTGGGTTAAAGATGTGGCCCAAGAAATGGCCCGAATTGAAGAAGAACGACAAAAGGAAATGGAATTGTTTGATAACTACAACACTACATTCAACCAGCTGAATGGCGGTGGAGTAGATGACCAAGAGTAGGGAGTATTGGCGTAAACGCTTTGAATTACTGGAAGATGCACAAACTCGAAAAGCTGAATCGTATTACAGGGACTTAGAAAAAGCGTATATTCAAACAATGCGAGCTATTGAAGCAGATATTCTCAAATGGTACAACCGATTCGCTAAAAACAATGAAATCACACTCGAAGAAGCAAAAAGACTGTTAAAATCTGATGAATTAAGAGAGTTTCGTTGGACTGTTGAGGAATACATTAAATATGGTCAAAAGAACGCTATCAATCAACAATGGATGAAGCAACTTGAAAATGCATCTGCAAGAGTCCATATAAGTAGATTAGAAAGTTTGCGGATACAACTTCAACAACACATAGAAAAGCTCTATGGTGGTCAAATCGAGGGTTTTGAGCGACTAATGAAAGAAATATATCAGGACCAATACTATAACACGATATTTGAAGTGCAAAAAGCCTTTAGCGTTGGGTTTACTTTGCAAGCTCTCGACGAACGAGTATTAGCAAAAGTCATTAGTAAACCATGGACAGCCGATAACCTAACGTTTAGCGCTCGAATTTGGCGTGACAAAAACTTACTTCTCGATACATTACACAAAGAATTAATACAAGCTTTTGCTCGTGGAGAAGGGCCTCAACGTGTAATTTCAGTCATTCAAAATAAAATGAACACATCTCGCGCAAACGCTGCTCGATTAGTTCAAACCGAGCAAGCGTTTTTTAGTGCTTCGGCACAGAAAGAAGCGTTTAAAGAATTGGATGTAGAACGCTATGAAATCGTAGCAACATTAGACAGTAGAACATCGGAAATCTGTCAATCTATGGACGGAAAAGTGTTCAAAATGAGTGAATATGAGCCTGGAGTAACAGCGAGTCCTTTCCATCCGAGATGTAGAACGACGACTGCTCCATATTTCGATGATAACTTTGGCGAAAGGTTTGCGTGTAATCGTGATGGTAAGGTGATTTACATTCCAAGCAATATTAAATATTCAGAGTGGAAAAAGAGATTTGTAGTTTAATCTTGACCTGAGCATGTCGTTAAACTGCTTATTTATTTTGCCCTTTTTAAAGGTTTGAGGGTTAATCAAACGGATTCCTTTAGCGAGAGGTGTAACTCGTTAAAAAACATTAAAAGGAGAGGAAAAAACATGGATTTAAAAGAGTTATTAGGTGAAGAACTATATACACAAGTTATGGAAAAGATTGGGGACAACAAGATTGACATTGTATCAAACGGGAATTGGATTCCTAAACAAAAGTTTGACGATCTAAATACAACGGTTAAGGATTTAAAGCAACAACTTAAAGACCGAGACGCTCAACTTGAAGATTTAAAAGCAAAAGCTGCTGGCAACGATGAATTAAAAGCACAAATTGAAGAATTGCAAGCTAAAAATCAGCAAATTCAAGAAGAATATGAAACTAAAATTCAACAGCAGCAATTCGACTTTGCACTTGAAAGCGCGCTAAGGGATGCAAAGGCGAAGAATCCAAAAGCTGTTAAAGCGCTATTAAATACCGAAGCTATTAAACTGGTAGATGGTCAGTTGGTCGGTTTAGAGGAGCAAATAAAATCCTTAAAAGAAACTGATGACTATTTATTTGTTCCTGATGGGTTGAAAGGAAAAACGCCTCCTGGAGCCCAAAATCCAACAGGTAATAACAAACCAAATCCATTCAGCAAAGAACATTTAAATTTAACTGAACAAGGAAGATTAATTCGAGAAAATCCAGAACAAGCAAAACAATTAATTATCCAAGCTGGAGGAAACCCAACGCTTTATGGACTATAAAAATAAATTAAAGGAGATGTGTAAATATGGCAGTAACAAGAGTTTCAGATATTATTATTCCTGAAGTTTTTAACCCTTATGTTATTAATACAATCGAAGAGCAAAACGCATTAATTCGATCCGGAATTATGGGGCCTGTACCAAATGTAACTGTTCCTAATGGCGGTACTATGGTAAATATGCCTTTCTGGAACGATTTAGAAGGAGATCCAGAAGCGATTCAATCTGACTTTGCGTTAACTCCTGAAAAAATCACAGCAGGAAAAGACGTGGCACGTATATTCGAATTTGGTAAAGCGTGGAGTTCAGAAGACTTGGCAGCGGAATTAGCTGGTTCCGATCCAATGAGAGCTATTGCTAGTCGTGTAGCGGGTTATTGGACACGTCAACAGCAACGGATTTTATTGAAAATGCTAGACGGGGTATTTGGTGATAATGCAGCAAATGACAACGGAGATTTAATTCTTGACGTTTCTAAAGAAGATGGAACTGGCGGAACAGCTAGTGGAGAAGTATTTATCGACGCTGCTCAATTACTTGGAGATGCAAAAGAAAAATTCACTGCAATTGCTGTTCATTCTCGTGTGCATGCTAACTTACAAAAAGCACAATTAGTTGAATATCTGCCAGAAAGCACAATTGACATTGGTTTCGGTACTTACCAAGGTAAAACCTTAATTGTGGACGATAGCTTACCCGTTATTGATGGTACTACTAGCGGTAAAAAATACACGTCTTACTTATTCGCTTCTGGAGCTGTTGGTTATGTTGCAGGAAGTCCTAAAGTTCCTACTGAAACAGACCGTAACACATTAAAAGGTGAAGACATTTTAATTAACCGCCAAAAATTCATTATGCACGTTCGTGGTTTCCGTTGGACTGAACAAGCAGTGGCGGGTGAAATGCCAACGCTTGCAGAAATCGGAAATGCAGCAAACTACGACCGTGTTTATGATCCGAAGAAAGTTCGTGTCGTAAAAATCGTCACGAACGGATAAGGTTAGGGATTATTCCCTAGCCTTTTTACTTTATGTAAAGGAGGGGTTACATGGGAGCAACAACGTTTTATTTGCTTGAAAAAGAGCGAAAAGAGCGATTGGAAAAAGAAAAAGTTGTATCAAAAGAACAATTCAATGATACGGCTGTTAAGAAGAAAGAGCAGCCAAAAAGAACTTCTAAATCGAAATCAAAAGAAAGTGAGTGATTCGCATGTTGAACAAAGTAAAAGAGCGATTAAACTCACTGAAAGTACCTATTTCGGATGAAGAAGACACTTTATTAAACTTTTCTATCGACAAAGTAACAAATCATATTAAAACACAAACGAATCAACAAGAAATGCCAACCGAATTAAACGAAATCGCAATCGATATGGTGGTCGGTGAGTTCCTTTACCTAAAAAAGAGTATGGGGCAATTAAACATTGAAACTATTGACTTTTCCCCAATCGCTAAGCAAGTGCAAGATGGTGATACAAATGTAATTTATGCTATTGGTGCAGAGGACACGCCGGAGGCACAATTTAATGCTATGGTAGAATATTTACAGCATAAAGACTATGATTTTACGAAATTTAGGAGGCTAACATGGTAAGTCCACGAAGAAAAGCCATCCAAAGTTTGTATCGTGGCACTTGCACGGTGAAAGTGTGGGAAGAGTATAAAGATCCAATAACAAAAATCACGAAACATCAAGAAGTAACGAAATTCGAAAACGAACCTTGTAAATTGTCTTATGTAAAACAAACAACAGCTTCAAGCGATGGAGGTCCTGCTATAATTTCTCAAACTATCAAGCTATCTCTAGCACCCGAATTAGAAATACCTGCTGGAAGCAAAATTATTGTTACACAAGACGGAGTGACAAAAGAATTTACAAGAAGTGGCGAACCAGAGGTACACATGGACCATCAACATATAACGCTTGAGTTATTTAAGGAGTATGCATAATGGCTAGGCGATGGGGTAAAGTTGATTATCGACAATTGAAAAAGTTGCAGGAACGAATGCAAAAGCTTGAAAAGGCTGAATTGGAAAAGTTTTGCGAGGCTATGGCGAAGGAATTGGCTGCTAGAATGTTAGCAAAAGTTATTAAAAGGACACCTGTTGCAGACCCTTCAAAATGGAAAAAGCCTGTTAAAGGTTATGTTGGTGGTACATTACGTAGGGGTTGGACAGCCGGAAAACAACATTGGACTGAAACCGAAGATGGAAAAACAAGAATAAAAGGAATAGGTGGTAAAACCGGTTTTGCTCAATCCATGACTGTTACGAAAAAAGGTAACATTTATGAGATTGATATTATAAATCCGGTGCATTACGCGAGTTACGTGGAGTATGGACATAGGACATCTAACCACCAAGGCTGGATTCCGGGTCACTTCATGATGACGATATCTGCAGATGAATTACAAAAAGATGCACCAAAAATTATTGAAAAGAAACTTGTTAAATTGTTAGGAGATGCGATGAATGGAAATTAACGATATCATAACAGCCATCTCTATTAAACTAAATCAAGTCTTTGGAGACGAATATCGAATATATGCTGACGACATACCGCAGGGCTTTGAAGCACCCGCTTTTTTAATTCTCTTTCTGAACTTAGAGAATATCCGACAAATCGGTGGACGATGGCGTGTAAATACACTATTTAACATTCAGTATTTCCCGAGAAACGGGCGCACAGAGGCTTCGAATGCGGCGTTGAAGGTACAACAAGCGTTAAAAGAAATAACGTTGTTAAATGGCACTGTAATGCTTGGTACTAACGGGAATACCGAAATTGTAGATGGCAACGCACACAACTTTATTAATTTTAATTTTTATTTACAAGAAATCGAGTACGTACCGTTTATGGAATCTCTTGAACATCACCTAAACACGAAAGGGTGAAAATATGTCTACTAAAAACATAACAAAGACAACAAAAACGAAAAAAGAAAATAAGAATCCAAAATTTACAAAAGAACAATTATTACGAAGCGAGAAATACGCTAATTACCAAGACGCTTTAAGCGCACTATTAAAAGATGGCAAAACGTACACACATGAGCAAGTCGATGAAATTTTAGAGAAATTCTATAAAGGAGGCAACAAATAGTGGCATTAGGTGGAGGAATTTTCTTAACTCAAAACAAAGTACTTCCGGGCGTTTATCATAATTTCATTTCGGCAGCTAGAGCATTCGTGAATCTATCTGATCGCGGATATGTCGGTTTACCAATCCAACTAGATTGGGGTCCAGATGGCGAGGTATTTACGGTGACAGTTGAGGATTTACAAAAAGATTCACGTAAAATTTTTGGTTATGACTATACAGATTCGAAACTTAAAGGTATTCGAGATGTATTTAAAAATGCAATCACTGTTTACTTTTATAAACTGGCTGTGAATGCAGCCGCAGCACAAAATGATTACGCAACAGCTAAATATAAAGGTGCACGAGGAAACGACATTAAAATCGTTATTCAAGCAAATGTGGATGAGCCAACTAAGTTTGATGTTCAAACGTTATTGGATAACGTTGTCGTTGACGAACAAATTGCTGTAGCCAGTGCAGGCGAATTAGTCGATAATGACTTTGTTATTTGGAAAGACACTGCAACGCTACAAGAAACTGCCGGCACTCCATTATCAGGCGGTTCAAACGGCGATGAAATCACAGGCGGAGCGCACCAAGAGGCGTTAGATGCTCTTGAAGCTTATGGATTTAATACTCTTGGTTGTTTATCTGATGATCCAATTATCAAGTCGCTTTACATTGAATATACAAAACGGTTACGTGACCAAGTCGGAGCTAAATTCCAGCTTGTAGGGCATAAATTAGGAAATGCAGACCACGAGGGTGTTATAGACGTACAAAACGATGCTATTGGTGAAGATGAAGAAGTATTCGGAGCAGTTTATTGGGTGGTCGGTGCTCAAGCGGGTGTGGCAGTTAATAAATCCAATACAAACAAAAAATACGATGGTGAATTTACATTAGATATGTCTGAGACACAAACACAACAACAATTAACAGCATTACTAAAAGCAGGAAAGTATGTATTCCATCGTGTTGGTGAAGAAATTCGCGTACTTGAAGATATCAACACATTTACATCGTTTACAGTTGATAAAAACGAAGATTTCAGCATGAACCAAGTGATTCGCGTATTAGACCAAATTGCAATTGATACGGCAAATATCTTTAATAATCGTTATCTTGGTAAAGTGCCGAATGATAAAGCGGGGAGAATATCACTTTGGAATGACATCGTAAGACACCGTCAGGAATTACAAGCATTACGGGCATTAGAAAACTACGATAAGGAAGCTTTAACTGTAGAACAAGGTAATTCTAAAAAATCAGTTGTTGTGAATGAGGTTGTTGTGCCGACAGTAGCAATGTCACAACTTTACATCACAACAACAGTAGCGTAAGGGGGTAATTGATTATGGCAGAAACAATGCATGCGAGAGATGCGATACACGGAGCTCAAGGCGAGGCTTTCGTAACAATCGAAGGTACTCGCTATAATTTTGCTCAATTAATAAACCTTGAAGCACGAATGGAGAAAACGAAAACGCAAGTTCCTATTCTCGGCAAAACAGGTAAAGGTAATAAATCGACGGGATGGGAAGGTACTGGGAGCGCTACATTCCATTTCAACACATCTATTTTCCGTCAACTTCTCTACCGCTATAAAGAAAC
The DNA here is from genome assembly GCF_004331915.1 of Ureibacillus thermophilus. Lineage (NCBI taxonomy): Bacteria > Bacillati > Bacillota > Bacilli > Caryophanales > Caryophanaceae > Ureibacillus > Ureibacillus thermophilus. The sequence continues at coordinate 2,657,226 of NZ_CP036528.1, forward strand.
TGGAGAAGATATTTATTTCGATGTGCAAGTTACTAACGAAGATCCTAGTTCGAACGTTGGTAGTCAAACAATCATTTTAAAAGATTGTAACCTTGATGGAGGAATCATTGCATTAATTGATGCGGATGCGGAATATCTTGAAGATTCGTTTGATTTTACATTTGAGGATTGGGAATTAGTTGAAAGTTTCTCCATACTCGATGTAATGCAATAAAAGTAAAGTCCACTTCGGTGGGCTTTTTTATATTAAAAATTCAGGAGGCTGACATTAATGAGTAACTTACAAGCTTTCTTTGCACAGAACGTTGAAAAAGTCGATATCGTCGAACGTGTAGTATCGAAACGATTTAAAGATGAAAACGGGAATCCGATTCCTTGGAAGTTTGGGGCGATTACCGCTGATGTAGATACAGCTATTCGTCGAGAGTGTACTAGACGAGTGCCCGTTCCAGGTCGAAAAGGTGTAACAATGCCAGAAATCGACTTCGAACTCTATTCATTAAAAACAACAGTAGCAACAATTAAATTCCCAGACTTAAATAACGCTGAATTACAAAGCAGTTATGGCGTTATGGGAGCTGAGGCATTATTACAAAAGATGTTACTTCCAGCAGAATTAACTGAAGTAAAGAAAATCGCTCAAGAGGTCAATGGTTTTGATGTTGACATGAACGACCTAGTGGAAGAAGCAAAAAACTAATTTTAGACGGTGATAGCGATGCGAATATAGCGCACTACGCACTGCATAAGCTAAAGCTGTTGCCGTCACAGTATTTAGCTTTGGATAGATATGAGAAAGCCTTCATTATCGCTTCTATTCAAGTGAAAATTGAAGCTGAGAAGGAAGCTAGAAAAGAAGCTGAACGGAAATCTAAAGGCGGTAAGGGTAAACGTAGAAAAAGAAGGTAGAAATTCAACTCCCTTTTATGTATATTTATGGGTAGGGAGGGAAATATAATATGAAGAAAATTTTAAAATTTGGTTGTGGAGGACTTGTTACTTTATTTGTTCTATTAGTTATAATCGGTTTCTTAGTTGGCGATAGCGAACAAAGTAATACTGATTCAAATAACAAATCTAACAATGTTCAGACAGAACCTGTTGTTGAAGAGACTAAAAATGTAGGTATTGGAGAGGAACTAACTGTAAATAAAGTAACTTTTAAAGTGAACTCTCTAAATGAAGTTAATGAAATAAGTGCAGCAAATGGATACATGAAATATACACCTGATGCAGAAGGTGCTGTATTTTTAAATGTAAATGTAACAGTTCGTAATGATGGCAATGAAATGATTCAAACAGATTCAAGTTTTTTTAAATTAAAAACTTCTACTGGTGCAGAGTATTCGCCGTCAACTATTATTGTAGCTGATGATAAATATTTCACATTTGAAGGTATTAATCCAGGATTAGCGCTTACAGGTAATGTAGTATTCGAGGTTCCGCCTGGATTAACTGGGTTGGATTTACAAGTACAAACGGGTTTCTGGGGAACTGAAACAGGAATTATTAATTTAAATTGATGTAACGAAGCCACTAATTAATAGGTGGCTTTTTATTATGCCTAAAAAGGCGGTGATAAGAGATGACGACTATTAAAACTAGCATCATGGTCCATGACATGATGTCGCAACAATTCCGGGCAATGAACATGGCGATGGCGACTGTTATTGATAGTTTTCAAACATTGCAAGATTTATCCGGAAAAGCTGTTGATGTGTCTGCATTAGAAGCAGCGCAAAGAGAATTGCAACAGGTTGAAGCTAATTTTAATCAGATTGAAAATGAAATTAGGCAAGCTGAAAACGCACAAAATGAATTTAATAAAAGCGTACAGAATAGTGATAACTATGCAAAAAAACTATTAGGTACTATAGGAAGTATCGTCGGAACTTATTTGACTTTAAATGCAATCGGAGATGCAATAAGCATATCTGATGAAATTGCAAATAGTAAAGCTCGTCTAGAATTAATGAATGACGGGTTACAAACAACAGCCGAACTGCAAAATATGATTTACCATAGCGCGCAACGTTCATATTCTTCTTATTCAGATATGGTTGATATCGTAGGTAAACTTGGAAATAATGCACGCGACGCTTTCGAAAGTACTGCAGAAGTAGTCGCTTTTGCAGAATTGCTACAAAAACAATTTAGTATTGCTGGTACCGAAGCGACAGAGGCTGCAAATGCTAGTTTACAATTAACTCAAGCGCTAGGTTCAGGTGTTCTGCGTGGTGACGAGTTAAACTCAATCTTCGAGCAAGCGCCTACCATCATTCAAACGATTGCTGATTATCTTGATGTGCCGATTGGTAAAATACGCGAGATGGCAGCAGACGGTGAAATCACTGCAGAAATCGTAAAATCGGCAATGTTCGCAGCAGCTGATGATATTAATAAAAAATTTGAAAGTATGCCTTTAACGTTCGGACAAATTTGGACAAGTTTCAAGAATGAAGCGTTATGGGCGTTTCAAGATGTTTTAGCATACATGAATGAAATAGCAAACAGTGAAAAATTTCAAGAATTCGTTAATCGTGCTAGTCAATCATTATACGTGATAGCGCAATTGACTTTAACATTTTTACATGGCTTAGCATCTCTTGGTGCGTTTGTATACGACAATTGGGCCATAATAGAACCTGTTTTAACTATAGTAGGTTCAGCTTTATTAGCGTTAGCTGCATATTTTACTATTGCAAAAATTGCTGCAATGGAATTTACATTTGCTCAATGGAATTTAAACGCGGCTATGGCAGCCAACCCGATTGGAGTTATTATAGGGGCTTTAATCTTACTAATAGGTTTATATTTTGCGGCGATAGAAGTAGTGAATCATTTTACGGGCGCGAATATTAGCGCTGTCGGATTAATAACTGGGGCATTCGCGTTCATGTATTCTGTTTTCTACAACGTGATTGCTTATATGTTGAATTTGGTCGTTTCATTCGCTGAGTTTTGGATTAATATATGGCGTAATCCGGTTTACACAATAAAACGTTTCTTTGCGAATTTAGCAAACAGCGCAATCGACATGGCAACATCGATGATCGGCTCGTTCGATAGTGTTGCTACAAATCTTGCGAATATGTTAATTGCTGCTGCTAATAAAGCAATTGAAGGGATTAACTGGATTATAGGAGCACTAAATCAAATACCGGGGTTAGACATTGGTAAAGTCGGTAAATTTAGTGCGAGAACATCAATCAAAGCGGATTATAGCGGTTTAAAAAAGCGTATCAACGATTGGGTCGGAGATATGCCAGAAACGTATATCGAGCTTCCGAGACTTGAGTATATGTCTCCGCTTGATAATGCAGTGAATGCATATAACTGGGGAGCGAATCTATTTAGTGGTTTTGATTTAGATATCCAAAATCAAGAGAGTTTTAACATGGAAAAATATATGAAAGACATCTTAAACTCGGTAAACGGCTTAGGCGATGCAATCGATGCAGGTAACGGATCCGCAAAAGATACAGCTGGCAATACAGGAAAATTGGCTGACAGCGTGGATTTATTAGAAGAAGATATGAAATACTTGAGAGATGCAGCAAACGCCGAAGCAATCAATCGCTATACAACAGGTAATATCACAATTGATATGAGCGGAATGCAGAACAACATCAATAGTGAGCTGGATTTAGATGGAATCGTAGATAAATTAGTAGCAAAAACAGAAGAAGCGCTTGATGCATTGCCGGAGGGGGTGTAATAGGGAATGTATAACTTCTTCTTAGACGGGGTACAATTCCCCGTTGCACCGAAAGAACTCACTTTAAAAATCAACAACAAAAATGAAACTTTGACATTAATTGATGACGGCGAAGTCAATTTATTGAAAAAAGCGGGTCTTACCGAAATAGAATTCGAGATATTACTTCCGAACGTAAAATATCCATTCGCTGTTTATCCGAACGGGTATCAACCTGCATCGTACTACTTAAACAAACTTGAACAGTTAAAAATTAATCAGAAACCATTCGTTTTTATCGTCAACAGAATGAAACCAAACGGAACATTTCTTTTTGATACAAATATGCTTGTATCTTTAGAAGATTACGAGATTCAAGAAGATGCAGAAAACGGTTTTGATGTCATTGTACCAATTCGATTAAAACAGTACCGACCTTGGGGAACGAAAGTTTTAAAAGCGCAAAGTGCACCGCAAACGCAAGTTAAGTCTGTAAAAATTGAAAAACAGCGTGATACAAGCACGAAAACAATTCCTAAAACTTATACAGTAAAATCGGGAGATACACTATGGGCTATCGCCAAAAAAGAATTGGGTGACGGCTCAAAATACACGGAACTAGCAAAATTGAACAATATTAAAAACCCGAATCTCATCTATCCGGGGCAGGTGTTAAAACTTGGCTAATGTTGAATTAATCATACAGAACGGAAACAAAATTCAACAATGCGTTGTCGAGGAAGGTGTCACTTGGGAGACACAGCGGCGCAAAGCAGCGGGGAAATTGACATTTACAGTCTTGAAAGATGAGGCGTTAGGATTTCAAGAAGGCAATCCAGTCATTTTTAAATATAACGGAAACAAAATATTTTACGGTTTTGTGTTTACAAAAGAGCGTCAAAACAACGACAAAATTAAAGTGACTGCTTACGATCAATTACGTTATTTAAAAAATAAAGATACTTATGTATTTACGAATAAATCGGCTGTGCAAATCTTAAAAACGATTGCAGCCGATTTTAATTTGAATTTCGTTAGTGCAGATGACACGAAGTATTACATCCCAACGTTGACGGCCGATAACAAAGAACTGTTTGAAATTATTCAAATGGCGTTGGATGAGACGACAGCCAACACGGGCGAAGTGTTTGTGTTATACGATGAGTTCGGGAAATTAATATTAAATAATATGAAAGACATGCGTTTGAACATTTTAATCGACGAAGAAACGGGCGAAAGCTTTAATTATACAACGAGCATTGACAATGAAACTTATAACAAAATAAAACTCGTTTATGAAGACAAAAAGAACGGAAAACGAGAGATTTATATTGCTCAAGACACCAATAACATCAATAAATGGGGAGTATTACAGTATTTTGAGACCATTCAAGAAAGTGCGAATGGAAAACTAAAAGCTGACACATTGCTCAAACAATTTAATCGTAAATCTCGTAAACTCTCAGTAAATAAAGTGTTTGGGGATGTACGTGTACGTGGTGGCTCCGTTTTACCAGTCGCGTTATATCTTGGTGATATAACCGTAGCAAATTACATGGTGGTTGAAAGTGTTAAGCACACATTTAATGAATCTTCGCACACGATGGACTTGCAATTGATTGGCGGTGAGTTTATTGCGTAATGTTAACGACTTAGTAAAGTTGATTAAAAAGGCAGCGGTCGAAGCAGTAAACGCATCAGATCCGACAGCAATTAGATATGGAGAAGTTATCAACGAAAATCCATTACAAATTCGAATCGACCAGAAGTTAATTCTTGGAGAAGCGCAATTAAAACTCACTCGAAATGTCACGGATTTTGAAGTTGACATGACGATGAATCACGAAACAGAGAGTGCAAGCGGTGGAAGCGGATATTCGGAATTCGCTCCGCACAAACATGAATATAAAGGTCGAAAAAAATTTCTAGTGCATAACAGTTTAAAAAATGGCGAAAAAGTGCTGCTCATACGTATGCAAGGTGGTCAGCAATATATCGTGGTAGATAGGGTGTGATAACGTGTTACCACAAACTAACAACGATTTATTAAATGATTTCGAAGAAGTACAACAACCGTCAAAAACTTATCGAATCGACTTAGAAAAAAATCGTATTGTTGGCTATGTCGACGGCAAGGAAGCGATTAAGCAATTCATCTATAAAACTCTTTCTACCGAAAGATACGAGCATATCATTTATTCTTGGAACTACGGGGCAGAACTCGCTAAATTATTCGGACAACCAATTCCATATGTTTACAGCGAGATAAAAAGATTAATTACAGAAGCATTGACACAAGACGACAGAATTACAAGTGTCAACGCTTTTTCTTTTGGCCATAAGAAGAATAAAGTGTTTGTCTCGTTTGTTGCCCATACAATTTACGGCGAAGTTGACGCTTCTTGGGAGGTGAAAATTGCGTAATGTTTGAGAACATAACCCCGGAACGTTTGTTAGAAGAAGCACTTAGTCAAGTGCCGAATGATATTGACAAGCGAGAAGGTTCGATTATTTATGATGCGTTGGCTCCGCACACAATTCAGTTGTACCAACTCTATCTCTCGATGGAATCATTAATTAACGAAATGTTTGGCGATACAGCTTCGAGGGAATTTTTAATACGGTTATGTTTGGATCGTGGTATAACACCAAAACCTGCCACGCATGCAATACTAAAAGGAGAATTTAACATCGATATTCCGATTGGTTCAAGGTTTTCGCTTGATGAATTGAATTATGTTGCTAGCAAACGAATATCACAAGGTATATATGAAATACAATGCGAAACAGCTGGATCCATTGGGAACACTCGGTTTGGCACGCTTATTCCAATTGAATATATTGATGGACTTCAAAAAGCAGAACTAACCGAATTGCTTGTACCAGGAGAAGATGAAGAAAGTACGGAATCTTTAAGAAAAAGGTATCTCGAAAGTTTTGATTCCAAAGCATATGGCGGAAATCGAAAGGATTATAAGGATAAAGTACACGAGTTACAGGGTGTAGGTGGTGTTAAAGCGGTACGTTTCAGGGATGGAATGCACAATGTATTGTTAGTAGTCATGGATTCACAGTATCGAACACCTTCACAATCATTACTAAATGATTTGCAAACTGTCATTGACCCAGAAGGTAACAAAGGTGAAGGGTTAGGAATAGCACCGATAGGCCACGTAGTAAAAATTGAAGGTGTCATTGAAGTACCTGTTAATATTACACTCAACATTACTTACGAAGAAAGCTATGCATGGGAGGATATTGAGCTTGAAGTTCATCAAGCGATTGACGATTACTTCCTTGAACTCAAAAAAACTTGGGAAGATTCAGAGCAGCTTGTCGTTCGCATCATACAAATTGAAACTAGAATTTTAGAAATTAATGGTGTCGTCGATGTGCAAAATACATTATTGAATGGAGCGCCTGAAAATTTAATTTTAGGCATATTCGAAATACCTGTAAGAGGTGAGGTAAGTGGATAATTTCTTATCACATGAAATAGATGTATCTACTTTACAACCTCCTACTGTTAAAGATTTAAAAGATTTCGAGGAAATTGCTAATGTCGAGAACAAAAACTTCAATAAGGTCCGGATGCAAATTATTGACATATTCAATAACAGGTTCGTGCATCTAGCGAATGAACAAGGTATCGCTCGATGGGAGAAGATGCTCAAGATTCAACGCAGACGTACTGACACCTTAGAAGAACGAAGGCAGCGGGTTTTAGCAAAGATTAATAATAAACTCCCTTATACCATGAGGACTTTAAAGCAACTTTTAAACTCCCTATGTGGGGAAAACAATTATGGCCTTTTTCTCGATCCAGAAGAGTTTGAACTACATTTAGAACTTTATTCAAAAATTAATGATGTACTTAATTTGAAAAACACTCTTGAAGCTATGATACCTTTGAACATCTGGCTTCATTTTGTTTACGCAATTAAAGTACCTCCTATTAAAATTGCAGCTCGAAAACACATCTACCCAGTTGATTATCCAATAACCAACGTCGCAATCAGCAATAATGACGACGTTGGTTTTGTTGGTTCAAGTAATGTTGAAATACCGGTTAGCGAAAAGAAATATCGAGTGGTCTATCCGATTACAGGCATGGCATTTTCCTATTAAAGGAGGGGTTTTATGCAAATACATGAACGATTGATGAATGTTTTTTATCAAGCGTTATTAGAAACCATTCGAAAAGCGCGCTTTACAATCGATGGTGTCGAAAGAGACTTTGATATTTTTCGTACGGAACGAATGGGGAATATCTTACGAGTGATGTTTTATTTAGATGATTATAGTGGTCCAGTAACACATGCTACACTTTTGGATAAGGACGACGTGATTTTAATTAGCGGTACAACTAATTTCCATAAAGAAAACGATGGATTTATGTATGTGTTCGACATACCAATTATCCCTGAAGGTGGTGTGGCTCCATGATTAAAAAAATCGAACCTTATGAGCTAATAAATTTCGTTGATCACATTTTACAAATTGATGAAAATGGAAATTTTATTCCAGTCATTGATGAAAAAACCGGTAAGCAAAAGGTTAATCCAATTACAGGTGCACCGGTGTGGAAAGCCCTGCAAGAAGGAACGCGCCATAATGCAAAAGTGATGGGGCATTTAGACAAGAATATTCAACTCAACCGTGAATACTTAATCGCTTTCCAACGCCAATTAAAAAGCATCATCGCCCAACTCGAACTCAACGGGCGTGTCCCGAGCGCAAACGGGAATTTTTTAGATGCGTTTGATGGCTCGCCGTCCCGGATAAAGTTGTTAAATGAAGCCACGCACGTCAAAGCGGATATTTCAGCGGGCACAAACGTTGCGGTCAGTGTTATCGATGCCAGCCAGTTCAACGCATTTACTTATGCCACGATTTTCGACGGCACCAACTACGAAGACGTCTACATCACAGCCGTGGACACAAGCGCCAACACGATCACTGTGCAAACGATGGCGCATGATTATGTCAAAGGCGCTATCATCGCTCGGAGTACGGCGGTTGTCGACACAGAAACTCAAGAAATGCTTGTCGGCCCACATACGGTCTATGAAGTTGAGTTAGTGGAGGTGGTGTAGGTGGTTAAGTACTATTACGATAAGTATACTTCAATTGTAAAAAAAACTCCTATTTGGCATGAACTTAGTACTACCTATGCTAGTTTTTATGATTTAAGACTTTATAAAGGCTACACTAATTCTAGTCCTTCTGTGTGGGGGTTAATAAATCCTTTTGTTCCTGAAGATTTTGTAGATATAAATACTGCTGGGTATAGAGTTACCGCCAACGGACAACAATTAGAAAAATTCACTGCTAAATCAGCAGGATATGCAAATACACATATAGAGGCAACTGTTCAATATGCTCTTATAAATGAAGCTTATAATACTTATTCAAGAGGAAGTTTAGTACAATCAAATATTATTGCAGAAAATGGAACTTACCCCGATAATGGTACACATACCGATGGGTATTGGTATGTGAAAAAGGGATTAGCAGACAATCCACCAACGACACCATCAACTATTTCAGTTGCAGGCTCGTTTAAAACAGGCGAAACTGTAACGGTATCATGGGGAGCTTCAATGGACCCAGACGGTGATGTAATTACTTATGGTTTAGAAGTATCTATAAATGGTGGAAACTATACGCAAATTTATAGCGGAGCAAATCGTAACTTTTCTTATACTATTCCAAACGGCACGACAAAACTCGCTTTTCGCGTGAGAGCATACGCTAATGGTGCTTATTCCGGCTATCAAACAAGCCCAACTTATAATGTAAAGTCAAACTCATTACCGATAGTAACACTAAATATCGAAAATAATTTAACACTATACGAAAACGACACACTCACAATCGCCGGCTCCGCATACGACAGCGACGCTGACCAATCGGTTACTGTTTACTATCAAATCAATGATAGTCAACGTAAAGTTTTAGCAACAAACTTATCGCAAACGACAATAACGTTTAATAAGCAGTTAAAATTTTCTGGTGGTGTACTGTACGACGGAGACACAGCAGTGTCTAGCGCTTTGACGGACGGTGTCGCTTATACACTCAAAGTCTGGGCGGTGGATTCGGACGGTGCACAGTCGGAAGTACAAACACGGACATTCTATGTGGTGCCAAATCGAGCGCCAACACTAACACTTGATGAAGTGGTACCAAGTGGAATAATCGATTCGGATAAATTCACAATTAGCGGACAAGCCGGCGACCCGGATGCCAATGCGAATATTAAAGTGAGCTACCGAATTAACAACAATAATAGTGTCGAAGTGTACAATGGCCCTGGCGATGCATTTAGCTTTGATGTTATGCTTGGCCAGTTAAATGTCGGCCAAAATACAATTACCATAGAGGCAGCCGATAACTATGGTGCGAAGTACACTAAAACAATCAAACTGAATAAGAAAGAAGTCAAAACACCTTTATTGCAGTCCACTGCTCGGTACAAAATCGAGCCTCCAAGTGGCAGCGCAAAAGGTGTTTTATTATGGATCCAGCGCCATAAAAACTTGCAAATTGATATAAAAATCAACATGACGCTTAAAGGTGAGCCAGAAAATTTTGTATCTATGAGTCTTGAAAATACAGCACCAGTGGATAATGACATCGTGGAAGATGAATTCTTCTATGAAGTAGATGATTCTGTAGACAACATCATCTTACAAATTGATATGACGCGCTCATCTATTGATGTAGATGATTCCATTAAATTGATAAGTGGGGTGCTTGAGTAATGGCTATTGTACGTAGAAAACGACTTCCAGACGGTAGCTTTGGGGAGCCTGAGAAAATTGGGGGAGGCTTAACTACAGATGAAATGGTCGCTGCACTCGGTATACAGCTAGCCCAGGAAAAACTAAACAATATTCAAAAAGACGCAAGCATCAACACATTGGGTGCCGAAGTTGCGTCTTTAAAATTGCAAATTTTACAAATGAAAGGTAGTGAATCACGATGAATTTCTGGAAACTTGCGTACAAAATGAATTGGGTAACTGCCGAGCAATTACGGTTGGCCGTGAAAACTGAAAAAAATCCTTATGGTGAAATCACACCGGAGCAGTACAAGGAAATCACCGGAGTTGATTTCTAATGATGGATTATTTCGCCACACTTACACCGTAGCCCATCTCATTAAATACTGGTGGGTGTGGTTGGTTTATGTAGGGATTTTTCTATTGCACCAAAATCCGGAAACGCACCGTGCCGAGCGGTGTTATCGGTGTTATTTTTTTGCAGAGCAGGTGGTCTAATGGAACAAAGAGTATCTAATTTAGAAAAAGACATGACAGATGTTAAAACGCGATTAGCAGTTGCTGAAGCGGGATTGAAAGACATGAAAGAAGATATGCAAAGTATAAAAAACAACACAACTTGGATTTTACGCATTATCATAGGGGCAATTATCACAGGGTTGCTTGGCTTACTTTTGACTAACGGAGGGATGTAAAAATGAAAATTAACTGGAAAGTGCGGTTTAGCAAACATAATTTAACGTTTATCATCCGTTTTATTGGGGCCTTGCTAATTCCAGCGCTTGGTTATCTGGGAATAAAATATGAAGATATTAACAGCTGGGAAAAATTATTAGATGTGTTAATAGGATTCATCTCTAATCCATATTTAATAGGATTAACAATTGTAAATGCAATCAATTTAATTCCAGATCCAACAACTCGCGGGTTATCAGATAGCAAACGCGCTTTAACATACGAAAAACCGGGTGAGTAATCACTCGGTTTTTAATTTATGAAAGGAGTAATAAAAATGGGATATATCGTTGACTTATCACATCATCAACCACCAGCAAAAATCAATTATGATGTTTTTGCTAAAAATATCGATCACGCAATCATTCGTACTCAGTATGGATCTGCAACGATTGATAAATATTACCGGACTCACCATGCCGAACTACGTAAACGCGGTGTACCAACTGCTGCATATGCATGGGTACGAGGAATTTCCATCAAAGACATGGAGCAAGAAGCGATTGATTTTTATAACCGCACGAAAGACCTGAATCCTACTTTTTGGTGGTTGGACGTGGAAGAGCAATCCATGAAGGATATGCGAGCAGGGGTAAAAGCATACGTCAAAAAGTTACGTGAGCTAGGAGCACGAAAAGTTGGCGTCTACATCGCCCATCATCTATACAAGCCATTTAATTTGGATATGATTGACTTTGACGCCGTGTGGATCCCGCGATATGGCACGAATAACGGGCAACCACAAGTAAAACCAGATTATCCATGTGACCTCTGGCAATATACTTCGGTTGGGAAACTGTCTGGTTATAGCGGCAATTTGGACTTAAGTAAAATTATTAGTAGCAAACCATTGTCTTTTTTTACAGTTGCAAGCATAACTACTGAGACAAAAACTAATCAGAAAACACTGTATCGGGTACAATCTGGCGGATATGCAACAAAAACAGCAGCGGAAAAAGCTGTGCAGCTACTGGAAAAAAATAAAATTGCTAGCGCGAAATATTGTACAGTCTATCAAGATGGTAATGTTTATCGCTTCGCTACCGGAACATATTCTTCTAAATCAGACGCCGAAGCGGCGCTTGCAAAAATGAAGCAATTGAAAATTTTGACAGTTGGATATATAGTCGAAGCATAGTATAAAGAAATTAGCTTTCTTAAAAATTGGAATTAATAGTCTAAAAACCGCCTTCCACATTTGAGTGGTTGGCGGTTTTCTAGTACATCTACCCACAATAAATTGATTTTAAATTGCTAAAAAATGTCCCCCAAATGTTCCCCCAGAAAAAAGTGTTTATTATGGTTTCTTTTTTATGGGTAAAAATATTTCAAAACAACGAAAAACCCCCAAAACAAAGGCATTTCTGATGTTTTGGGGGTAGATAAAATTTTGTCTTTTTTGAGCAAAAAGATTAACGAGAGATTACTGGTTTCAGCTCTCGCAATGGCAAAAGAGAGTAAAAAGCAACAAACCGCTTAAAAAATTTTTAAAGCGAAAAATTCTGCAAGTACGCCCAAAAAAGGACAAACAGAATATTTGTAAACCAAAGATACAAAATACCCCAATTTATTTGGGTTTCTTTTAAAACTCTTTTTAATAAAAATCTAATTTTGCAAAACTCTCAATTAAAAACAAAACAGATGTAAGCGTCAAATCTTGCACACCTTCTTGATGTGCTAATTTCATGAGATAATCTCCTCATGATGAAATTGAAAGAGTTTTTTTTATGCCTAAGAATCCTGAATTACGAAAGGTTTGGGAACAACGAATCGCTGACTATCGTAAAAGCGGTCAAACTCAAGTAAACTGGTGCAAGGAAAATCAATGGAGTATTCACCAGTTTAAATACTGGTTAAGAAAAATTGAAAATCCAATAAACAATCAAGGAAAGTCTACAAAATGGGCATCCGTTACCCTAGAAGATCATTCACAAACAGTTGAAAATTCATTACGGATTGAAATTAGTGGGATTTCAATTGAAGTAAAACCTGGTTTCGATCCGGCCTTTCTTTCAGAAGTGGTTAGGACGTTGAAATCAACATGTTAGTTGGTACAAGAGCTGAACGAGTTTACTTGGCAAAAGGAAGTACTGATTTGAGAAAATCCATTGATGGATTAGCTGCTTTGGTGAAAGAGGGATTTGATTTAGATCCCTTTTCATCAAGTTATTTTGTGTTCTGTAATCGAAAGCGAGATAAATGAAAAATTCTTCACTGGGACTATAATGGTTTTTGGCTTTATTATCGTCGATTGGAAAAAGGAAAATTTCAATGGCCAAATGAAAATGACACTGGAACGATACAAATTAGTTATCGGCAATTACGCTGGTTATTGGATGGTCTTCCAATGGAGCAAAAGAAAGCACACCCAGAAGTAAAGGCTAGAACAGTTATATGAATTTTTTACTTTTAACAAAAACCTTGGAGGAAAATAGCTAAAACCGTCGAATTATTACTACATGATGAAAAATTTAAAGAATCCTAACCAAAACCCATTTGAATTAATTGAAAAACTTCAACAGCAAATCGTTGAATTGACGGCGAAATGACGATGGTATGAAGAACAGTATCGTCTTAGTCAAAAACGAAAATTTGGCTCTTCAAGCGAAAAAACAAACCCTAATCAATTAGAACTACCTTTATTCAATGAAGCAGAAGTAGAGTCTAATGTAAAAGCCGAAGAGCCAACTGTTGAAACAATTACATATCGTCGTAAAAAGAAACGTGGTCAACGTCAAGCTACGTTTGAAAACCTGCCTATGGAAACGATTGAATATCGTTTACCCGAAGAAGAGCAGGTCTGTTCGTGTTGCGGTGAAAAAACACACGAAATGAGCACAGAAGTAAGACAAGAATTAGTGATTATTCCGGCTCAAGTCAAAGTTTTAAAACACGTTCGATATGTCTATGGATGCCGTCATTGTGAGCGTAATGAAATAGAGACACCAATCGTTACAGCACCTGCCCCAAAATCTGTGTATCCAAAAAGTTTAGCTTCGCCGTCAAGCATGGCATATATGATGAATCAAAAATATGTAGAGGGGCTACCTCTATATCGCCAAGAACAACAGTTCAAACGATTAGGTGTGATCTTATCCCGGCAAACCATGGCCAATTGGATGCTTTATGGTGCCGAAAAATGGCTTGCGCCAATTTATCAACGAATGAAAGAGCATCTCCTCTCTAAAGACATTCTACAGATATGTCTATGGATGCCGTCATTGTGAGCGTAATGAAATAGAGACACCAATCGTTACAGCACCTGCCCCAAAATCTGTGTATCCAAAAAGTTTAGCTTCACCGTCAAGCATGGCCTATATTATGAATCAAAAATATGTAGAGGGGCTACCTCTATATCGCCAAGAACAACAGTTCAAACGATTAGGTGTGATCTTATCCCGGCAAACCATGGCCAATTGGATGCTTTATGGTGCCGAAAAATGGCTTGCGCCAATTTATCAACGAATGAAAGAGCATCTCCTCTCTAAAGACATTCTACATGCGGATGAAACAACTGTTCAGGTTTTACATGAACCTGGAAGGTCAAGTACATCGAAATCTTACATGTGGCTTTATCGGACTGGAAGAGAGGATCCACCACTTGTCCTTTATGACTATCAGGAAACTAGAGCAGGAGAACATGCCAAAGAATTCCTAAAAGGGTTTAAAGGATACCTGCATGTCGATGGATATGCAGGATACCATAAGATATCCGGCGTAACATTAGTTGGATGTTGGGCTCATGCCCGCAGAAAGTTCGATGAGGCTTTAAACGTACTTCCTGAATCCAAACGTCATTCAGCAGTCACCGTCATTGTGAGCGTAATGAAATAGAGACACCAATCGTTACAGCACCTGCCCCAAAATCTGTGTATCCAAAAAGTTTAGCTTCACCGTCAAGCATGGCATATATTATGAATCAAAAATATGTAGAGGGGCTACCTCTATATCGCCAAGAACAACAGTTCAAACGATTAGGTGTGATCTTATCCAGGCAAACCATGGCCAATTGGATGCTTTATGGTGCCGAAAAATGGCTTGCGCCAATTTATCAACGAATGAAAGAGCATCTCCTCTCTAAAGACATTCTACATGCGGATGAAACAACTGTTCAGGTTTTACATGAACCTGGAAGGTCAAGTACATCGAAATCTTACATGTGGCTTTATCGGACTGGAAGAGAGGATCCACCACTTGTCCTTTATGACTATCAGGAAACTAGAGCCGGAGAACATGCCAAAGAATTCCTAAAAGGGTTTAAAGGATACCTGCATGTCGATGGATATGCAGGATACCATAAGGTATCCGGCGTAACATTAGTTGGAATGCGAGTTCTGCAACCCAGCCAGCGGAAATGAAAAAGGGAATGTCGAATCAAAGGTGAAATATATTCGAAACAATTTCTTTTTACCTGAACAAACAATCGTAAGCGTAAAATAACGCCCACGAAAAAACACGTGGGCGTTATTTTACGCTTACAAATAAACCTTATGATTGGCGGGAGATTCAACTAGCCCCAGGCATCACAAAAGATTATATTTTAGAAGGTGAGTTTACGAAAAATCAGGAAAACCTTATCTTCTATGGCGGAGTGGGAACCGGTAAAACATTCCTTTCCACTCTCATCGCCCTCAATTTGATGAAAAAACAAGGAAAAAGAGTGAAGTTCTATACGGCCGCCTCCATTGTCAATGCTTTATTGGAGGCCAATGAAAAAGGTGACCTTGGTAAATTTCTCAATCAAATCGAAAAGTTGGATCTCTTGATTCTTGATGAATTGGGCTATATTCCATTGTATAAACAGGGGGCAGAGTTATTATTTCAAGTTATTTCCATGTGTTATGAAACCAAAAGCATCATTGTGACAACCAATTTACCTTTTAGCCAATGGAATAATGTCTTTGGCGATCCCATTTTAACAGAGGCCGTCATTGATCGGCTGATTCATCATTCTCATTTAATCATCTTCAATGGTGAAAGTCACCGATACAAAGACTCAATCTCTCAACGTTAACCATGGAATTTGGCAAGTGTATGTATGCATTTTTAATTGCCATTTCATACATTTTCTACTTGCCAAAAACACCTAACTGAAAAGATTTTTCTTGAGAAACTAAAACATATACATTTATCACATACAACTTTGCAAAAATACCCATCCAACCATTCTTAGACCAAACACCAAATTGGGCAAAGAACAAGTTGGACAACACCCTTCCTTTTCATAAAAGCAATCGTTATCCATATTGTTATTTTTGCATAGGGAAAGGTGATGGAGGCCGAGGGACGTGGGTTTCTCTGATTGACAATAACTATGCAGAAGAACTTTGATTTTAAAAAATGATATCAAATCGTATATCTTGCTTGACATACAATCAGCACGATTATATAATGATATCATCAACGAATCATATTAAAGGAGGCAGTAATGAAAGAATATAGTGGTCGAATCTTACTAAGAATGTCTCCCCAATTACATCAAGAAGTTGCACAATTAGCTTCGTCCTATAGTCAGTCGCTGAATGAATTTCTTATTCAAACTATTGAGGAAAGGGTTGAGAAAGAAATGAAAACGAATGTGTCTTTTTCGCGTGTAAAAATTGATGAGTTAAAGGTGAAAGAAGTAAGAGAGGCGGTGATCGTCACTCAACACCCATGGTTTATGGAATTGCTTCATAAGCACAACGTTTACTTCTTTAATCCTTCCCTTGGAAGAGTGACACCGATGCAGTATTTGCTTTTTTATGAAACGACGAAGCAAGAAAGTGACGGAACAAAAAACGAGCATCCGCGTCATATCGCTTATTATGGAAAAGTAAAGGAAATCATTTATGACATTCAGCCAAGCGACTACATTCATATTCCTGAACTACAACCTTTAATGAACGATCCGAAGTTTTGGGATGAAATTCGCACGTGGGAAACGACGAATGTGGTTCTTTTACGTGAAGTGGGAACATTCGCGAATCCTCTTCCGCTGAAAAATGGTTTAGAGGCGAGATACTTAGTGAACAAAACAACAACTTTGCCTTTGTTAAGAAATGCAACGTATATTGACGAACTATATTAAGTCTCATTAGATGTAGTATAGATTTATGGACACAACTTGGTTAAGTCATTAATATTAAACTAACGAAAGGTTGTGTCCGAATCATGAGTCAAAAACGGTATAATCAAGAATTTAAACAAATGCTTTCTTGCTCAATGATAAGGGGATGGGAGCGGGGCAGGATGCTGCCTGTGTCCATCGTTCTCTTGATTGTTCCGTTAATCCCTGTTGCACAAAAGTCAATCCCATTTTAATACAATGCTTGTTATCCATTGTAACAAATAAAGAATGACTGCGCTCTTTTGTGCTGGAATATATAGATTAGGTTAAAACCGGAGAAAATATGGTACCGTCAAGAAATTTGCGTAATGTATAGGGGAAGGGTTTCTCTGTAATGGATTTGAATTGATAGGGGACTGATTTCCTCCACACAAGAGACTGAATATTCAGTTTCTTGTGCGGAAAGGGAGAATCCCCTTATTTGTTTATTTACAATATTTGGTTAACAATAACGTTCTTCAAACATTCGCTCGAGGGCTTCATGCGCTTCGGCAAATCCTCTTAACTTTCGCCCTGCCCATTTCTCATTAAAATCTTGGATGGTCAAATACACGACTTTTTCCGCGGCTTCTAAACTGCTCAAACTGTTCATCGGCTTTAGACGTTTCCGAATCTCATTGATCGTTCGTTCGATGGCATTCGTCGTGTAAATCACACTTCGAATACTGCTTGGATCATCCATAAATGTTAGGAGGACATCCAACTCATTGGCCCAAGATTGGACTTCTCTTGGATATTTGCTGGACCATTTCGACTCAAACTGTTGAAACATCTGTAATGCCATCTCCTTATTCGGCGCGCGATAAATCAGCTTGAGGTCCTCTGCCACTTCGAATTGGTCTTTTTTCCGAACACGATTTAAGGTATTACGTACTTTGTGCACGACACAGCGCTGCACATCGGCTTTCGGATACACCGCCTTAAAGGCTTCCTCCAGCCCCGGTAGTCCATCGAATCCGCCCAGAAGCACTTCCTTGACGCCTCTTTTGTAGAGCTGTTGGAGAATCTCCCGCCATCCATAGGCGCTTTCTTGTCCTCCCACGAAGAAATCCAGAATTTCTCGATACCCTTCTTCATTCACCCCCAATACCACATAAATAACTTCTTTCTCTACCGTATCCCGGCGAAGTTTCACGTACAAGCCGTCCAAATATAAGATCGAATAACACTGGTGTAGTGGACGAGCGTGCCATTTCCCGATGTCTTCTTTCACGACATCGGTAATACGGCTGATCGTTGCAGGAGAATAGGCATTTCCTAGAATTCGTTCGATAAACTTGCCAATTTCCCGTGTACTCATGCCACTTTGGTACATCCTAATGATGGCTTCCTCCAGCCAGCCGGTGTGGCGTTGATAAGGGGCAAACAACTGTGTTTGAAATTCCCCGTTTCGGTCTCTTGGAACCAAAAGACCCTCAATCCGGCCATATTGCGTATCTAGATTTCGTTGATAGTAGCCGTTTCTCATATTGGATGTGTCCGCCTGTTCGATTTCGAGGAAATGTTTGATTTCTTCCCGCATAATCAGCTCTAATTTTTCCTTCACAAACTGACGAATGCCACTTTCCAGTTGATTTGCCCAGTCGACATTCGGTATCCTTTTAGACATAGGTAGGGTACTCCTTTCTCTAAGATTTTTGGTCCAATCAGAGAATACCCTACCTTTTTTCTTTTGGTCTAGCAAAATACAGCAGGCCATGAAGGAGTTTTTAACTAATGAAGAAATTATCAACTTTTATAAGGCCGGAATGCCTATAGAAGAAATTGTTAGAAAGTCTAAATACAGAGACAAAAGCTCAATATATAGGATTCTTAAAAAAAATGGTGTTACCCCAGATAGAAATCCTAAAATAAACCTTTCAAATGAAGAAATAAATAATATAGTCGATTTGTACAATATCCCCCACAGTATCTGCGGTTAAGATTGGCAAAAAATTTAATATATCTGGTGATTCAGTGTTGCGTATTTTAAGAGAGAAAGGAGTTTCCATAAGAGAACAACCTAGAAAACATATTATAGATGAGCAGTTTTTTGACAGAATAAGTCCAAATGTCATTTATATTGTTGGTCTAATCCAAACAGATGGAACGATACATAAAGATCTTTTAGGTTTCTCCATAATCCAAAAAGATTATGAATTATTAGAGAAGATAGCGAAGGAAATGGGAGCGAATTCAGATATCCTATATAAGGGTGTAAATAATACATCAGTATTAATTGTTAGAAGTAAGAAAATGGTTAAATCGTTAATTGAAAAGTTCAAGCTTCACCCTAATAAATCTAAAACTTTAGAATTTCCACCAATACCAGAAGAACTTGTACCTTCGATGTTGAGAGGGAATTTTGATGGAGATGGTCACTTTTCAAAAAGAGAGGCGGGTATTGTTACTGCTAGCGAATCCTTTGCACTATCTTTATATGATTCCGTAATATTTGTCCATAGATGTAGTATAAGTTATGCTCCGATTAAACCTTTAGAAGAGAGATTATTTATACTACCTAGAAATACCCGCATGTTCGAGTTTATGTCATCGTAATACTCCTATATGATTGAACTGGTTCCTTGAAGGGCAAGGGATTTTTTGAGGGGATGGATAGGTGTATTGCTGTAGTTTGAAATCAAAAACTTAGCACTGGAACACTGAGTGAATTGGACAGTTTGCACGACATGGAAGTATGTAAACAACTGGTATTTATGTTAATTTTCTGAAGGGAGAAAAAGTAAAAGCGTTCAGAAATATGTAGTTTCATGAATTTTTTTGATTAATTACAGGTAATTACAGGACAATGAGGGAATAATGCATAATAATAATGATATAAGGTAACAGTTAAAAGAAAAAACCCCTTGCGAAAACTGGAAGGAGGGAAAACGGTGAAGATTTCTAAATACAACAGTAAAATAACTCTTGACTTTTTATTAAATGAGAAAGAGAATCAATTTTTTGATCGCAAGTCGGCAAGTATCAAAATTAACAAATTAGCTGAAGCAATTGTGGGATTTGCCAATGCTAATGGGGGATTAATAGTCGTTGGAATTGAGGATGGAAAAATTCAAGGAGTACTTTCTCAAGGGAATACAAAGGTGAATGATATCATCCAATGTGGATTTCAAAAATGTATTCCATCTGTAAATTATAAATATGAGAATATTCCAGTTAAAAAAGACAATGGGAAAGAAGATGAAATTATTTTATTACATGTAGAGCCTAGTGTAGACAAAGTTCATAAAACAGAGGCTGATGAAGTCTTTTTAAGGGTTGGCGATGAAACCATAAAACTTAATCATGAACAAAGGTTAGATTTGGAATATGATAAGGGTAGTCGTCTTTATGAAGAACAGATTGTTGAGGGATGCACATTAGATGACCTTGATAAAGAAGTATTAGATAAGTACAAAAAAATACTTGATTTTAATGGATCATTTGAGGAACTCCTTTTGGCAAGAGGTTTTTTACGAAGAGTGAATGGACAGATAAAATTAACCGTAGCGGGTGTATTAATGTTTGCGAAGTATCCTACAGCATTTATTCCTAGTGCAAGGTTAAGGTTTTTCCGTTATGATGGGACGAAAGCAGATGTTGGAACTTCAATGAACATCTCTAAACAAAAGGTTTTCGAGGGTCCAATACCTAAGTTAATTGAGGAATCAAAAAAGTTTATTGATACACAATTAAGGGAGTTTACTGCACTTGACAAAAATACTGGACAGTTTATTACCGTTCCGGAATATCCGCCTTTTGCATGGCAAGAAGGAGTCATAAACGCTATTACCCATCGAGCTTATAACATACATGGGGATGATATCAAAGTCTTTATGTTCGATGACCGACTTGAAATACACAGTCCCGGTCGTCTCCCTAATATTGTGAATGTAGAAAATATAAAATATACAAGGTATTCAAGAAATCCAAAAATCGCTAGAGCATTGACGGAGTTTGGATGGGTACGAGAACTGAACGAGGGCGTCAAACGGATTTATCGTGATATGGAACAATTCTTTTTAGATCCTCCAGTATATATTGAAACTAATTCATCTGTCATCCTAACTTTAAAAAATAACATATTAATGCGAAGACAACGCAGAGAAGAAAGAATTTCATCAATTATCAATAGAAGTTGGAAAAGTTTAACCGATGATGAAAAAGTAGCATTGGAAATTGCATATGCAAAAGAAAAACTAAAAACGAGACAACTAGCGGATGCTCTTGGAAAAAGTCTTCAATATGCTCGAAAAATCCTTAAAAAATTAGAGGAAAAGAAACTTATTAAAAAAATTGCTACCTCTAATTATGATCCAAATTTACATTATATATTAAATACTGAAGATGAGTCTGGAACAGCTGATAAATGAGTCTAACACGGGTTTGTTAGGCTCATTTTTTGTTGGGATTAAGAAAGGCTAAAGGGATAATACATAGACCTAAATAAAAAATGTGGGAAGACTGATTTAGACTCTGATCAACTTATTATAAAGGTGAATAGGCTGTTTTCTAAAGGATATAGACATGAAACTGCTTCATATACTCTCTAAATTGTGGAAAATAAAGAAACTTTATGGTGGAATTCGGTGTATTTGACACGAGATATGAAGAATTTGAACCATGCAAGAGTTACCTAAAAAAATAATTAAAATTCCCTCTAGCTTGATAAGAAATAAAATTGAGCTTGACGTGAAATCTGGGGAACTTGACGCGGGGAAGAAAGAACTTGTCAAGGGAAATTCAAGGATTGTCTTGAATAGAAGGGTTTAGATGCTATCTTAGCTTGATAAGAAATAACATGAGCTTGACGTGAAATCTGGAGAACTTGACGCGGGGAAGAAAGAACTTGTCAAGGGAAATTCAAGGATTGTTTTGAATAGAAGGGTTTAGATGCTATCTTAGCTTGATAAGAAATAACATGAACTTGACGTGAAATCTGGGGAACTTGACGCGGGGAAGAAAGAACTTGTCAAGGGAATTCAAGGATTGTATGCTATCTTAGCTTGATAAGAAATAACATGAACTTGACGTGAAATCTGGGGAACTTGACGCGGGGAAGAAAGAACTTGTCAAGGGAATTCAAGGATTGTTTTGAATAGAAGGGTTTAGATGCTATCTTAGCTTGATAAGAAATAACATGAACTTGACGTGAAATCTGGGGAACTTGACGCGGGGAAGAAAGAACTTGTCAAGGGAATTCAAGGATTGTCTTGAATAGAAGGGTTTAGATGCTATCTAGCTTGATAAGAAATAAAATGAGCTTGACGTGAAATCTGGGGAACTTGACGCGGGGAAGAAAGAACTTGTCAAGGGAATTCAAGGATTGGATAGGTAATTTCTCTTTTGACTCTAATTTTTGCAGTTCTTCAAAGGAAAATAGGCTTTCTTGTAGAATATACAAAGTGACTTCCTCCTTTTGAATTTTTTGTTGTTTCGTCACTTCAAAAATTCTACATTTTAGGGGTGAAGTCCTTTTTTATGTCTTTGAAATCCTTATGGCTCTTGGGTCAAAAAATATGCAAAATGCTCAATTAGTAATTAAAATTTAATATAATTCTTTTATCTCTCTTAAACTTCCCCTAATTCCCCTAATTTTCTAAAAAAGTAAAATTAGATTATTATTTTTTAAGGGGAACCCCTTTCCCTAAAAATCACTAAAAACCCTAAATATTTGAAAGGGAATTAGGGGCTTCTAGGGAAAGTAAATATCCTAATTACTGTTGTTGATGTAATTGTATTGGAAGAATATTAGGGGAAATAGGGTAATTATTTTGTAAATGAGGATTAACATAAATTATTTGTTTTCTCCCCTCAAAACTATTTTTAATATAATTTAATTCTTCCAGAATATTTAAATATTTTTTACATTCCTCTGATTTTTTAAATCTTTTTTTTACTAATTGCCATAATTCTTGATATGCAATATATTCTTCCCTTTCAAATTTTTTAGATGTTATTTTGTCTAATAAATATTTCAAATCATCGTAATTCTCTCTTTTTCCAATAAGACCAAAAGCCTTTTCCGCATGTTTAATAAAATAATCCCTTAATAAATCAGCCCTTTTTAAGGTTTTTCTTGTTATTTTATTTGGTATTTTCTCATTTTGAATATTTTCTGCAATGTGCAACACCCCAGCTATGCGAACTATTTGTCCGATTAATTTCCCCAGCCATCCTTTAAAGCCAAAATCCATATCTTGATTTCCTAACATTTTTTCCACTTCAATCTGAATATCAATTAAATAATTTGTTGCTCCTTCATCAAAAACTAGTTGGATTGGTTCCTTTTTTTGTTTTTGGTGTTCTAACGTAATTAATTTTCTAATATTAATTTCATATATTTTCTTTGTCTGTGTAGGTATTGGTATTGGTTTTATTTTTCTAAAGCCTATAAATGATTGGGGCAAGAAAAAAAGAAATCTTTGTGTTAAACCTCTTTCTGAAAACTTTCTTGGAAGATTTTGTATCACAGTTGGTTGAACAAATAAACCTATTGTTAGCGTTGGATTGGGAATAAAAATGCTATTACTATTTTTTCGATCTATAGTTATATTGTCACCAGAGTGAGCTTTCAGATATATATCTAAATTATACTTTTCAGAATATCTTCCTGAAACCATATCAAATAATTCTGCACCTTCAGATGATAAGATTGCAAATTTCCCATTATTCTCGAACATTAACTCTGCTAGTTTTTCAGGTGTGACATCGCTAGTAAAAAAACGAGGCAATATGATACGATTGTTTTGTTTATTGATAACATCTTTTTGCAGTTCTTTAATTTCTTCTAGGATTAAACTTGCTTTTTCTTTATCACTTTCCTTACTGTACATGTTTTCAAGCTCACTAATACGTTTTTTTATTGCTTTTTCTTCCGCTTGTTTTTCTGCCAACATAGGTGCTAATCGTTCTCTCTCTTCTGCTTCAAAATCAGATAATGGCTTCTGAAATAAACTAAAAACTGCACTTTTACGATTTGCTGGATCTAATGCCATAACACAATACAGTCCTAACGTCTCAGTCCATGATGTTCCATTTGGCTTGACCACATATTTACCACCTAAAATGGTAGATAATATCGTTAAACAAGCCATTCCTGCTGCATCCACAGGCGTTTGTGTTTCTTCTGCAACCGCATCAACATATTCTTTTAACCAAGTAGGGAATATGCTAGAATTAAAAGTAGGTAGTATTGTATTATCCAATGGGATTGGTTGCTCCCATTGGATTGGTAAAGGATTAATAAGTTCATTAAGTAATAGTTCTTTATTCAATTATCTCACCGCCTTCTCTCTACTCTTGTTCGTGAGTCTTTACGTGCAATACTACGAATAATCGATTCTAGCTCTCTTTCAGGAAGCGGTGGTTTATTTTTTTGATTCCACATTAGCATGAATTCTATTATTATCGCTGGATTTACATTACATCTAATTAAATGTCCGACTAACGAAGTAGCTGCATTATTTCTTTGTCCCTCGCAAACACCATTAAGGATTGACACCCAATAATCTGTTTCTTTTTTTGCTATTCTATTTTCTTTTTTCGCTATTAGATTTTCTTTATCGCCAACTAAAAGATGTAACAACCAATTAGGTAATTCCGCAATCTCTATTTCGTTTGGTCTACTAGATAATTCCCACTCGTATTGCCTACCATTTGGGTGTATAGATGGAGGTGCTACAATATAACCCCCATCCCCTCTAATGTCTATTTTTTCAAGCCAATTCACCTTATTTTTTATTACTACATTGGGTATATTTGGATATTTAAATAAAATATGTTTTCCTCCACTACCTGTTAGACTTATTACAGTATCTGGTAACACCCCATATTGACTAACTAATTTTTCCAAAGAATAATCTCCAATTTCACCATCTATATCAATTACAATAAATCCTGATTCCTTACCAGTTCTTATACCTACATTTGCATCTGGATATTCTGTCCACCAATTAACAATTCGGCTTATTTCTGTAGTAGCATCCCTAAAACCATTCGAAGTTATTGGTTCTTTTCTTTTTGGAATTAACGGGAAAACATTCCATTTAAACAACAGTGCATAATAAATTGCAGCTTTACCATAATTCGAAATGTTTAAATTACAAATATTCACTATACTCATCCTTTACAATATCTTTTGCCCCCACAAGTATTTCTTTTTTAAAAGTGATATTTTATTTCATTAAAATACTTCTAATAACTATTCTCAGAAAGAAATCTATCAATCTCCGATTTTTTAATCCGCTTTATACCATCAATTTCACATACCCGTAAGCCCATACGACGCATTTTGGATAAAGTATTAAATGATACTCCTATATATTCTTGTGCCTCTTTTAGCGTCATCCACTCTTTTGTATTTTTTCTTAATAAATATTGTTCTAGTTTTTGTTCAATAGTTTTGACAATTATTGCACTTGCTTGCTCTCCCAATAATGTTGATAAATCCGTATCTTTTAACTCAATTCTCATTTTCATCCCTCTGTTCCTTTGTATTTCTTTGTAATAAGGTAAAAAAATAAAACCAAAAGTTTCTTTTGATTTCACCCCTTTTCATCTTTGTGTTTCTTAGTATACCATTTTTATTATTTAAAGTCAAATTAAATCTTTGCATTTCTTTGTATTTTGTAGTATTCTTTGATTAACTAATAGAAAGGAGAAGTGCTATGGATATAATTCCTAATCCTAAAGAAGTTGGGGAGCGTATCAGAAATATTAGGAAAAGTTTAGGATTAAGTATGGATGCTTTTGCAGCTAGGATTGATGAAAAAGCTAAAAGTGGTACAGTTAGTAATTGGGAAACTGGTAAAAACCTTCCTAATAATGAACGTTTAAAAAGAATAGCGGAATTAGGTAATACTTCAATTAGTTCACTTTTATATGGTAATACACAAAATTTTATACGAAATAATTTGAGGAGACTGCTACCTGAAGAATATGAATTTCTAAGTGAATCATTATCAAATGAACATGTAGATTTTTTCGTAAATGAAATTGAACATAATAAAGTTTCTATTTTTGAAATTGAAAAAATAAGATCAATTATTAACAATTGTTTGTTAAATTTACTGCCTGAAATAGAAATATCATATAAAGATAAGGTAAATTTTATTGCAAAAAATAAAAATTACAAAGATCAAGTAATTGAACAGTTCATATCAGATAATAAATTTTCTAAAAGTAATACAGAAAAAATTAATCAAATAAAATTTATCTTTAAAAATGCTGACAATCTAACAGTTAAAAATCTTAATCTATTCCCAACCATAAATATAATTTCAGAAATCTTAGAATCAATCATTAATAATAATTCTTTAATTTCTGTTTACGCTTTTTTAATAGAAGAGAATACTTTTATTAAAAAAATCGAAGATATTGATTTTATTAATGATCAAACCTTAGAGATGCATCAAATTTACATTAAACAATATACAAAACCATTTCCAAATCCTGAAAATGATGATTACTTTCACTTATTAGTAAAATTAAAAAGTGAAATCCCAGAATATGCAAACAAAGGAGACTATATACTTGTAGATTACTTTCCAAATTTGGATTATGAAATAATAATTAAATTTCTTCTTAATAAAAAGCTTGCAATTATTCATAATAATAAAATATATATTGGTAATTTAAATGAAGATTTAACTTTCAAAACAGCAAATAAAACTATAAAATTAGATGAAGAAAATTTAGAAACTAAAATATTCCCTTTATTAGCCATTTTCTATTAAATATTACTTCTTATAACACTTGCCCCCACAAGTAGTTATAGGAGGAGATATTATGGGTACACCAGTAGCGTACTACAAAAACGGTAAAAAATATTACAGAATCCAAGTGTATCTAGGTACAGATCCATTGACTGGTAAACGAGTAAAAACAACGATTAATGGTTGTAGAACACAAAAAGAGGCACAACAAAGAGCTCGCCAATTAAAAGTGGCATTTGAAAATGGTAAATATAAAAAACAAACATTTGCCACATATCAGGATGTATTCAATCAATGGATAGAAACTTACGAAAAAACCGTTGAAGAAAGTACATTTTTAAAAACAAGCCGCATTTTTAAAAATCATATTTTGCCGTCAATGGGTAACTATCGAATCGAGAAGATAAATGTACAAATTTGTCAAAAACATATTAATGAATGGGCGAATAAATTACAAAACTTTAGAGTTGTTAAAGCCTACGCATCTAAAGTTCTCGACTATGCTATGAAATTAGATTTAATAAAAAGTAATCCTTTTAAACTTGTTGAAATGCCAAAAAGAAAAAAAGAATTAAATACAAAAGAAGAGGTTGAAACTCAATTTTATACAAAAGAAGAATTAAAAAAATTCTTAGATTGTCTTGAAAAAGAAAACAATTATATGGTTTTTGCTTTTTTCAGATTATTGGCCTATTCAGGGATGCGTAAAGGACCAAAAAGAACTATTAGGAAATAAACTGCTTAATTCTAAGCAACTGGTATTTAGTAATCAAAATAATGATTTTTTACAGCCTACAAAAACTCGTAAATGGATATTAAAAGTTCAAAAAAAATATGGGTTAAAAGAAATTAGTACACATAAATTACGTCACACTCATTGCTCCTTGCTGTTTGAGGCTGGAGCAAGTCTTAAGGAAGTACAGGACAGATTAGGACATAGCGACTCTAAAACTACATTAGATATATACACTCATGTCTCTAAAAAAGCTCAAAAAAATGCAGTCCAAAAATTCGTTGCTTATATTGATGGAAATGATGAAGAATAACACTTTATTAAATGCCATTTTAAATGCCACTCGTTGAAATCAAATGCCATTGGATGAAACAGTGCAAAATAAAAAAACCCTTGAACTTCAAGGGTTTTGACATTGTTTGAAATCCAATGATATTAAAATATGGAGACGGCGGGAGTCGAACCCACGTCCAGAAACTTCAACACTTAAGCGTCTACGCGTGTAGTTTGTCTATTAAAGTTTCGCGTTGCATTCTGCCGACAAACAGGCGTCCTGCACGCTAGCTTGTTGAATCTCTTGCCAGCGCCCCAAGCAAGGCACTCGCCGTAGCCCACTCAGGATGAACCCTAATGCAGCCACATGGGCGATGGCTGATTAGAGTGCTTCAGCAATTAAGCAGCTAAAGCGTAAGATTGTTTGTTGCCAGTTATTTTTAACTGCCGTTGATCACGGAGACGAGCCCTCCGACGCGCAGCTTAAGCTTGAACCATTCCTGTCGAATCCGTAACGTCCCCTTCATAGTATACTACAAAAGGACTACGGTTATATTAGAACGTCCAATCTGGCTGTCTACGTTAATTATTATACTTCACTCATAAATAATTTGCAACTATCCAAAATAAAAATTTAGTATTTTTCTTTCATAAATATTATTTTTTTGATTAACACACTATTGATTTTTTAATTTCAATGCGCGTTCCATTTCACGTTTTGCTTCTTTCTTCCGCTCATCCGCACGTTTATCATATTTTTTCTTACCTTTGCCAAGGCCAATCAACAACTTGGCATAGCCATCTTTAATATAAATTTTCAAAGGTACAATCGTGTAGCCGTCCCGTTTGACCGCACCGGCAAGTTCTGCGATTTCTTTTTTATGTAATAACAGTTTCCGCACTCGCAGCGGATCATGGTTGAAGCGGTTTCCTTGTTCATATGGGCTGATGTGCATATTGTGAATCCATGCTTCCCCGTTCCGGATTAGCACGAAGGAATCTTTCAATTGTACACGGCCGGCGCGGATGGATTTAATTTCCGTTCCTTGCAATACCATGCCAGCTTCAAATGTTTTTTCAATAAAATAATCGTGGTTTGCTTTTTTATTTTGAGCAATGACTTTTCCTGTACCCTTCGGCATAATTTACACCTCGCTGAACACACAAAATAAAAGGCTGCTAGAAATTCCTTCTTTTATTTTAAAGTAATTTCATAACAGCCTCTAGTATAATCGTTCGACAGATATTTGTCGAATCATCGGGCTACTTTCTTTTCTTCTTTTTCCCTTTTTTTGCAACGCCTTCGTAGAATTTCTCTTTCTTTTTCCCTTTGCGGCCGCGCTCATCTTCCTCTTTCCGTTTTTTCTTCTTCCGTTCAGCATGAATCACTTTTGGCGCTTCTCTGCGAACTTTATGGAAAGATTTCACCATATCCACAATCTCAAAGTCGATGGATGATTCATCCAAATTCACATTCGCCACACGGACTTTCACTTCGTCCCCGATGCGGAAGATGCGCCCCGTGTATTCGCCAACCATAATCATTTGGCGTTCATCAAAATGATAATAGTCATCCGTTAAGTTTGTAATATGCACGAGCCCTTCAATCGTATTTGGCAGCTCAACGAAAATACCGAAATTTGTGACGGACGAAACAATGCCCACAAATTCTTCCCCAATTTTATCAGACATAAATTGGGCTTTCTTCAACGCTTCTACATCCCGCTCTGCATCCACCGCTCTGCGTTCACATTCAGACGTATGGTCGGCAATTTCATCCATCACTTGCGCCCATTTGAAGATTGATTGCTTCGATACATCGCCTTCAAATAAATATGTGCGGATTAATCGGTGCACAATCAAGTCCGGATAGCGTCGGATTGGCGATGTGAAGTGAGTATAGAAATCTGTGGACAATCCAAAGTGCCCAATGGATTCAGGATAATATCTTGCCTGCTGCAATGAACGGAGAAGCATTGTTGAAATGACCGGCTCCTCTGGCAATCCATCAATCGACTCAAGCACTTCCTGCAATGCTTTTGGATGAACCGTATTTCCTGTTCCTTTTACAATTAAGCCGAAGTTCGTAATAAATTCAAAGAAACGATGCAATTTTTCCGGTTTTGGATCCTCATGGATACGATAAAGGAAAGGCACTTCCATCCAATGGAAATGTTCGGCTACTGTTTCGTTGGCGCAAAGCATAAATTCCTCGATGATCCGTTCTGCAATCGTGCGCTCCCGCAATACGACATCAATCGGCCAGCCTTCTTCATTGACAATGATTTTGGCTTCTTCAAAGTCAAAATCAATGGCGCCTCGGTTCATGCGTTTTTTCCTTAAGATCAGCGCAAGTTCCTTCATTTCTTTAAACATCGGAACAAGCGGTTTGTAACGTTCAATGAGCACTTCATCTTCCTCTTCCAATATTTTATAAACATCGGAATAAGTCATCCGCTCTGTTGTCCGAATCACACTTGGGAAGATTTCATGTTCAATGACATTTCCGTTTTGGTCGATAATCATTTCACAAGAAATCGTCAAGCGATCCACTTGAGGATTCAACGAGCAGATGCCATTGGATAATCGATGTGGAATCATTGGAATAACCCGGTCCGCCAAGTACACGCTCGTTCCCCGTTTGTAGGCTTCTTGGTCAAGGAGCGAGCCTTCTTTTACATAGTAGCTGACATCGGCAATGTGGACGCCTAGTTTATATGTGCCATCTTCATTTTTTGTTACCGTCACCGCATCGTCCAAGTCTTTCGCATCAGCGCCGTCAATTGTAACAATCGTTTCATTTCGTAAATCTCTGCGTCCCACCAAATCTTCATCCGATATAGTATCTGGAACTTTTGCCGCTTCTTTGAGCACTTCATCTGGAAATTCTGGCGGGATATCATGCTGATAAATGATAGATAAAATATCGACGCCCGGGTCATTTTTATGCCCTAAAATTTTAATAATGACGCCTGTAGCCGATTTGATTTCGCTTGGCCAGTTCGTCACTTCCACAACGACTTTATGGCCGTCCACAGCGCCCATTGAATCTTCTTTGGCAACGAAAATATCCATGTTTAAGCGTTTATCATCCGGCACGACAAACCCAAAGCCTCGATTTGCTTGATATGTGCCGACGAATGTCGTTTTGGAACGCTCCACCACTTTGATGATGGTGCCTTCCCGCTTATCGCCGGAAGACTCCTTCAATACGCGCACCAACACCATATCTCCATTTAATGCGCCATTGACTTCATGGGGCGGGATGAAAATATCATCCAATCCTTCTTCTTCTGGCACCACAAATCCATAGCCTTTAGAATGGCCAATAAATTTCCCGCGAAGCAAATTCATTCGTTCCGGCAAGCCGTAGCGATTGGAGCGGGACCGAACGATATAGCCTTGGTCTTCCATGCGGACAAGAGCTTTGACTAATTCTTTAAATTCATCGGCCGTTTCAATTCCAAGTACTTCTTCCAGTTCATCTACTTTAAGGGGTTTATAATCTTCTTCCTTCATTAAATTTAAAATTCTTTGTTCAAGCTCCGTATGTGCCATCACATTCCCTCCTTTTTTCTATCCTTCCCAATCCAGGCTTTCTAAAAATCCGAAAACCTCTTCATGCAGTTTTTGTTTTTCTTTATCCAATGTAATGACATGCCCCGATTCTTCAAACCATACTAGTTTTTTATTCAAAGATTCCACCTTTTCATAAATAATATGCGCAGAATTCGGGTCAATAATTTCATCATGTCTTGACTGAATGACAAGAATTGGTGCATACACTAAATCTAAATCTTTTCGGACTTCTTGCACAAATTGCTGCAAATCCTGTAAACTTGGCATGCCTTTTTGGCGAATGGCTTCTACTTCTTCATAGATTTGCTGTTCCGTTTTTCCTTCATATTTTTTATACTCTCTCGCATATTTGAGAACTCCTTGAAACATCATGTCCGTTGTTCTCATCGTCATGGGAGAACACATCGTAATGACACCTTTCAGAGGGACGTTCATGGCAAGTTTTAATGCTAAAACGCCGCCAAGAGAGAGTCCGGCAACTGCAATTTGTTCATATCCTTTTTCTTTTAATGTTTCATAAGCTTTAACGACATCTTCCCACCAATCTTGCGGACCGGTTTGGATGAGCTCTTCTGGCGGTACACCGTGGCCTCGATAGTGGGGAGCATAACAAGTATAACCTTTTTTTTCGAGAAAACGGCCGAGTATTCGAACGTCGGCTGAACTTCCAGTAAAGCCGTGTAGCAATAATACCGCGCGCTTTCCTGCTGGGAAAAAGAAAGGTTGATGTTCTTTTTTCTGCATAATTTCCTCCAATTTTGCAACCAATATTTCCGTGATGATGCAAATTTTCTCTCTCCATTATAAATGAAAAAGCCTAACCATGCTCGGTTAGACTTTTATTTTATCCATTTTAAAATTTCACAATTAATAAAGTTAAAATGAAAAATAATACTGCAAGAACAATTGTCATTCTAT
Organism: Ureibacillus thermophilus; assembly: GCF_004331915.1. Classification (NCBI taxonomy): domain Bacteria; kingdom Bacillati; phylum Bacillota; class Bacilli; order Caryophanales; family Caryophanaceae; genus Ureibacillus; species Ureibacillus thermophilus. The sequence continues at coordinate 2,689,752 of NZ_CP036528.1, forward strand.
GTAAAACTAAATCAATTCCTCTAGCTTTCGTTTTACCGAATAGTTGTTCAGCTCCACCAGAGATGGCACCTGATAAGCCCGCACTTTTACTAGATTGCAATAATACTACGGTGATTAAAGCAAGAGATACTAAAATTAACAAAATCAACAATACAGTATGCAAAAGTCCCACCTCCTGAACAGTAACACTTCTTAGAGTATATCAAAATCCATTGTTAGTTACAATCTTTGTAAAAAAAATGAAATATTAATTATTCATTTTTTAATTTTTCTATTTTTCTCTGATTAAAGTTTTTCGCTTCATCGGTTCAATTTATTCATCTTAAAGATAGAAAAAGTGCCACAAATTTTGATTTTAAATTGTATTTTGTCTTCAAATATTTATTTTCAGGAAATTTATTCCATTATATCAGCTGTTGTTTTATGATGGAAGAAAGGAGGTGGAAAGTTGCTTCTGCTGGATCGAAAAACGCCAAAAAGCATTTTGATTTTAGAAGCACTTTTGCGCAGGCTGGATGCTAATGATCGGGATTTTTCCTATTTTCAAGACTATTTGACTCGGCTGAAATTTGGGCATGAAGGGGAGCATCGGGTTGACCGGGAATGGTTTGAAATGCCCTATTTGAATGAGCATTATTTATTGTTTAACTATGAAATTGAGAATGAATTCGGCTTCTCTCATCAGATTGATACCTTGTTGCTGACAAAGCACTTTCTCTTGATCCTGGAAGTCAAAAACATTGTTGGGCGGATCGATTATGACGAACAGAAGCATCAATTGATTCGCACCCGTCCAAATGGAATGGCAGAAACGTTGACAAATCCTTTTGATCAGCTTTATCGTCATGAAGAATTGTTTCATCGAATTTTATCTCAATTGAAAATTTCATTGCCTATTGAAACAGCGGTTGTCATGGCTAATCCTTCCACTGTGATTGGAACGGTTCCAAAAGCTCCACCACTTTTTCATGCCAGTGGGCTGCGAGCATTTATTAAGAGTTGTTTAGTCCGGCATGAAAGCCTACTCACAACAAGCCAATTGGATAAGTTGGCAAAGCTGCTTATGTCGCGATCCATGTCCCGAAATTTTGATTTGAATATCAGCGTGGATCGCATTCGGAAGGGCGTGCTTTGTGAGAAATGCAATTATGCCGTGGCCATGACTTACAGCAGAGGAATTTGGACTTGCCCAAAATGCGGCTTTGAAAGCAGGGATGCATTGCTGAAGGCGCTGGATGACTATCGGTTGTTGATTAGCGAGCGGATTACAAATCGGGAGTTTAGGGAGTTTTTTAATGTGGAGTCTATGTATGCTGCATCAAAAATATTGTCACGACTAAATATCGAAACAGTAGGGCATAAAAAAGGAAGATATTATATCATTCCTGAAGATCTTTTAAATAGATGACTTTTATGGCCATCTAGAAAGCAGAATTTTTTCTAGATGGCCTTTGTTCTTTTAAATTTTGCTATTATCCTTCCATCAAAAATCAAATTTCCCTCTTTGACTATTATCCATTTCTGGAAGCGGCATTTTTCTATTCTTGGCTATTATGTTCTCTACTTTGGCCATTATCTTATCCACTTTGACTATTAACTTTAAGTTTTTGACTATTATCCATTTCTGGAAGCGTTGCCAAACGGAGAAAGAGAATTGACAGAGACATTTCAACGATTCGTTTTACATTATGGCTTTGAATGCGAGTTCTGCAACCCAGCCAGCGGAAATGAAAAAGGGAATGTCGAATCAAAGGTGAAATATATTCGAAACAATTTCTTTTTACCTGAACAAACAATCTATCAACTAGAAAGTTTTAATGAATCTTTATGGGAGAAATGTGAGAAGGACTGGAATCGTCCGCATTATGAGAAGGAGCGACTCATCGCTGAATTATTTGAAGAAGAACAAGCGTTATTTCTTCAATTGCCAGCCAAAGAATTTGAATGTGTCCGATATGAGCAGGTCACGGCTGATAAGTATGGTTTCATCCATTTAGAAAACAATTTATATTCCACGTCTCCCCGTTTTGCCAAACAAAAGGTTTTGGCAAAGATCTCTTATCATGAGATTGCCATTTTAACAGAAGAGCATGAGCTGATTATCAAGCACGAGCGTTTATATGGCACAAAACAAAAATCAATGAAATGGCAACCATATCTTACGTTAATGGCCAAAAGGCCAAATGCATTAAAATATACGGATTTCTATGAAAAGATGCCGGAAGAATGGAAAAATTATTTTTCCAATTGTACCGTTCAAGAAAAGAAGGAAGCATTACAACTACTAGCTGTTTTACTAAAAGAACATGATTTCGAAGTTTCGACACAGGCTTTGAGGATTGCCTCCCAGTATGGTCATCCGAAAGTAGAATCGATTAAACAGGTATTTTATCAATTAATCAATGGAAGAGGTATACGAGAGCCAATTCAACCGAAAAAACACGTTCCAGATATGCCGGAAGCCATCCGAGGAGTAAGGCATTATGACCGCCTATTCGAATCCCAAGGAGATGTGGCATCATGGAACAAATGATTAAGGAATATGCCAAAAGACTAAAATTAAGCTGGATTCCAGCCAATTACCATACCATCCATGCGGAAACAAATGAGGAATTTTTACTGAAGCTGTTTGAACGAGAAGTGCAGCATCGAGATGAGAGAAGGATAAATTTACTACTAAAACAGGCGACATTGCCGAAAATTCCAAATAAACCTTATGATTGGCGGGAGATTCAACTAGCCCCAGGCATCACAAAAGATTATATTTTAGAAGGTGAGTTTACGAAAAATCAGGAAAACCTTATCTTCTATGGCGGAGTGGGAACCGGTAAAACATTCCTTTCCACTCTCATCGCCCTCAATTTGATGAAAAAACAAGGAAAAAGAGTGAAGTTCTATACGGCCGCCTCCATTGTCAATGCTTTATTGGAGGCCAATGAAAAAGGTGACCTTGGTAAATTTCTCAATCAAATCGAAAAGTTGGATCTCTTGATTCTTGATGAATTGGGCTATATTCCATTGCATAAACAGGGGGCAGAGTTATTATTTCAAGTTATTTCCATGTGTTATGAAACCAAAAGCATCATTGTGACAACCAATTTACCGTTTAGCCAATGGAATAATGTCTTTGGCGATCCCATTTTAACAGAGGCCGTCATTGATCGGCTGATTCATCATTCTCATTTAATCATCTTCAATGGTGAAAGTCACCGATACAAAGACTCAATCTCTCAACGTTAACCATGGAATTTGGCAAGTGTATGTATGCATTTTTAATTGCCATTTCATACATTTTCTACTTGCCAAAAACACCGATAGTGCAAAAAGTGCCTTTGACTTGTTTCCGACTACCGACAATGTAAAAGACATCAATCCACCCCACTCGTTGCATTGCGAAGCTTGGAGTTGGCATGATGAATGAAGAACGATTTCCAATTGTGGAAGTCTTTTTTTTAGGAAATCCATTATCGGCAAGTAACTATTTCATGGGAGAAAACAAGGGGGATATTAACAAGCGGGTGTCAATGTTTTATAAGTTAATTATTTTAGTATTAAAAATAGCTAGCCGTGGAAATGTTTATAAAGGATAGTAATATGAGATGATAAAAAATAAGCGTCTTTAGAACATTTGATCGTCCTGTCGATTTAAGTGAAATTGGAATTGAATTCAAAAATAACATTGTTTCTGGAAAAAGAATTGATGAGACGGATATTAATAAAATAAATGAACGTGCTATTAATTAAGTATAGACCTTCTTCTAAATAAAAATGATTTTTTGAAAAAAAAAAACTCCCAATCTTAGATAAGCAGTAATATTTTTTTACTGTCTATCTAATAGGGAGTTTATTAATTTTCTGTTGCTTTTTTTGGAAACCGTTAAATCTGTCTGCAATTTGCCGCCTATACCCCCATATAATAATCAGACAGAAGTAAGAGCATCTAAGATAAGGAGTCCCTGATTTTTGCTTCAATATCACTTTTACTTGTTTTAAATCGCTTAATCATGTCTTGAAGGTTGTCAGCCAAGTTTTTTAGGTTTACATTTTGTTGTTTTAAGTAATCGACCGTGTTGTTTTGTTGGATAGCAGAAGCAGAAATTTCTTGCGTAACGGCTACTCCTTGTTCTGAAATGGCAGAAATTTCTTGAATGGACATTAAAATTTCGTCGGATGCTTGATTCAAATCTTCTATACTTTTCACAATCGTATCAATTCCTTTTGCCAATTGTTCTACTGACTCAAAAATAGAATTGAATAACCGTCCATTATCTTCAACAATCTCAACACCTTTTACAATATCCTCATAATCTTGTTGGTTCAAACTTAGTACGAGATTTGCTTGTTCATTGATTTCACTTATCGCTTCAGATATTGTTTTGATCGATCCATCCGTTTGATTTGCAAGTTTCTGAACTTCTTGGGCAACAACTGAAAATCCTTTGCCCGCCTCTCCAGCACGGGCAGCTTCAATGGATGCATTTAAAGAAAGAAGATGAATTTGGGATGAAATTTCTTGGATAATCTTAATGATTTCATTAATATGTTCTAATTTTTTTCCTAGATTAAACAAGTTCTCTTTGCTGACCATACCATTTTGTTTAATTTTGTTTATTTGTTCGACAATCATTTGAACTTGAACATTTCCCTTATCCGCTTGCTGACTTGTTTGATCAGTAAGGTTTTTAATCAACTTAGTTTGTTCATCTACGTTGGATATCGAAGTGGACATTTCAGATAGCATATTTGAGATTCGTTCAATATGGTTGGCTCTTTCTTCGGCACCTTTCGCCTCTTCATCTGTACTTGTCGCAATTTGTTTAGAAGCCTCATCTAATTCTTCAAAGGATTCCAGAAGCGTTTGGCTAGTATGATGAATTCCTTCCGATTTCTCTTTTACATTATCAATGATGTGGCTTAAATTTTTTCTCATTTCTTCAAAGCTGTTTGCTAAGATGCCGATTTCATCATTTCGCTGAATTTTTACTGATTCGCTAAGATCTCCAGTAGAAAAGAGTTTCGCATAATGTACTAAACTATTCAGAGGGTTAGAAATTCTTCTTCCAATGAATAAAGCTAATAAGACCCCAATAACAATCATAATAGCTGTTACAATAAGCGAAACCGTTTTAACTGGTCTATAAATTCAGCGCTCATATCGATTCCTAAAATAGCGTCCACACCATTATCATCTAAAGGAGTAAAAAATGATTTATGCACACCCCATTTATCTTTATAAATAGGACTCAGCACATTCTTGTTTTCTTCAAATGATGATTTTTGCTCATCTGTAAACGAAGACTCAACCATATATTCGTCACTGCCATTTAATGCGACAATGACATCCTTTCCATTTTTTCTGGACAATATATATACATATTCGATTCCTTTTTTTCCTTCAATAAATGAATCTAATTTGTCTTTCAGTTCCGTCCCATATTTTTCAGGGTAAATCATTGCATGCTTAATTAAATCTGGATCAATCGATTTTGCCAGTGTTTGTCCATTTTCTTTTAACCGTTCATCAAACTGCGGAATCACTTGTTCTTGAATAATGTAATCTGATACATATCGAACAAACCCAAATAGAATGAATGAAAATATAAGGAAAGGAATTAAAAAACTGACAATTAATTGGGTTTTTATTGATTTTTTCCGGATACTTTTCCTCAATTCTTATCTCTCCCTCGAATGCTCCATTCCGTAAATCCATTTGCTTTGCCGGAATTTAATAAAAAATAATCAAGATACATTTTAGAAAAGATTTGACAGAATATATCTTTTATCTTTGAATTGTCTTACCCAACAACTTTTGATGTGCATCCATAAAAGAAAAAAATCCTTATCATCCATTAAATGTAAGGATTTTAGCATATCTGAATGGCTACTTTGTTATTAACTTTTTGTAACGATTTAATCAAAATAGGAGAAATGATTTGAACGTCTAAGAGAATCATTTTGATGCACCTTTCTACAATAAAGATTAAGCAGCTACTTTCTATAAAATGTAAAAATAAGTAATTGGACAGATAGTTCTTTAAAATACATTCAATATGGCATCTAATCAATCCAATAGTTGAGCCACAGCTGCGGCTAAAATTTTAGACCTACTGCCTTGATAAAAAGTCGCGACATTATTCTTACTTTTATTTTTAAAATTAACGGGCCCATTTTCTTATCGTCGAAAAATTAGAGAGTTTTAACATTTTAAATGTTTTTTTACTTTTCAGGAAATTTCAACATTTTCGGAAAATTAAAATTGAGATAGCTAATGCGGTAATTATTCAATAGGGTAAATTTGCATTGCACTAAAAAACAATCAAGTTGAATACTCCAACTTGATTGCTTTAGACAGCCATTAATTTTAAAAGAATTTTTTTGTATTTCGGTCTTCTTTAAGGATTTCGACGGCTTCCCTAAATCGGAGGGAGTGGACGATTTCTCTTTCCCGTAAAAATTTCAAGCTATCATTTAAATCTGGATCGTCAGACATATCAATAATCCATTGGTAAGTTGCACGTGCTTTTTCTTCTGCGGCGATGTCTTCGTACAAATCGGCAATTGGGTCGCCTTTTGCTTGAATATACGATGCAGTAAATGGGACGCCGGATGCGTTTTGGTAGAACAGGGCTTTATCATGATTCACATAATGATCTCCTAACCCTGCTGCTTTTAATTGTTCCGGTGTCGCATCTTTTGTCAGCTTGTAAATCATTGTGGCAATCATTTCGAGATGAGAGAGTTCCTCCGTTGCAATATCCGTTAATAGGCCGACCACTTTATCCGGAAGGGTATAGCGTTGATTCATATAGCGTAAGGCAGCTGCCAACTCCCCATCAGCGCCTCCATATTGTTCAATTAAATACTTTGCAAGCATTGGATTGCAGGTACTTACCTTCACTGGATATTGAAGCTTTTTTTCATAGTACCACACCATTTGTTCCTCCTAACGAATTTAGGTACTTAAACCTGCCAAGGCCAAGGTGTATCGATCCAATTAAAAGGGTAATTCGAAAAACTTTTACCAAAATTCATTAACGGACCAAACTTTTTCTCAAATTCTATTTTTAATTTCATGCTTTTTTCAGTGAAGTCATTAAATTGTTTAATGGCTTCAAAATCGTCAGGGTGCGTATCTAAATACAGATTTAATTCCACAATAACAAAATCAATGGCCTGAATTTCTTCCAACATACTGTAAAACTCAGGGGGCATTGTTTTACTCATGATTTTTCATTCCTTTTTGTGGATTTGGATAAGGACTATAAAGCTGAGGCCATAAGGTTCCATGTTTTAAGGCTTCTTTGGGAGTTTGAAATTGAGGCAATCCAAGTGGTTGGAATCCTATATAAAGTTGAGGGGGAGTGGAATAGCTTTTTATTTTTATCGGTGGACAAGGATCATTTGGACTAACATAAGGCTGCCAATATTTATATTGAGTAAACAAAAAATCCTCCTCTCCGTTACTCTACTTATAAATTTATGGCAATAATGCTTTCAATATGATGGTCTTAGAGAAAATAAATGTAGGTTTTCATAAAAAATTCAACTCCTCCTCGCTTTGGAAAATTGTCAGGGATTTAACCAATCAACCTCTACTAAGTATTTTCATTATACCTTTTCATATAAATTTCAGAAACCAATGGTATCTTGATAATCAAAGAGATGATACAAGTACTGACTTAGAGCCTAAACAGAAGGGAGATAGGAAGAAATTCATTCAAAAGAGGATGATGTTTTGAAGTGGTTTTTGATGACAAGTAGATAAAATATAAGGAGTGAATGGAAATGATAAAAAAATTAACGTTAACCGGATGCACACTACTTTTATTGGCAGGATGTGGCACAAATACATCAACAGAAAATGTAGATACGCTTAATCAACTAGATACAGCTGCCTATCAAACAAAGACTTCTAACTTGACCAATGTAAATTATAAATCTAATTCTTCAACAGGAAACGAAGCCAACACTTTTGATATCAAAAGTCCAAAAGTTTCATTGTCAGAGGCATTGGGGATTTTTAATGAAGTTTATCCAAATGCAAAAATTGAATCGGTTGATTTAGAAATTGGTTATGGACAATTATATTATGAAATCGACGGTTTTGATTCAGCCAAAGAGTATGAACTAAAAATTGATGCAACAACAAAAGAAATTTATCAAAATGAAGTGAAAAGAATGAAAGGAACAGAAGAAGTATTAGATTTTTCAAGCATAATGAATCTAAAAGAAGCCATTGAAATTGCTTCACAAATTTCGGAAGTACAAGGACTTGCTCCAATAGGCTGGTCCCTTGATGCAGAGTATGGGGTGCAAATTTATACAGTTGAATTTAGAGATTCTTACACAGAAATAGAAGCTAAAATCAACGCAAACACTGGGGAAATTTTAGAAGTAGAGGTGGATGATTAATAATCGCTTTCATGATGTGAAAAATTCGCTGCCTTGAATCAATAAGGGAACGCTTGCATGGAGAGAGCATTCATGATTCTTTGCAAAGATCATGTCCATCATTCCATGCAAAGCGTTAAATAGGACAAAATTTATGTGTAAAAACTAAATCATTTTCCCTTAGAATTTAATAATTCCTCAAAATACTTGATGTTTTCTTCAAATACAGGCAATTGTTGTGTTTCTTCCGCTTTTTTTACTAAATCCACCACTAAGTTATTAAATGGTGTATCGACGCCAAGCTGTAATCCTTTTGCTTTGATGACACCATTAATATAGTCGATTTCTGTTTTTCTGCCTTTTTCTAAGTCCTGCAGCATGCTGGCTTTTAATGAGCGTTGAGGAGTAAACGCATAAGTTAATAATTGCATGCGATGTGGGATTTGACTTTCGTCTGTTACTTGCAGCTGGTTGAAATCAATGCCTAGCATTTCTATAAATGTGATCCCTTGGGCTTTTGCAGTACGAATCACTTCATCCATAATATGCACGGCGCTAGTTAAAGCGACTTTATTATCTAATACCCCTCCAAATGTGCAGCCTAGAGCTGTTGATAAACCGCTCATTGTGACATTCACGAGCAATTTAAACCATTTTGCTCCAACTAAATTTTCTTTGATTTCTGTATGTCCAACAGATTCAAGGATTTTTTGAATAGTATGTATACGTTCTGTTATTTGACCATTTAATTCCCCAATGTCAAAAGCATTAGATTTAAATGCTTCATACTCAGTTGTTAATTCTGAAACCCCTGGGGATTTCCATGTTGCACCGAAGTTCACTGTTCCAGCAACGACTCTTGATTTTCCTACAATACTAGCCACTTGTTCTTCAGGAATTCCATTTTGCAATGAAACGACTGTTCCGTCCTCTTTTAAATAAGGAAGCAAGCCTTCTAAAACAGATTGATTATGTAATTGTTTTGTCAGTAGAAATACAATATCGTATTTTTCTTTCATTTCTGAAGGGAGTATTGCTTTTACCGGAATTGTTTCGTTTAAATGTCCAACTAAAGTGGCTCCTTTTGTATTTAAAGCATAGACATGTTCTTTGTTTACATCGATTAAGTCGATATCATATCCGTTTTTTGAAATTAATGCACCAATAATTGTTCCGAGTGAGCCGGCACCCATAACAGCTAATTTCATAATCATTCAATCTCCTTTTTTTAATAGTTTAAACAATATTAAACATTTAATAATTATAATGGCCTCCAACCATTATATACAAAAATTTTAATAAAATAGCATTCTATTCGCATAAACGAGTAAATTGTTTATGTTTTAATAAGGAAAATAGTTTTTATTATTTTACAAATATCGAAATTGTTATAACAATAAAACAAATATTAAGGGGAACTAAAAGCAGTAATTTTGAGCAATTTTCGTGTAAAATAGATAGGGACATATAAAGGAGGATAAGTATATGTATTTCGTTGATAATAAAGGCATCACAGACCCTAGGGTGAACTTGGCAATAGAAGAATATCTTATAAGAAATATGGATGTTGAGCAGGATGACTTTTTGCTGTTCTATATTAATCAACCGTCGATCATTATCGGAAAAAATCAAAACACATATGAAGAAATCAACACAGACTACGTTGAAAAAAATGGAGTGATTGTTGTTCGACGTCTTTCTGGCGGTGGGGCAGTATATCACGATTTAAATAATTTGAACTTTAGTTTTATCACAAAAGATGACGGAAACAGCTTCAGCAACTACAAAAGATTCACACAGCCGGTTGTTGATGCGTTGGCAAAATTAGGAGTAAAAGCGGAACTTTCCGGACGCAATGATATTTTAGTGGAAGGACGAAAAGTTTCGGGGAATGCACAATATGTAACCCGCGGCCGTGTAGTTAGCCACGGTACATTGATGTTCAATTTAGATTTGGATGCAGTGACGAATTCTTTAAAAGTGAAGCAAGACAAAATTGAATCAAAAGGCATTAAATCCGTGCGTTCCCGTGTTGCCAACATCATTGATTTTCTACCGGAAAAAATTACGGTTGAACAGTTCCGAATGGAAATTTTAAAATCGATTTTCGGCGGCGAGGAGAATATCAAATATTACGAGCTATCCGAACAAGATTGGAAAAATATTTATGAATTATCAAAAGAGCGCTACCAAAAATGGGAGTGGAATTACGGAAAATCCCCAAGATTTAATATGCAAAAGCAAAAACGCTTCCCATCAGGAGAAGTGGATATTCGTTTGGAAGTGAACAAAGGCATCATTGAAGAGATTAAAATTTATGGCGATTTCTTTGGAGTGAGAGACGTAGAAGAAATCGAGCAACGCTTAGTGGGTAAACGTTATGCTTATCAAGACATTGAAGAAGCATTGTCCGATGTGGATATTTCTATGTACTTCGGCGGCGTAACAAAGGAAGAATTCTTACAGTTAGTTTATTGAGTTATGGTTTGGTAAACGTAGATAATACCAAAACTAGACTGTCAATTCGCTGTGTAAAGAAATAATTAAAACTTTATTTTAAAACTACATTGGACACTTTTAATCACTCTTTTCACTGTATCTAAATCATTTCTTCAAAAGACTAAATATTTTTATCATAATCATATTAAATTCGAAAAAATTGTTGGTTCTTTCTAATATAAGAAAGGAGTAATCTATGTATAGAGATATTGATTATTTAGTTTCTTTATTAAAAGAATTACAAGCCCTGCCAAAAGAAACAGAATGGGTTGAATTCAAATCAAATCAATCAGATCCAAATGCTATTGGTGAATATATTTCTGCACTTAGTAATTCAGCTGTTTTATGTGGAAAAACTAGTGCTTATCTAGTTTGGGGAATAGAAGATGATACACATAAATTAATAGGTACAAATTTTAAAATTTCTACGTCTAAAAAAGGTGCAGAAGATTTGGAACCATGGTTATCTAGATTGCTTAATCCACGAATCGATTTTCAAGTGTATGAGTTTCAGTATGATGGGTTAGACTTTGTTATATTAGAAATTCCTAGAGCTTCGAATGTACCTACCAAATTCTCAGGTCAGGAATATATTCGGGTTGGTTCGCATAAAAAACCTTTAAAGGATTATCCAGAGAAGGAGCGAGCATTATGGAGAGCTTTTGAAAACGTTGCATTTGAGGAAGAAGTAGCAAAATCTGATCTTGAAAAATCAGAAGTACTTAGTTTGTTGGATTATACTGCGTATTATGAATTACTTAATTTAAGATTACCGACTAATCTTGATATGGTTATTGAAAATTTAATTGCTGATCATTTTGTACAGCGTCAAGATAATGGACGATACAGTATTACGAATTTAGGTGGAATTCTTTTTGCGAAAAATTTAAGTCTATTTCCTACATTACATAGAAAAGCCGTTAGAGTTATACAATATAGTGGAAAAAATAAACTAAATCCAGTTAGAGAACAAATTGGTGGAAAAGGGTATGCTATTGGATATGAAGGGCTGATAAATTTTATTGATTCGATGACACCCACAGAGGAGATAATTGAAAAGGGTATTAGGAGATCAATTAAACATTTTCCTGAGTTAGCAATACGTGAAGTAGTTGCCAATGCACTTATACATCAAGATTTTCGAATAAGTGGTACTGGACCAACTATTGAAATTTATTCTGATAGAATGGAAATTACTAATCCAGGTAAACCATTGATGAGCACTGAACGTTTATTAGATAGTCCGCCTCAATCACGAAATGAACGATTAGCTTCTTTTATGAGAAGAATTGGTATTTGTGAAGAACGGGGTAGTGGAATTGATAAAATTGTTTTTGCCGCTGAATCTGAGCATTTACCTGCACCGACGATAACAGTAAATTCAGAACACACAGTGGTAACATTGTATAAATTTAAACCATTAAAAGAGATGGAACGACATGAAAAACTTCATGCTTGTTATATGCATGCTTCGTTGAAGTATGTTTCGAAGGATTATTTAACAAACAGTAGTTTAAAGGAACGCTTTGGAGTAACGGATTCTCCGACAATTTCTCGTATTATTAAGGATGCTGTTGAAAATGGAAAAATTAAGCCTCTAGATCCAAATACCGCTCCTAGGTATATGAAGTATATACCATATTGGGCATGATTTTATTTTCTAAAGTACTTAGTAATAGAGGAGAAGAACTTTATATAAAGGGAAAATTTAATTTGCTTTTAACTTGCAAAAGCAGTTGGAAAAGTTATTAGAAATACAATGATATTTTGTATTTTAACTTGATGATAACTTGCAAAAGTAGTTATTAACTAAGGAGAAAAGCTTTATATAAAGGGAAAATTTAATTTGCTTTTAACTTGCAAAAGCAGTTGAAAAAGTTATTAGAAATACAATGATATTTTGTATTTTAACTTGATGATAACTTGCAAAAGTAGTTATTAACTAAGGAGAAAAGCTTTATATAAAGGGAAAACTTTGACTATTAACTTTAAGTTTTTGACTATTATCCATTTCTGGAAGCGGCATTTTTCTATTCTTGGCTATTATGTTCTCTACTTTGGCAATTATAATCCGCCTTCTTATAGAAAAAAGAAAAAGCCGTGCCCCCTCTAACAGGAAGCACGGACATCTCCAATTATTTCAAATTATAGAACGACTTAATTCCAAGGTATTGTGCTGTTGAGCCAAGTTGGTCTTCGATGCGCAATAATTGATTGTATTTAGCGACGCGGTCTGTGCGAGAAGGAGCGCCTGTTTTGATTTGGCCAGCGTTTGTAGCTACAGCAATGTCTGCAATTGTAGCGTCTTCGGATTCACCGGAGCGGTGGGAGATGATGGCAGTGTAGCCAGCGCGTTTTGCCATTTCAATCGCATCAAGTGTTTCTGTTAAAGTACCGATTTGATTTACTTTAATCAAAATTGCATTGCCTACGCCTTGTTCAATTCCGCGAGCAAGCCGTTTTGTATTTGTCACGAATAAGTCGTCACCTACAAGCTGCACACGATGACCGATGCGTTCAGTTAATAATTTATGGCCTTCCCAGTCGTTTTCATCTAAGCCGTCTTCAATGGAAATGATTGGGTATTTAGAAGTTAATTCTTCGTACCAATCCACCATTTCTTCAGAAGTTTTAACAACGCCTTCACCAGCTAAATGATATTTTCCATCTTCTTTGTTGTATAACTCAGAAGATGCAACGTCTAATGCAATGCGCACTTCTTCTCCTGGTATATAGCCAGCGCGTTCAATCGCTTCTAAAATCACTTGGATGGCTTCTTCATTTGATTTTAAGTTTGGCGCGAATCCACCTTCGTCACCAACAGCTGTGTTGTATCCTTTTTCTTTCAATACTGCTTTTAAGTTATGGAAGATTTCTGCTCCCATGCGCAATGCATGGCGGAAAGATTCTGCTCCCACAGGCATAATCATGAATTCTTGGATATCCACGTTATTATCTGCGTGTGCCCCACCGTTTAAAATGTTCATCATTGGGACAGGCAATTGTTTTGCATTCACGCCGCCAAGGTATTGATATAAAGGAATATCAAGGTAATTTGCTGCTGCATGGGCGCAAGCAAGGGAAACACCTAAAATGGCATTTGCGCCAAGTTTTCCTTTATTTTCAGTGCCGTCAAGTTCGATTAAGGCTTTATCAATTTCCACTTGATCCAACACAGAATAGTTGCCTTCTAATGCTTCTGCAATGATTGTGTTGACATTTTCGACTGCTTTTAGAACACCTTTTCCTAAATAGCGGGATTTGTCGCCATCGCGCAATTCCACTGCTTCATATTCACCAGTGGATGCACCAGATGGAACAATTGCCCGTCCAAAGGCGCCTGATTCTGTGAACACTTCTACTTCTACTGTTGGGTTACCGCGAGAGTCTAATACTTCACGTGCGTATATTTGTGTAATAAATGGCATATCCATTCTCCTCTATATTAATTTTTCAGTTATTAAAAAAGTGGTTGACCTGTCATTTCTGCAGGTTGTTCAATATTTAATAATTTTAACATAGTTGGAGCTAAATCAGCTAAAATTCCATTTTCCCTCAATGTAATTCCTTGTTTTGTCACGATAACTGGCACTGGATTCGTTGTATGAGCCGTCATTGGTTTTCCTTCCATTGTCACCACTTCATCAGAATTACCATGGTCTGCCGTAATGATGGCAGTGCCGCCAAGTTCTAAAATTTTATCAACAACTCGGCCTAAGCATTCATCTACTGCTTCGATTGCTTTAATTGTCGGCTCTAACATACCGCTGTGTCCTACCATGTCAGGATTTGCGTAATTTAAAATAATGGCATCGAATTTATCTGCTTCTAATTCATTAAGCAGTGCCTCTGTTACTTCATAAGCACTCATTTCAGGTTTTAAATCATATGTAGCTACTTTTGGGGATGCAATTAAGATTCTTTCCTCACCTGGAAACTTCTCTTCTCTGCCGCCGCTCATGAAATATGTAACATGAGGGTATTTTTCTGTTTCAGCAATACGTAATTGCGTTAAACCGTGTCTTGAGATGACTTCCCCTACAGTATTAATTAAATCTTCATTTTCAAACACAACATCTGCAAATACTTCTTCGCTATATTCAGTAAATGTGACGAATTTTAAATTTTGAGGGTGCTTATTAGACAATTCAAAACCGTTAAATTGATCATTCGTAAATACAGTAGAAAGCTGGATGGCCCGGTCTGGACGGAAGTTGAAATGGA
The DNA here is from genome assembly GCF_004331915.1 of Ureibacillus thermophilus. Lineage (NCBI taxonomy): Bacteria > Bacillati > Bacillota > Bacilli > Caryophanales > Caryophanaceae > Ureibacillus > Ureibacillus thermophilus. The sequence goes on from NZ_CP036528.1 coordinate 2,704,866, forward strand.
TTACTGCATCATTTGAATCAATTGTTGCGACCGGTTTTCCATCTTCCACGATTACAAATGGAATCACAAATTCATCCGTTACATCATTGCTGTAGGATTCTTCCACGCCAACTTTTGCAGAAGGAGCTGTTTTTCCTTCCCCATCCACAAGAGCTTTATAGGATAATTCCACCCGCTGCCAACGTTTGTCGCGGTCCATAGCATAGTAACGGCCATGGATGGAAGCAAATTTCCCTACACCAATTTCTTCCATTTTCTTTTCTGTTTCTTCAATATATCCAAGGGCTGTTTTTGGACCAACGTCTCGTCCATCTAAAAATCCGTGGACATAGACTTCCTCAACCCCGTTTTGTTTCGCCATTTTTAATAATGCGAATAAATGATTATAGTGGCTATGTACCCCACCGTCTGATAACAGTCCCATAATGTGGAGTTTGGATTGATGTTTTTTCACATGATTCATTGCCCCTAACAATTTTTCATTTTCGAAAAATTGTCCTTCGCGAATAGATTTGTTAATTCTTGTTAAACTTTGATACACAATGCGTCCTGCACCGATATTTAAATGTCCTACTTCAGAATTGCCCATTTGACCTTCTGGGAGACCTACTGCTTCTCCAAAGGCAGTAAGTGTCGCATGGGGATATGTTTCCCAATAACGATCAAAATTTGGTTTTTTGCTTTGTGCTACTGCATTTCCAAAGGTTTCATCACGTAATGCAAAGCCATCTAAGATAATTAACGCAACTGGCTTTCTAGGCATTTGCCCCCGCCTCCAATAATTTAAGATAAGATTCTACTTGTAAACTAGCACCGCCCACAAGAGCGCCGTCAATTTGTTCTTTGGACAATAAATCTTCAATATTTTCCGGTTTTACGCTGCCGCCATATTGAATGCGAATATTTTCAGCAGCCGCTTTTCCGTATAGTTCTTCCACCACTTTGCGAATATGGCCACAAACCGCATTCGCATCATCGCTAGTAGCTGTTTTCCCCGTTCCAATGGCCCAAATCGGTTCATAGGCAATGACAATATGCTGCACTTCTTCTTCCGTTAAACCAGCTAAAGCTTTTTTCACTTGGTTTGCCACTTTTTCTTCCGTTTGGCCAGCTTCCCGTTCTTCCAACGTTTCGCCACAGCAAACAATTGGAACGATTCCATGGGATAAAGCCGCTTTTACTTTTTTGTTCACCGCTTCATCGGTTTCATTGAAGTATTCACGGCGCTCAGAATGACCAATAATGACATAGTCCACTTGGATTGCTTCAAGCTGTTTTGGGCTGATTTCGCCGGTAAATGCGCCTTCTTCTTCATAATGCATATTTTGTGCACCAATTGCCAAATCCGTTTCTTTTGCAATATCCACTAGAGTTGGCAAATATAAAGCAGGGGCGCAAACAACTGCATCCACTTTCTCCACTGGCGGAATTTTGTCTTTAATTGCCTCAACAAACTCCACTGCTTCATCAAAGGTTTTATACATTTTCCAATTGGCAGCAATGATTGGTTTACGCATTCAATTTCTCTCCTTATTTATCATTCAAGGCTGCAATACCTGGCAGGATTTTACCTTCCATTAATTCTAGAGAAGCTCCTCCGCCTGTTGAAATGTGATCCATTTTATCTGCTAAGCCGAATTTTTCAACGGCTGCTGCAGAATCGCCGCCGCCAATAACCGTATATCCTTCCGTTTCGGCCATGGCTTCTGCAATTGTTCTTGTTCCGTTGGCAAATTGGTCGATTTCAAATACGCCCATTGGTCCATTCCATATTATTAATTTTGAATTTTTAATAACTTCCGCATACTTCTCTGCGGTTTTTGGACCAATATCAAGACCCATATAATCTTCAGGAATTTGATCAATGTCTACCACTTTGGCTTCCGCTTCAGGCGATAGTTCTTTCGCAACCACTGCATCAATTGGCATGTAGAAGTTGACACCCTTTTCTTTTGCTTTTTCAATGAAGTTGCGGGCTAATTCTATTTTATCTTCTTCGAGCAATGATTTTCCAATTTCGTACCCTTGTGCTTTTACAAATGTAAAGGAAAGACCACCGCCGATGATTAAGTTATCCACTTTATCAAGCAGATTTTCAATGACGCCGATTTTGTCTTTTACTTTTGCGCCGCCAATAATCGCTGTGAACGGGCGATCCGGATTGGATAAAGCTTTGCCTAACACATCTAATTCTTTTTCCATCAACAATCCAGAAACTGCCGGAATGAATTTTGCTATTCCTTCCGTAGAAGCGTGTGCACGGTGGGCAGCACCAAATGCATCATTTACATAAAGATCTGCAAGACTTGCAAATTGTTTGGCTAGCTCTTCATCATTTTTCTCTTCGCCTTTATGGAAACGCACATTCTCAAGTAAAACAATGTCTCCATTTTTCATTTCGTCAACGGCCTTTTTAACTGCTTCGCCAACAGATTCATCTAATTTTTTTACAGGTTTTTTCATTAATTGGGAAAGGCGTTCGCCGACAGCTGTTAAACGCATATCTTCTTTTACTTCGCCTTTCGGACGACCTAAGTGAGATGCTAAAATAACTTTTGCACCTCTTTCCGATAGTTGCTGGATTGTCGGAATGGCTGCACGAATTCTTGTGTCATCTGCCACGACACCATTTTCCATCGGCACGTTAAAATCTACACGTACAAAAACTCTCTTCCCCTGTACGTCCACATCGTTCATTGTCTTTTTCAGAAACATGAAGTAACCTCCTAGTGTACCGTCGTCATTCCTCTTTCCTACGACAACATTTCTGTAAAAATTTTCAACACTTTTTATATTAGCAAAAAATAAGAAGCGATGGGTACTCCATCACTCCTTTTACCCTCATTTATTATAAATCGTTCTCCATATTTAGGCTATACTTTTTCAATAGAAAGTCATAATTATGTTACACTTTTTCAGTTTTATAATATAAATTATGACATAATTGACGATTAAACCAATCCTTGTTCAGTTATATATGAGGCCAAGTCAATCAATCGGACGGCATATCCCATCTCATTGTCATACCAAGCGACCACTTTAATCAGGTTGTCGTCTAATACCATTGTTGATAGACCATCAATGATGGCGGAATGGGGGTTTCCATTATAATCGATGGATACAAGAGGCAATTCGCTGTAATCCAGTATGCCTTTTAATTCACCTTGAGCCGCTTCTTGAAAAGCAGAATTGACCATTTCGACCGTGACATTGGTTTTAAGTTCTGCCACCAAGTCCACACAAGATACGTTCGGGGTTGGTACACGAATGGCAAAGCCGTCCAATTTTCCTTTCAGCTGCGGTAATACTTTGCCAACCGCAGTGGCAGCACCTGTTGTTGTCGGAATCATGGACAGGTTTGCAGCTCGGGAACGCCGGGCATCTTTATGGGGCAAATCTAAAAGCCGCTGATCATTTGTATAGGAATGAATGGTTGTCATCAACCCACGCCGAATGCCAAAATTTTCATCGAGCACTTTGGCCACTGGCGCCAAACAGTTCGTTGTACAAGAAGCATTGGAAATTACATGATGCTCTTTTGGGCTGTATTCCTTGTGATTGACGCCCATTACAAATGTCGGCATTGCTCCTTTTCCTGGAGCGGATAAAATAGCTTTTTTGGCACCTGCTGTTAAATGTTTTGATACATCTTCTACAGAACGAAACAATCCTGTACATTCCAAAACGATGTCTATGTCTAATTTTTCCCACGGCAATTTTTCTGGATCTTTTTCTGAAAGGACTTGAACCCGCTTTTGATCCACAATCAACGCATCTTCTTCATGATGCACTTCTCCCTCATAAATCCCGTGCACGGAATCGTATTTTAAAAGGTGGGCTAACTGGTTGGCTCCCGCTAAATCATTCACCGCCACCACTTCAAAACGGCCGTTTTTCATTGCCTCTCGAAAAGCGAGACGACCGATGCGGCCAAATCCGTTAATTGCCAATTTTATAGTCATTTAACACCCCTCCATTTATCTATCTTATATCCATTTTTCCCCAATACAAGTGTAAATAAACATTCTCCCGCTCATGTTGTGATTCCAAATATATTCGAAATCATGGTGTATTCATGAAGGCTTCATATAAAGTGGCAAAATCGATTTGGCCATATTGGACAATTTCCCCATCTTTTTCTATCACCGGAATCATGAGCATATATTTCTCGTGAAGTTCATCATCTTCTTCAATATTGATCATGTCAATTTCAAAATTTGACTCTTCCTGAACAAGTTTTAATATAAGCAATCCTTCTTCGCACAATGCACAATTGGGACGATGATAGAAGCGAACTTTCAATAGTATTCCCTCTTTTCTTCATTTTCTGTTTCCACTATCCCAAATCTCTTTTGAATAATCAAATGATTTTAATGCCAAAATAGTAATGTACGACTGTACAGAATTAATTAAAAGGAGGAGACTTATCGATGGAAAATCAATTTATGAACCAACAACCTACTTCAGAAAACATTCCCATGTCCATGAACCATGGTGCCCATGAAGTTTTAGACGTTCATGAAGTATTAAGTTCTTCTATTGGCGCATTGAATATGTTTATTATCTTGCGTCCGCATGTAAAAGACCCTGAACTGCTCAATATTTTAGACAGACAGTATGCGTTTATGCTCGATGAATATAACATCACTTTAGAATGCTTTAAAACAGGTCAAGATCCAAGCCATCCAACACGCAAATACAACATGCAAATCGGCAATGATTCTAAATACGGCTTAACGCCTTCTCAACCGAAAAAACCTATCACTTCTTCCAACGAAATTGATGATGGCATCATCTCTAGCTTCATGTTAAGCCAGCACAAAATGTTGGCAACAGGAAAAACTGCTGCTGCATTAGAAGCAACAAATCCAGTTGTGCGCCGCGTGTTGCAAGACTCTGTTCCAAACTGCATCGAAATGGCGTACGAATTATCCCTATACCAAAACAAAAAAGGCTACTATCAGGTTCCACAACTTTCCACTCAAGATATGCAAACAATGTTAAATATGTACGGCCAAGCCGAAAAAGCAAAAGATATGCCAAACTAATTTCATTTGGGTTTGCTCCCCCTACACAAAAAGGACATCTCTTTCCCATGGAGATGTCCTTTCTTTATTATAAAACTTTGCTTAAAAAGGCTTTTGTCCGTTCGTGTTTTGGATTACCAAAAATTTGTTCTGGCGGTCCTTCTTCTACAATGACACCACCGTCCATGAAGATGACCCGATCCGCAACTTCACGGGCAAATCCCATTTCATGAGTTACGACTACCATCGTCATACCTTCAACAGCTAATTGTTTCATTACATCTAATACTTCCGTTACCATTTCCGGGTCAAGGGCTGAAGTTGGCTCGTCAAAAAGCATTACTTTTGGTTTCATCGCAAGGGCTCTTGCGATGGCTACCCGTTGTTGCTGACCTCCAGATAATTGTTGTGGATAATTATATGCTTTTTCACGAAGCCCTACTTTTTGAAGCAATTCAAAAGCTAAGTTTTCTGCATCTGTTTTGTTCATTTTTCGGATGAGCTTCGGAGCCATCGTAATATTTTCCAACACCGTCATATGCGGGAATAAGTTGAACTGTTGGAACACCATTCCCACTTCTGTACGAATTTTGTTAATATCCGTGTTTGGATCATTGATTTTAACCCCATCAATATAAATTGCACCATCCGTTGCTTCTTCTAACAAGTTGATGCAGCGCAAAAAGGTACTTTTTCCGGAACCGGAAGGACCAATAACACAAACAACTTCCTTTTCTCGGATTTCATAATCGATGCCTTTTAATACGTCCAGGCTGCCGAAACTTTTATGAAGATTTTCAATTTTAATCATGCAGCAACCCGCCCTTCATCTTTTTTATCTTTGCGCGGATTGTATTCGACACTGAATCGTTTTTCAATGAATGAAACGATTTTCGATACGATAAATGTCAAAATTAAATAAAGGGCTGCCGCAGCAAGATATGGTTCCCAGAAACGGAAATAAGTTCCGGAGACAACTTTTGCCGCATATAAAATATCGTTGGCAGCAATCACCGTTACTAAGGAAGAATCTTTTAAGAGAGTAATAAATTCATTCCCAAGAGGGGGAATCATACGGCGGAAGGCTTGAGGCAGAATCACTTTCCGCATGGCTTGGAAATGATTTAAACCGAGGGACCTTGCCGCTTCCATTTGACCTTTATCAATAGATTGAATCCCCGCACGGATAATTTCAGCTACATAGGCAGCGCAGTTTAAAATTAGCGCAGCAATACCTGAGACCATAAATCCGAGGGAATGACCAAAAATCGATGGAATTACTGCTAAGTGAATAATAAATATTTGAACTAAAAGCGGAGTTCCACGGAATAAATCGATATACAATTTACATGGCCAATAAAGCCATTTTCTTTTTGAATTTTTCCCAAGTCCAAGAAAAACTCCGAAGATGAATCCGCCTAAAAACCCACATATTGTCAAAATTAATGTTACCCAAATACCCCGTATGAAATATTCACGGTAGTTCCAGATTATATCCCAGCGAAAATCCAGGATTTCCATCTGAAACACCCCCTAAACTGTTATTCAAGTTCTTGTCCTGTAATTTCTGCTAACTTACCGTTTTCTTTAATTTTTTGTAAGCCTTCATTTAGTAAATCAAGCAATTCTTTGTTTCCTTTTTTCACCATAAAACCATAATATTCTTTTTCAAATGCATCGTCTTCAATGACTTTTAATTTTGCATTTGGATTATTTTTTAAATATTCATAAACTACCGCGTTATCACCAATTGCTGCTTGAGCTGTTCCATTAATCACTTCTTGGATTGCTAATGGAAGGTTTTCATACGCTAAAATATTTGGGTTCGTTTCTCCTAAAAGTTTTTTCGCTGCTTGGTGTCCTGTAGAGTTGATTTGTACAGAAACTTTTTTACCTTCTAAATCTTTTGCCGATTCAATCGGTGAATCTTCCGTAACCACAATCACTTGTGTTGCTTCGAAATATGGTTCAGTAAAGTCGAATGTTTCTTTACGTTCATCTGTAATTGTTATACCGGAAGCACCCATATCAAGTTCGCCGTTTTGAACTTGTTGGAATACTGCTTCCCAACCAACATGGCGCATTTCATATTCCATGCCGAGTTCTGTAAAAATGGCATCTACAATATCTTTGTCGATTCCTACAATATTTCCGTTATCGTCCATATATTCAAAAGGAGCAAATGTCGCTTCTGTACCCACCAAGATTTTTTTGTCTTTCAAACTAGTTTCTCCGCTTTCACTTTTTGAATCCTTTGAAGATGATGAATTTTCGCTTGATCCGCATGCTGCTAGCACCACTGCAAATGCCATCAGCAACATAAATAAAAATACACGATTTCTTTTACCCATTTCAATATCCTCCTTCGGTCAATTTCTAGCTTTATCAGCAACAACGAATATTTAATGATGTGTACTGATATGTTTAATTATATAAATCGTTTTATATTTATACAACAAATAATTAATAGGAATAAAAAATAATATATTTTCAGTATGAATATTCCGAAAAATGAAAGGGCTTACATTTTGAAAAAAATTCTCCAACTCAAGCTTATACGCTTGGAGATGGAGAATCAATGATTTATTATATTTAATCTGAAATTTTGCCTTAGGAATAAATAAGGGGTAAAATGAATCACGTCATTTTATCCCCTATCTATCCATCCACTTGTATTCTTTAAGCTGCTAACTAATAATTTTACTTACTTAATATATTCTATTAAACAGTAAAATGGCGCCCTCGGAGGGAATCGAACCCCCATTGCAAGAACCGGAATCTTGAGTGTTATCCATTACACCACGAGGGCGAGTGAATAAAGTTTCCATTTTTTGCATATTTTATTGTATTTTTCATATAATATAGAATATGCATAGAACTTTTTTTGAATACTTACGACTTTAATATTATACACAGGACTTCAAAATAATTCAACCTTTAAAACAAAAAGAAATTTTTCTGCAAACTAAACGTATAGATTTTGTAAATTCAATAAATGCGGGACTTTATATTTGACCATTATTGACTATAATGTGTATGATAAACATACAAGCTGAAACAAATTTTGTTTCGGTACGTAGATTATTTAGAATAATTATTTGCTTAAGGAGGACATACGATGATCTTAGTTCCTACAGTCATTGAACAAACAAACCGTGGTGAGCGTGCTTACGACATTTATTCTCGCCTTTTAAAAGACCGTATTATTTTACTTGGCAGCCCAATTGATGATAATGTTGCAAACTCAATTGTCGCACAATTATTATTTTTAGAAGCAGAAGATCCTGATAAAGATATTTCTTTATACATCAACTCACCTGGTGGTTCCATTACAGCAGGGATGGCCATCTATGATACAATGCAATACATTAAACCAGATGTGCAAACAATATGCATCGGAATGGCAGCATCAATGGGTGCTTTCCTCCTTTCAGCTGGTGCAAAAGGAAAACGTTATGCATTGCCAAACGCAGAAGTGATGATTCACCAGCCATTAGGCGGCGCTCAAGGTCAAGCGACTGAAATCGAAATTGCAGCAAAACGCATTTTATTCTTGCGCGATAAATTAAACAAATTGTTGGCTGATCATACGGGCCAACCAATCGAAAAAATCGCACAAGATACTGACCGCGATAACTTCATGACTGCTGAGCAAGCAAAAGAATATGGTTTAATCGACCATATTATTTCATCCAGCGAACAAAAATAATGTGAGAAACCGGGCTGTCGAAGTAGACAGCCCGGTTTTTTGTGCGTCAAACAAAGCTGCCTGCAGGAAAAGTTATGCATAAAATAAAAAAACTCACAATTCTCGAATAGCTTCGAAAAATTGCGAGCGTTTTCAAAAATTAAATAAATTATGCTTCATTTGTGATGAATGAAGATAACCCTTCAATTGCCTCGTTTTCATCATTGCCCTCTGCAATCAGCTTTACCGTTGTACCTCTTGCAATGGCTAAGCTCATGATGCCCATAATAGATTTTGCATTGACTTTTTTCTCGTCTTTTTGCAAAAAGATATCAGATTTATAACGATTTGCCTCTTGGACAAACAGAGCTGCCTGGCGAGCTTGCAAACCGTTTTTTAATTTAACTTCCACTGTGGTTTCAACCATATCACTTTCCACACCCTTTCTACACCGTTCATCACATTTTTATATTTATCTTATCGAAATTATATGAAAAGAACAATGCGGTTCTTAGAAATTATTTTATCACTTTTTCACCGCGCCGTAACTTTTCCGCAATTTCATCAATTTTTCTCAAGCGGTGATTAATGCCGGATTTGCTGACTGTGCCTGTTGAAATCATTTCCCCAAGCTCTTTTAATGTAACGTCCTGATGTTCGATGCGCAGTCTCGCAACTTCTCTTAATTTTTCCGGCAATTGATCGATGCCGATTGTTTCATCGATAAATTTAATATTTTCCACTTGTCTTAGAGCGGCACCAATGGTTTTATTCAAATTGGCCGTTTCGCAGTTGACGATGCGGTTGACGCTATTTCGCATATCTCTAAGAATACGCACATCTTCAAACTTTAGCATTGCTTGAAAGGCGCCTGCAAGTCCAAGAAATTCCGAAATTTTCTCTGCTTCTTTCAAATAAGTGATATACCCTTTTTTGCGATCGATGGTTTTGGCATTCAATTGAAATTCATTCATTAAATTGGCTAATGCTTCACTGTGCTCTTTATACATGGAGTGAATTTCCAAATGATAAGAAGATGTTTCAGGATTGTTGACCGAACCGCCTGCTAAAAAAGCGCCTCTTAAATAAGCTCTTTTTTGCATATTCGTTTTTAGCAGCGAGGAGGAGATGGAATGATTTAACTGAAAATCCCCCTGAAGGATGTCAAGATCTTCCAAGATTTCTCGGGCACCTTCTCGAATGCGGCAAATATAGACATTATTCTTTTTGAGCCTCATTTTTTTACGAACTAAAAGCTCCACATTATACGGATATAGCTTTTTGAGCATCGTATAAATTCTTCTGGCAATAGCGGCATTCTCCGTTTGGACATCTAAACTTAACTGTTTATTTGAAAAGGATAGAGTCCCATTCATTCGAATAATGGCAGAAAGTTCTGCTTTCAAACATTGATCGTTTGCCTCAATTTGAGTTAATTCTTTCTTTGTTTCCGATGCAAATGACATACAAGCCCCCCCTCTCAAATTTTTTATGATGTTAATGTATATTCAAGCAGCCATTCGGCAATGGCTTTTCCTTCATGCCGTACAGCACCATTTTTGATAGTTGCTATATTCTTTTTTATAATTTCTAATCCTAGTTTTTTTAATTCTTCTTCATTTACTCTGACCGGTTCAGCATTTTGTTCTCTATAGTTTTCTTTAATGGGGGATGGCAAATCGTTGCTGTTGACTAAAATGGCATCTAAAAATGGCGTGCCGACATGCTCATAAATGGCTTTTACATGATCTACCGCCTGATACTGATTGGTTTCCCCTTGCTGCGTCATCAAATTGCAAACGTAAATTTTTTTTGCTTTTGATTGGATGATTGTTTCGCCAATTTCCTTTACCAATAAATTTGGGATGATGCTTGTATATAAACTGCCTGGTCCAATGAGAATCACATCTGCATAGTTGATTGCGTTTATTGCTTCCGGAAGGGGCTTTACATCATCTGGAACTAAAAAAACGCGCTTTATAGGCTTGTTAGACAAAGGAATTTTGGATTCCCCTTTAACAATCTCCCCATCCAACAATTCAGCATGTAAATTGACTTTAGCATTTGCAGATGGAATGACCTTTCCATGAACTTTTAACACTCGGCTCATTTCGATAATGGCACTAAAAAAATCCCCGGTAATGTCGGTTAGTGCAGTCAGCATTAAATTTCCCAACGAGTGGCCGCCTAATTCTTGAGAATTTGCAAAACGATATTGAAATAATTGTTCCAGCAGCGGCTCCGTATCAGATAAAGCGGCAATGACATTTCGAATATCTCCAGGAGGCGGGATGTCGTAATCATCCCTTAATCTCCCGGAAGACCCCCCATCATCGGTTACAGTGACAATCGCCGTAATATGAAAGGGATAAAGCTTTAACCCTCGCAGTATGGTCGATAAACCGGTCCCTCCTCCAATAACTACAATATTGAGTTGTTTCATCCAAACAATCCTCTCTCTTTATGAACGGATATCCCGGTGCGTGACCTCCGTATGATATTTTTTTCTAAAATATTTTCCAAAATATTCAGTTAATGTAACCGAACGATGTTGACCGCCTGTGCAGCCAAAGGCAATCACTAATTGCGGTTTTCCCTCTTTAATGTATTGCGGAATAATAAAGTCAAATAAATCTTCTAATTTTTTGATTAAAGTTTTGGTTTCATCCATGTTATAAACATAATCGTAAACTTCTTGGTCCAATCCCGTTTTATTTCTTAATTCTTCAACATAATATGGATTATTTAAGAATCTTACATCAAAAACTAAGTCTGCATCAATAGGTATCCCGTTTTTATACCCAAAAGACACCACATTAATCGAGAATTTAGGACTTGAGGAAAGGGAAAATTCTTCTGTAATGCGTTCCCTGAGTTCACGGGGCTTCATTTTGGAAGTATTGTAAATATAATGGGCTCTTCCCTTCAATTCTGACAGCATTTCTCTTTCTTTTCTAATGCCGTCAAGAGGAAGTCCGCTGGGTGCTAACGGATGCTGCCGTCTTGTTTCTTTATATCTTCTCACCAACGTCTCATTATCGGCATCTAAGAATAAGATCCGCGTTTTGACGCTTTTTTCTTTCTCCAAAGTGTCAAGAGCATCAATGAGGGAATTGAAAAATTCTCCGCCGCGCATATCCATAACAGCAGCGATTTTGGAAATTCTTTTTTTCGATTGTTTCATTAATGCTAAAAAAGTGGTTAATAATTTAGGAGGCAAATTATCTATACAATAATAGCCCATATCTTCAAAACTTTGAATGGCTACAGTTTTTCCTGCACCAGACATGCCAGTAATGATGACTAGCTCATGTTCATATTCTCTTTCATCTTTTTCATCCATTTGATTCATCTCCTTCGATTAATTCCATCGAAGTTTGGTATTTGGCCTCTATCAATTCATAATCCTTTGTATATATGCATGTTCCGTATTGAATGCCTTTATTTAATGCAGCAAACAACAGGATTTTCCGGTCTCCTTCCGCCATTGGAAGGTGGTGAAGATCTTGGATTGGACGCCATTCTAAAATACCTTCTCTATTTTCCTTATCTGGTGTTCCTTCCACACCTGTTGCTACAAAAGTGAATAGCATCCATTCTTCAATAACTTGGTCGCCGTCTTTAACAACAATTGTATAAACCCCTTTTAAATGGGCATTTTTAGGAGTAACATTCGTCTCCTCTTGGAATTCTCTTACTGCAGATTCAACGATGGATTCACCGCTCTCCATTTTTCCGCCGGGAGCGACGTACCATCCTCTTCTCGGTTTTTTCAGAAGAAGCACTTGTCCATCTTGTATTGCTAATAAGTTGGCTATTCTTTGCATAATCGACACCTCAAATCTTTGTTACTCCTGCTCATTATTATACCTTGACTCGTCATTTCGTTACAAAATAATCCTTTTACAAACAATCTATAATTTCAATTTTATGATTAGAAGCACTTTTGTATAATTATTGAAAAAAAAAGTTGTTTCCAAAATGGAAACAACTAAAAACAAACTAAAGGGGGGTTAAATTCTAATATTATTATACCCCAATTCAATAGTAAAAAAAGTTACAATAAAGTTAATTTCTCGTTACCCATTCTTTACTAATTTTTCCTTCAATTCTTCCACATATTGTTGTGCTGATTGGGCTGCAATGCTTCCATCACCTGTTGCTGTCACAATTTGACGCAACTCTTTTTCACGCACATCTCCTGCTGCAAAAATCCCTTTCACAGATGTTTCCATTTTTTCGTTTGTTACTACATACCCTTGCTCATTTAAAATACCTAACTTTTTAAAAGGTGCAGTTAATGGAGACATTCCGATATATACAAAGACACCGTCGCATGGAACTTCTTTTTCTGAACCATCCACTGTTGAAACAAGCGTCACGCTTCCAACTTTTCCGTCTTTTTCGTTGATTTGTTTTACAGTGTGATTCCAGATAAAGTCTATTTTTTCGTTGGCAAAGGCACGGTCTTGCAAGATTTTTTGGGCGCGCAATTTATCGCGGCGATGCACAATTGTAACTTTATTGGCAAAACGTGTTAAATAGACGCCTTCTTCCACAGCAGAGTCTCCACCGCCGACTACAATTAAATCTTTGCCTTTGAAGAATGCCCCATCGCAAACGGCACAATAACTTACACCTCGTCCGCCGAGTTCGTTCTCTCCTGGCACTCCTAATTTTTTGTATTCTGCACCTGTAGCGATAATAATGGCATGGGCTTTATATTCCTTTGCACCAGCTTTGATAATTTTATAGTCCTCGCCGTCAATTATTTCGGAAACATCGCCATAGGCATATTCTGCTCCGAATTTTTTTGCATGTTCAAACATTTTTGTGGATAATTCCGGACCTAAAATTGTTTCAAATCCTGGGTAGTTTTCAATTTCTTCTGTATTCGCCATTTGCCCGCCAGGAATGCCCCGTTCCAACATAAGAGTTGAAAGGTTGGCACGGGAAGTATAAACCGCTGCAGTCATACCTGCTGGTCCTGCTCCGATAATCACGACATCATAAATTTTTTCTTCTGCCATTTTTATTCCTCCTAACTTACTTTAAATGTAGTCAAACAAGTTAGAAACTTCAAATAGTTTGCCTATTCTTCACCAAAAGGCAAAAAATCCAGCAATTGTTCTACATATTTTGTTAGCGTACTGACAGAAATTCCGTGTTTTTCTGCAAATTGTTTTTTCGTAACCCGCTTGGAACTGACCGTTGAATAGTACATATATTCCATTGCAGCGGTCAATGCTTTTACATTTTTAAATTCGTAGCCGTTCAGAAAAGCTCTCTCGCTGAGTACGAACCACATTTGAAACAGATGCTGCCTTTCAAGGGTCAACGCTTCGATACTGTTGAAAAGTTCCTCAGCCACAGCAATCAGGTGAATAAAATTTTTCTCTACTTTATTATTTAAATCAAATTGATGATTTAATGCATACGCTAAACAAAGTTTTTCCAATCCATTGTATTTCGACAAATCAATCAATTTCGGATGAGCTATAATTTCTTGCTTAAATGCCGATTTGCTGAGCAAGAAAAAGCCGAACATTCGATGGGCTGAATAATTGCTGCTGATTTTCTGAATAATATAGTCCCGATTTTGGTCAAGGGTTGGCAATTCGTTTGATTCTTTTCTTTTAATATGTTTCCATGGTTCCATCCCCTCTTTGGATGGGTCTAGTTGAACCAACATTTTCCACGCTTTATCTGCTTCTTTTCTATGGTTTGAGAAATACGCAGCTTGACTCAACCAAAAATAGAAGCCGGAATCTGCCGGCGACATTCGCTTTGTCATGCTATGTAACCATTTATAAGCCAAATCGTATTCGCCAATCAGCGCCAATGTTGCACCAAGTTTGTAACGATTGTCAAAGTCAAATGGATGTATTTTTTTCAACAAATCAACTAAATACGCTAAGGTAGATTCATCTTTTTCATAATAAGCAATGATTGTGAGATTACATAGCGCATGCAAATTTCCGACATTTTCCCGAAGCACGTGATGCAAGATGGCTTTAGATTGTTCCAAGTCCCCTACATAAAAGTAAGCTAGAGATAAATTGTTATAAGCAGGCCAGAGTTCTGGATATTGATCAATCAGATATTCCAACACTTCAATGGCTTCATCAAATTGTTTATCTTCCATTAATCGACGAGCTTTTTCCTGCATGATGAATTGTTCATAGGAATCATCATCATCATCAAAGTCGTCAATAGTATTTTGCTCAAAATGGACATAATCAATGATTTCTCTTGCTTCCCATGCATAATAGCCATCCGGATCAAGCTCTAAATATTTTTCAGCATATTTTTTCGCATCGTTCATCAAGCCTAAAAAGCCGGATACTTCCGCTAAATAATATACATGCTCCGGTTCATCTGGTTCCATGCAATAAGCAGTGTGAATCAACTCATAGGCCTTTTCAAAATTTTGCAAATTCATTTCCAAAAGGCCGTAATGCATTAATACATGAGCATCATCAGGACTCAATTCCGCTGCTCTTTTCATATATTTGTACGCTCGATCCATTTGGTCTTTTTCCAATGCTTTAATCGCTTTGTTAAAATAATATTCTCCATCTGGAATGAACGAAACAATGTTGTTTTTTTCTTTCTGATGTTTCTTTTCCAAAATGAACCTCCAAGACAATAAATAAGGAACGTTTTGAAAACGTTCCTCTCTATTATAACATACTTCCAACATTCTTCATTGGAAATGCTTATGAAATTATTTTGTATGTTTTGTGCTGGCCCGTTTTTGCTGATGTCTTTCTACAAGCACTTCCAATACGTCATAAATGCTGATTTTCTGTTCTTGCAAAAGTACAAGCAAGTGATAGATTAAATCAGCCGCTTCCCATTTTACTTCTTCCGGATTGCGGTTTTTTGCGCCGATGACCACTTCTGTAGCTTCTTCACCGACTTTTTTGCAGATTTTATCGATTCCTTCTGTGAATAAATAAGTCGTATACGCACCTTCAGGCATTTCTTCCTCGCGTTTTTTAATGATTTCTACTAATTCTGGAATAATGCCTACACTTCCTACTTTTCCATTTTCCACAACGGTTTCAGTAAAGCAGGAAGTTGTTCCATTATGGCAAGCAGGGCCGGCTGGATCTACTTCCACCACTAAGGCATCTTGGTCGCAATCGGTTGTAATGGAAATGACCTTTTGTGTATTGCCGCTCGTTTCCCCTTTATGCCAAAGTTCATTGCGGGAACGGGAATAAAACCAAGTTTCTCCTGTTTCGATGGTTTTTTGCAATGATTCTTTATTCATGTAAGCAACCGTCAACACTTGCTTTGAGCGGGCATCTTGCACAACGGCAGGAATTAAACCCTTTTCATCAAATTTCAAACTTTCAATATCTATCATCTGACACAAACTCCTTTTTCTCGTAAGTATGCCTTCACTTCAAGCACGCTTGTTTCTTTATAGTGGAAAATGGATGCTGCAAGGGCTGCATCCGCATCCACATCTTGCAACACTTCCCGGAAATGTTCCTTGTTTCCTGCTCCGCCGCTTGCGATGACCGGCACTGTAACCGCATCTCTTACAGCTTTGGTCAACGCCAAATCAAAGCCAGATTTTTCTCCATCTTGATTCATGCTGGTAAGCAAAATTTCTCCTGCTCCAAGCTCCACGGCTTTTTTGGCCCATTCTATAGCCGTCCAATTCGTTTTATTTCGGCCGCCATGTGTATAAACCATCCAAGTGCCATCTTCATCACTGTATCGGGCATCAATGGCAACTACAATGCATTGGGAACCGAAGAAATCCGCTCCTTCTTTAATTAATTCCGGTCTTTCGATGGCAGAAGTGTTGACGGATACTTTATCTGCTCCAGCCCGCAAAATCCGCTTCATATCGTCCAATGTGCGGATGCCGCCACCTACAGTAAAAGGAATGGAGATTTCAGAGGCAGTTTTTCTCACCACATCTATCATTGTCTGTCTTCCTTCGTAGGATGCCGAAATATCCAAAAAGACTAGTTCATCAGCTCTTTGCTCATCGTAATATTTGGCAAGTTCCACCGGGTCTCCGGCATCCCGAAGGCCTACAAATTGGATGCCCTTTACGACTCTGCCTTCTTTTACATCTAAACAAGGTATGATTCGTTTTGTTAACATTTATTTCACCCCTTGCAGCCACTTTTTCAATAAATACACGCCAAATTCCCCTGACTTTTCAGGATGGAACTGCATGCCGCAAACATTGCATTGCTGCACGATTCCAGGAACTTGCACGCCAAAATAATCAGCTGTTGCCACTACTTGGGAAGAAGCCGTATCTGCATAATAAGAATGGACAAAATATACAAATTTATCTTCCGGCAACTCTTCCCCTTTCAACCATTCTGGTATGGAATGAAAGGCTAATGAATTCCACCCCATATGAGGAACACGGTATTTTTCGCCCTTCTCTGAAATGCCGGAGAATCGGACTACGTTCCCTTCAAAAAAACCAAATCCTTTTGTCGGCGCCACTTCTTCACTTTCTTCAAACAATAGCTGCATCCCTAAACAAATGCCAAGGAGGGGCTTATTATTTTCGACCTCGCTGCGGATAAACTCATCCAATCCGGTTTCCTGCAATCGTTTCATAGCATCCGGAAAAGCGCCAACCCCAGGCAAAATGAGCGCATCTGCTTCACCCAATTCTTCCGGTTTGGAAGAGACGATCACTTCAACATGCAACTTTTTTAACGCTTGCGTCACGCTGAATAAATTTCCCATTCCATAATCAATGACTCCAATTTTCATGCAAGCAGTCCTTTCGTTGAAGGTACTCCTTTAACCCGAGGATCGATTTGTACGGCATCATCAATCGCGCGGGCAAGGGCTTTAAAAATAGCTTCGATGATATGATGCGTATTGTGGCCATAAGGAACTATCACATGCACATTCATCCGCGCTTCTAAAGCAAACTTCCATAAAAATTCATGCACTAGCTCAGTATCAAATGTTCCTACTTTTGGCTTCAGTTCAGGTGTCACGCGATATTCTAAATGAGGGCGGTTAGAGCAATCCACCACCACTTGCGCTAAAGCATCATCCATTGGCACAAAGGCGTTTCCATAGCGTCGGATGCCCCGTTTATCCCCAAGAGCTTCTTTCACTGCTTGTCCTAAAACAATGCCGAGGTCTTCCGTTGTATGGTGGTCATCAATATGGGTATCTCCATTTGCCACAATCTTGCCATCAAACAACCCATGCTTCATAAATAAATCCAGCATATGGTCCATAAAAGGAACACCTGTGTTAACTTCTGCCTTACCTTCTCCATCCAAATAAAATTCCACTTTGATTTGGGTTTCTTTTGTTGTCCGTTCAATTTGGGCAAAGCGTTTTTTCTCCGTCATCCTTATTCTCCTTTCTTCCAACCCCGCGATTCAACGGCTCTAGCATGGGCTTCCAAACCTTCCATACGGGCAAGCCGTGCAATTTTCGGTGCGTTTTCTTCCCAAGTTTTTTCTGAGTAGTAAATGATGTTTGTCTTTTTAATAAAATCATCAACATTTAATCCGCTGGCAAAACGCGCAGTGCTGTTTGTAGGGAGTACATGGTTCGGTCCTGCAAAGTAATCTCCTACTGGTTCTGAACTGTATCGGCCAAGGAAGATTGCTCCTGCATGGCGGATACTAGCGCTCACTTCTTCCGCATTTTCCGTTACAATTTCCAAGTGTTCTGGCGCAAGAGTATTGACTGCTTCCACTGCCTGTTCCATTGATTCAGCAATATAAATATGGCCGAAATTTTCAATAGAGGCTCTTGCAATCTGTTCGCGAGGAAGCTTTCTCAACTGCTCTTCCACTTGTGCACTAACGGCAGTCGCCAATTTTTCACTAGTTGTAATTAAAATGGCGCAAGCCCGCATGTCATGTTCCGCCTGGCTTAGCAAATCCGATGCGATTTCATCCGGATAAGCTGAGTCATCCGCAATAATGCAAATTTCGCTAGGCCCAGCAATCATATCAATGGCAACTTGTCCAAACACTTCTCGTTTAGCAAGGGCTACAAAGATGTTTCCTGGACCTGTTATTTTATCCACAGGGGCGATGGATTCCGTTCCGTAAGCAAGCGCTGCAATGGCTTGGGCGCCGCCTATTTTATAAATTTCATTCACCCCTAAAATGTTCGCACACACTAACACAGCAGGAGGAAGTTTTCCATCTTTTCCGCAAGGGGATGTAATGACGATGCGTTTTACTCCCGCCACTTGCGCAGGAATCACGTTCATTAATACAGAGGAAGGATAAGCAGCAGAACCTCCTGGCACGTATAAACCTACTGAATCCAATGGAATGATTCGCTGTGCAAGATAGGAACCGTCCCCTAAAGCCAATGTATATCCTTCCCGTTTTTGGGCTTCATGATATTTTCGAATATTGTTTGCCGCTTCTTCCAAGTCCTTTTTCAATTGCGGATCGAAATGTTGAAGGGCTTCCTGAATTTCCTCTTCGCTTACACGAAAATCAGAAAGCACAACCTTATCCCACATTTCCGTATATTTTCGAATGGCCTCATCTCCATGTTCGCGAACATCTCTAATGACTTGTCTTACCGTTTTTAGCTGCTCCTCATTCCCGCTCTCTAACTCTCTTTTTAATGAAATATTTTTGGATAGTTTCGAAATCTTCATTTGGCAACCTTCCCTTTACTTCACAATTTTCTTTAATCGGGATACGATTTCTTGAATGCGTTCATTTTTCATTCGATAACTCACTGGGTTTGCAATTAATCGGGAAGATACATCGGCAATATGTTCATATTCTACCAACCCATTTTCCCTTAACGTTCTTCCCGTTGAAACGATGTCCACAATGCGGTCTGCAAGCCCAATCATCGGCGCAAGTTCTATGGAACCATTTAATTCAATAATCTCTACTTGCTCACCAATGCCTTTATAATAATTCATCGCAATATTCGGATATTTTGTGGCAATCCGCGGCGCAATTTCATCCATTTCCGTATTTGGAAGTCCAGCAGAAGCAATATGGCATTTGCTGATTTTTAAATCCAACAGTTCATGGACATTGCGCTGCTGTTCCATTAATACATCTTTTCCAGCAATGCCTATATCGGCAACTCCATGCTCCACATACACCGGAACGTCCATCGGTTTGGCTAAAATAAAGCGGATGTTTTCTTCCGGAATTTCAATCATTAATTTTCTGGACATTTCTACTTCTTCAGGCAATTTAAACCCAGATTCAATCAACATTTGATAGGCTTCTTCAAAAATTCGCCCTTTCGGCATAGCAATTGTTAATTCAGTACTCATTGTGTTTCCTCCTGGCTTAAATCAACAACCCGACTAAACTGTTTCGTAAATGCTTCCCGATTGATTAATCCTTTTTTTGATTGGACCGTTACCCGCGCCCCTTGTTCTCTCAATGCAGTTGCAAGGTCCAATGCTTTAATGAAATCTTCATCATCAAACAAGATGCAAATTGTTTCTTCTTCAATTTCTTCTTTCGGCAATACTTCAAGAAGCCGGTCAATGCGAATGCTAAATCCGGTTGCTCCTGCATCGCTTCCAAACAAATGCAAAAGCCCATCGTAGCGTCCGCCATTTCCTAGTGGGAAACCGCTGCCTGATGCAAAAATTTCAAACAGCATGCCCGTGTAATAGCTCATATGGCTTGAAAGGGTGAAATCGAACGACACATACTGCGTGAGATTATACGCATCAAGCAATTTTGAAAGCTGCTTCATATATTCAATCCCATCGTTTTTCCGTACATATTTTTCCATATCTTCAATGGAAGTTAAATTTGTTGCTTCATTAATAAATTCTAAAAGTGCGTTGGCTTTTGTAATCGGCAAGTCAAATTCATGCACCGCTTCTTCAAAGCCAACATAATTGCGTTCCACAAGCAAATTTCGCAACGTTTCCCGCTGATCTTTGTTGTCAGTATAATCATTTAAAATATCATGCAATACTCCTGCATGCCCGATGGTTAATTTAAACGACTCAATGCCAAACTCTTTTATTAATTGAATGGCTGTAATGAGCACTTCTGCATCAGCAAAAATCGTTTTATCTCCAATAATTTCAACGCCCATTTGACCGAACTCAGCCGGTCTTCCTCCTTCCATTTGCTGTGCGCGAAACACATTCGCGAAATAGGCGAGCCGAAGAGGAATTTTTTCCTTCAATAATTTCGAAGTGGCGACCCGTGTAATTGGCGTTGTCATATCCGGGCGAAGGACAAGGGTGTTTCCTTGGCTGTCGACTAATTTAAATAAAAATGAATCAGATATAGCTGATGCCTTGCCTACCGTATCGTAATATTCCAATGTCGGCGTTTCGATAAAATCAAATCCCCTTGAACGAAAGACTTTTCGGCCGATTTGCCTTGCCCTCTCCATTTTTTCATATATCCGAGGGAATGTATCTCTCATTCCAAGGGGTTTTTCAAATTTTTTAATCGATGACATAGACCACACTTCCTATTTCACTTTAGTATATTAGAGTATTAGAGAGTTAGAGAGTTAGTATATGAAAGCATTGTATCGAACTATTGAAAAATAGTCAATTCATAAATGGCTGAATTAGGAAAATTTTCTCTTCTCTTGTGGTGAATTCCCAATTCTCTAGAAAACTTTACAAAGAAAGGCTGTGTAGAAAGCTCTCCTTTCTAAACAGCCCCATTTCTCTTCTTTTTGCGTTCTGCCATTTCTTCCGCGGTATAGATGATGCGCATTGGGTTTCCCCCAACCATTGCTCCAGCCGGAACATCTTTATTCACTAAAGTGGCTGCGGAAACAATGGCTCCATCGCCGATTTCTACACCAGGCAAAATGGTGGAATTTGCTCCTATCATGACTTCATTTCCAATTTTCACATCACCTAAACGATACTCATCAATCAAATATTCATGAGCCAAAATGGTTGTGTTATAGCCGATAATCGTATTATCGCCGATGGAAATGCGCTCAGGAAACATCGTATCCGGCATAACCATTAATGCGAGAGAAGTCTTCTTCCCTATTTTCATTTTTAAAAAGGTGCGGTAAATCCAATTTTTTAGTCCCATAAATGGTGTAATTCTGCCGATTTGAATAAAAATAAAGCATTTCACAACTTTCCAAAAGGAAACGGTTTTATAAATATGCCATAAAGAGTTGGCGCCTCCTTGAACTTGGTATCTTTCAGTTCTCCGCATATTACAACCCCTTCACGATTGTCAATAAATCGGATATATGATGCAGCATATAATCCGGCTGGAATTGCCTCAAATAGTCTTCTCCTTTTATGGACCAAGCAACGCCGGCTGTTTTGACGCCTGCATTTTTTCCCGCCAATATATCGTGGTAATTATCACCAATCATTAAAGCGTCTTCTTTCCGCATTTTTAGACGTTCCAGCGCCAACAACACTGGTTCCGGATCCGGTTTCACTTTTCTCACATCTTCCAATCCAATCCAAAAGTCAAAATACTGTTCCGCCTTCATAAATTTAAGCCCTCGCTCAATGGTTTCCCGTTTTTTCGTGGAAACGATGGCCAATTTATGTCCTTGGCGCTTCAACTGTTCTAAAGTTTCATTGACACCATCAAATTCTTTCACATACTGATCGTGATAAGCATGGTTCCATTGGCGATATTTCGCGATTAATTCATCAACTTCATTTGGTGCTATCTGTTCGAATGTCTCTTTTAATGACGGACCAATGAATTTGATGCAATCTTGTGGCGAATATTGCCCGGGAAATCTGTCGTTTAATACATGCATAAATGTGCGGATGATTAATTCATTAGTGTTTAATAACGTTCCATCGAAATCAAATAATAATGCCTTCATTCTGTTCGTACCACTTCCCTATTTAACGCCTTCACTTCTGCTTTATTCCAAATAAATGCAACAATTATCGTTAAGACAAATGCCGTCACTAAACGGATTAATAATAAATATAAAATTGGAACTCCGAGTGGTGCAAAGATGAGCGTATCTTCAACGACTGCGTGGCATGCAACTAAAAAGATGAAGCATAATGTAGCATCTTTTTTGCTCACGCCATCTTCTTTAACAGATTGAATCATCACTCCTGCTCCATAAGCGAGCCCAATGACTAAGCCAGCCACTAAAGTCATTGCAGCATTTGGTTTGACGCCGATTACTTTCGTTACAGGAGATAAAACATTCGACAATTTATCTAAATAATGATAGTCGCGCAAATATTGCACGATAATCATTAACGGAATCACAATAATTAATAATTGTAAAATCCCATAGCCTGCTTTTTCGAGTCCAAGCAACAATATTTCGCCCCAACCGTTTGGATCAGGTGTTTGTGTAGGAACTAAACCGTATTTGGCAATTTCATCGCCGCCGTTCCAAAGAAAACGAATAACAAGGGCTGAAACAATTGCAAGTCCGAATCTTACCGCAAGTACCACCCAAAGTTTAACTCCCACTTTTAAAGCGACTCCCGTTTCAACAAACATATTGTGGGCAAAGGATAGCATCACAGCTAGTATAAATACTTCTTTCACAGTAAGTTCTAAGGACAAAATCCCTGCAATGGCTGCATATAAATTCAAAAAATTCCCAAGTACAAGGGGGATTGCAGCTTCCCCGCTTAATCCAAGTATCCCCATTAATGGTTCAATTAAATCGATGAGCCAAGGTAAGATTGGTGTAAATTGTAATATTGTGACAATAAATGTAATTGGAAAAATGACTTTACTTAAAGACCAAGCAGTTTTTCCACCTGCAATTAACCCCTTTTTTAACGTAGACATTTCTCATTTTCCTTTCTCTTTCTATTCATCATAATAACGAATAACAGGACGAACTTTCCATCGGCGATAGAAAATTGAAACGAAACCGATGATAATGAGCGTCACTGACATCACTTGAGCAGAGCGCAAATCTCCAATTAAATATAGGCTGTCAGTTCTCATGGATTCAATAAAGAATCGGCCTATTGAATACCAAATTAGGTATGAAAAGAATATTTCCCCTCGATGCAAATTGGCTTTTCTAAATAAAAGCAAAATAATTAGCCCTACTAAATTCCATGTCGATTCATATAAAAATGTTGGATGAACATATGTGCCTAAATCATGAATGTACATTTGTTCAATGAGCCAATCCGGCAAAAATAAGCTTTCCAGAAAATCTCGGGATACGGGACCTCCAAAGGCTTCTTGGTTCATAAAGTTGCCCCAGCGCCCGATGATTTGGCCGATCAAGATGCTAGGAGCGGCAATGTCCGCTACTTTTAAAAAGCTTACTTTTTTTACACGGCAGAAAACATATGCGGTTGTAATGGCCCCAATCAACGCACCATGAATAGCAATGCCGCCATTCCATATTTCTATGATTTTCCCTGGATTAGCTCCGTAATAGTCCCATTTCATCATAACATAATATAGCCGTGCGCTGATAATGGCAATCGGCACTGCCCACAATAATAAATCACCAAAAAAATCTTCAGGCAACCCTCGTTTTTTTCCTTCCGCATTGGCTACTAAATAACCGATGATAATGCCTGTGACGATGATAATGCCGTACCATCGGACAGTCAGTGGACCAATACTGAAGGCAACAGGATCAATTGTTAACAAAATCGTATTCATAGGAACTCCTCTCAATATCATCTTTTATCATTCATATTCATCCAAGTCATCGTGCATGGCAATAACCTCGTCCAATCTTCTTGAAAACTCAAGAGCAGGATTAATGCCGATTTTCTTCAAACGATAGTTCATTGCTGCTACTTCAATAATAACGGAAACATTTCGTCCAGGGCGCACTGGAATTGTTAATTTTGTAATTTCCGTATCAATAATTTTCATTTTTTCTTCATCCAACCCTAAACGGTCGTATGTCTTATTTGGATCCCAAGTTTCCAGCTCTACAATTAATGTAATGCGCTTATAAGGACGAACCGCACTTGCCCCAAAGAGCGTCATAATATTAATGATGCCAATTCCTCGAATTTCCAATAAATGCTCAAGTAATGGCGGCGGACTTCCAATAAGCAAATTCTCCGCTTCCTGACGAATTTCTACACAATCATCCGCAACGAGCCGATGTCCTTTCTTAATTAATTCCAAAGCGGTCTCACTTTTTCCTACACCGCTTTTGCCAATAATTAAAACCCCAATTCCGTAAACATCGACTAATACGCCATGAATCGCCGTTGATGGTGCAAGTTTACTTTCCAAATAGTTTGTCAGCCTGCTGGAAAATCTTGTTGTTTTCATGGACGTAACAAGAACAGGTACATTATTTTGATTGGAAGCTTCAATCAATTCCTGCGGCACTTCCATATTTCTTGAGATAATAATCGCCGGTGTATCCTGTGAACATAATTTTATCATTCGTTCTTTTTTTAAATCCGGAGGGAGCATTTCAAAAAAGGATAATTCGGTTCTGCCAATGAGCTGTACCCGGTCAGCAGGATAATGGGTAAAATAGCCTGCCATTTCTAAACCTGGTCTTGAAATATCGCTTGTTGTGATATGACGACCGATGCCTTCATGACCGCTGACAAGCTTTAGTTCAAATTTTTCCATTACATCTTTTGTTGTAACTTGTGCCATTCACTCTCCCACCTTTTTTCTCATATGGTTTTATTTTAGCATTATAGTATACTTCGCCAAAAGAAAAAAGGAGACGTGCTTATACGTCTCCTAAAATTTCCTAATGTAAACGCTTTTATTTCTTCATTATTTTTGTTGTGCTAACCATGCAGCAGCAGCTTTTGCATCATCGCCAGTAAGCAAACCTGGAGGCATTGCATTTCGACCGTTTACAATAACATCTAAAATTTCTTCTTCAGAAAGTCTTGACCCAACGTCAGATAGCGCAGGAGTATTGCCCATTCCCTCTAAGTTGCCGCCATGGCAAGAAGTACAGTTTTTCTTTACAAGTTCTTCACCTTTCGCAGTATCTGCACCACTATCAGTTGTTGTTTCTTCAGTAGTTGTTGTAGTGCTGTCGTTTGAACCTTCGTCGCTAGTATCGTCGCCACCGCCGCAAGCGCCAAGAACAAGGGCAGTTCCAAAAAGTAATGCTAACCAAGCTTTTTTCATTTTTTGAACCCCTCCAAAAAAATTAATAAAAATTGTATAATACAAATTCATTATAACAAAATTGATGGATAAAAAAACATTTGGCCCTTTATCCAATGCTTAGAAAAACCGTTAAAAGTCAAGCGTTTCAACGATTTCAACAATTGTTTCAGATTTGTGAATTCTTTGTGAAATTCTGTCACAATCCGAATAAGTTTTTTTAATATAATTCTGCATTGATTACGAAGGTTCAGTAATGAATATTATGGATAACTCTTTTCATCCTATTCATGCGGTGATTGTGACTATGTATTTATTCAAAATGATTTTTTTGAATCATCTAATGCTGGTTTGTAAATCTCGACTAAATCCTTTGTTTCGAATCCTAATCTCTTTGCAATGCTTGTGGCTAAATGAATATCCAATTTTGAAAGGGCGATACTCAACTGCAAATAATCCGTCATTTCCGTATTCTTGCCGCAAATCGTGGAAGTTCTGCGACCATTTCATTAATTGTTTTTTGCAAAATGGCATCAATTAACGAAAACATTCCGGCTAAATAATATTCAGCATAATTTTCCTTTTTCTTTTTTCTGGAAAGAAGTTCACATATTTTTCCTCTTATTAGGGAAGCTCTCGTTAATTCAATTTCAACATCTGTCGGCTCTTCCAAACGCCCTTCATGCAAAGCTAATAAATATAAGTATTTGCGCAGTTCCATTATTCCCAATTCCATGATGGCCTGCTCAATGGAGTGCACTTTTATTTTTTTTCCTTGAAAGATTGTTTATTAACCTAAGCAATTTATAGATTAAAGCAACATTTTGTTCAATGGTTTCGGCGATGTTTTTTCTTTTGTATTCATTGGAACATCTGATGATTTAATAATTTGCGGTTCTTCGAAAAATTTATAAGCAACCACTTCTTCCTTTCGATTAAAAATTGGTTGCCGCCCGACAAACACTTTTGAAAAAATTTGTACCTATTACTATAATATCTAATCCAATTCATAGAAAAACCTCATAAATATGAAGAATATTTGTCATATTAAAAAAAGAGGTTTGGACAAATCTAAAAAAACATCACTTTCTCCAAAGAGAAAATGATGTTTTTTTGATATGTATTAAAAATTGATTTCCGTTCCGGGGACGCTTTCCGCGGGCCCGGAACGAGCCCCCTCTGAGTCATTCCTTCGCTCCTCGTGGTATCGAGAGGGCTCGTCGCAGGAAAGCTTTGCTTTGCGACTAAGCGTGCGCGACAGGAACTCGCCCCGTCACTCCAATCAATTTCTAGTTATATCAATTTTTTATCAAAACTCTCTCAGCTGCCCCTATCATTTTTGGTTTATGTCCAAGCCTCTGTACAAATTAATTTATTCTTCTTTAAACACGATGGACCATTCATTGCGTTTTTCTAGCATTTCTTTTGCCAATTGTTTTGCCCCTTCTAAGCTGTGATTTGCCGCCCAGCCGCACTGCACTTCATTACATGCAGGAACTTCCGTCGCATTCAATACATCACGAAGGGTTTTTTCTAAAATATCCAATACTTCCTCATAATCTTCGTGGTTAATCATGGTGAGGTAAAATCCAGTTTGGCATCCCATTGGACTTAAATCCACCACATGGTCTGTGTAGTTGCGGATATGTTCAGCCATTAAATGCTCAAGGGAATGCAAAGCTGGCATTTCCATATGTTCTTTATTCGGCTGTTTAAAGCGGATATCGTATTTGCGCACCACATCGCCATTTTGTCCTTCTTTCACGCCGGCTAAACGAACATAAGGCGCGCTCACCTTTGTATGGTCTAAATTAAAACTTTCCACATTCATTTTTTTCATCGAGCTTCCCTCTTTTCCAATCTTTTATACTACAAATCATTGTACTGCTTTCCTTTTATTCTGTCACTTTTTCCTGGAACAAGGATTGAAACTGAATTTTCTAGCTGCATTTTCTAAATCTTAATTTTTTACGTGGGCAATAAACCGCCATCGAATTAAATAAAAATAAATGATCTGAATTAAAATCAAGAAAGAAAATGCAAATACAATTTCCTTTACAATTGAAATATTAGCAATATCTTTCAGCAAATTTTGCAAAGCCAAAAAGGCAAATAAACTATGAACCATCGCCACCCCCCACGGCAAGAAAAACTGAGGGAATAATTGATTTGTCACAAGCCCCTTTATTTCGCTGTCAGCAATCCCCATCCGTTTCAATACATCAAATTTCCTTTTTTCTGCATCCAAGTTTGTATGAATTTTAAAGTAAATAAAGCTGCCGGCCGCCAGCAAAAATACTGCCGCTACTAAAAGCCCTACCAACGTAAATAGAGAATACATTGACAATACATAGGAATAATTCAACCCAGCGTTTTCAAAATAAAAAGGCAATTCATACTGATTTTTTTCGTATTCTTTTTGCACCTGCTGATAAATCGGCACTCCTACATCCTGCGCCTCAAGCCATTGAGGAATATCAAAAGCAAATAAATGATACGCCGGCTCCACTTCAGGATAGCCGCTATACGGATTTTTTAATTGTACAAAATCTTCATCGCTAATAATGATGGCGTTCGGGCTGACAATGGAACTTGGGAAAATCAATTTTGGATACACTTCATCAATCGTAATGGGCACATTATTTTCTTTTAATACCGTATGCACAGTTCTTTTTGAAAGCTTTTTAATTGATTCTTCTGAGTAAGGAATAAACATCCCTTCACCGCTGTCCAACTGCACCATCGGATAGCCATAAGAAAACAGCAAACTGTTTATATCCGATTCCCGAAACACTTCCACTTCGTAATTCGTATAAGAAGAGGTTTGTTTTTTTACTTCGAAGCGGGTGAAATGATAGGAAAGCCCTTTCTCTTCCAATTCATTGACAATGGATGAAATATGCTCTTTCTCATAGGGATTATCAATATGCCCTTTATAAATCAACCCCAATGGATTTAATTTGTCATATTGAGATGTATAGGATGACAAGGCTGCAAGCAAGCCGATGCATAAAAAAGCAGCTGCCGAAACCATCGTAACAACAAAATACATTTTTCCGTTATTTTTCAAAATAAACGTTTGCTCGGCAATGGACAGCATACTTGATTTTTTCCAATAAAAATTTTTTCTGCTTTTTATTGCCTCCACAATCCATTGGACTGTATCTGTAAAGAAAAGATATGTGCCAATGGTAATGAGAAGGGGCAATAATACAACAAATAGATAAAAGTTCACCCGGTTCGTAAGCAACGACAAAAGATAGGCCACCACTAATAAAATGATGGACAAAACCGCTCTCTTTTTTGAAAAGCGGCCGTTCATATGAGGATATTGATACCATCTTAATAAATCAATAATTTTTCTTTCAGGAGAAAAGTTGACGCTGATGATCGAAATGATCACAAAGGCGCTGAAATAGACAGCAATCGTCAAAATAAAAGGTTCCCATTGAAAATACAACGGCAGCTCTTCCAACATTAAAATTTCCCTGACAATCATAAAGAAAAATTTCGTAAAGGCGTATCCAAAAAGAATGCCACAAGCAATTGAAAGACTTCCGATGATAATGGTCTCCAAAAAGATGAGCTTGCTGAGCTGCCGCTTCTCCATCCCTAAATGAAGCAGAATCGCAAATTCCTTCGCCCTCGATTCTAAAAAAGCTTTCATGGAATAAAAAATAAAAAACCATGAAAACAGCACTAAAATCATTTCAGCAAAGACCATCCCGCCAATCGGCACTTTTCCTAAATACCCGTTTTCGATTTCCGGATGAAACATCAACATTGAATAGATGAAAAATACGAACACGGAAAAAAAGCTGGCCATAAAGAAAGCCGCGTAAATCCGGAAATTCCGAAACACATTACGGTAAGCGAATTGATGAAAGGTCACCGACTCTTCCCCCCAACAAGCTCAACACGTTTAATATTCGTTGGAAAAAGGTTTGCCTGCGGTCATCCCGATAAATTTCATTAAAATATTCGCCATCTTTGATAAAAAGCACCCGGTCGCAGAAGCTGGCTGCAATTGGGTCATGGGTCACCATAATAATTGTTGCGTTTCTTTCTTTGTTTATTTTGCTTAACAATTCAAGCACTTCCCTTGAATTATGAGAGTCCAGATTTCCTGTCGGTTCATCGGCTAAAATGATGGCAGGCTCATGGATAAGGGCGCGGGCGATGGCCACCCTTTGCGCTTGACCGCCGGATAATTCATCTGGCCTTTTATTTAAAACGCTTGATAAGCCTAACTTTTCCGTCAGTTCAATTACCCGCTCTTTCATTAATGAAACAGGCTGGTTGTCCAGGGTCAGCGGCAATACTATATTTTCTTCCACCGTCAACATCGGAAGCAAATTAAAATCCTGAAAGATGAAGCCTAATTCTCTCCTCCTGAAATAGGCGAGTTCTGTTTTATTAAATAAATGTGGCTTTGTTCCGTTAAAAATAATCTCCCCAGATGTTGGTTTATCGATGGTGGAAATGATGTTAAGCAGGGTAGTTTTCCCGCTTCCGCTAGGACCCATAACCGCCAAAAATTCTCCCTTTTCCACTTCAAAACTTAATTGGTTCAATGCCCGGTGCGTCACTTTTCCTTCATATACTTTTGTTACATCGATGACTTGCAATATTGGCATATAATTCCCTCAATTCATACTTAGAATACAACTTTTACCGTTGTTCCTTTTCCAACTTCCGATTCAATCACTAATTCATGGCCCAACTTCTCGCAAATTTCTTTCGCCAAGAATAAACCCATACCGGTAGACTCTCCTGTTCTTCGGCCATTTTCCCCTGTAAAGAACGGCTTTGTCACGCGGGATAAATCGGATTTGGGAATGCCGATTCCTTCATCTTGCACAAATAAAACCGTTTTTCCTTCATCTTTTTCTACAAAAATTTTCACTTTTTTATTTGGCTTGAAGGTATATTTCACGGCATTTGTTATAAATTGACCAAGCATAAATTTCAACCATTTTGAATCGGTTGTCACAGTTATAGTCTGGTCGATATTAATCACCGGAAAGACATGATTTGTAATAAATAAACGTTTATTGTCATTGATTGTTGCCGTGACAATTTCTTTTAAATTCACCTCATCTATCTGCATATCCTCTTCAAACTTTTCAAGTCGTGCGCTCATTAATACCATTTCAATGCCCCGTTTTAACCGGTCCACTTCTTCTTGAATGCTCGACCGATCCAATTCCTCTTCCTGCAGCAGCAGTTCTATAACAGAAATAGGCGTTTTCATTTGGTGAATCCATTGATTTAGAAACTTTTCCTGCCGATTTTGTTTCACATAAAGGTTTTGCACTTCATTTTGATAGTGCCGGTACAATTCCTGCAAATAAGCCTCCATTTGAAGATGCTCCGGTGTTTTTGCATTTTTTTGAAGGGCATCGTCCATCGAGTTTGGCAAATTGGAAATTCTATTAAGAAAATTTTTCCGGAATACATATCGAATAGCTAGAAAAGAAAAAATAAGCACCATACTGATTACGATGGAATAGATGGCTGTATCCACGTTTCGAAACCCATCCAGCCAGTACAAAGACAAAATAAAAAGAACGACGAACAGCTCGAATATGATAAAGGATATGTTCTCCTTCAAAAATAGTTTTAATCCCATACTATTTTTCCTCCGAATGTAAAACAAATCGATAACCGGCGCCGCGGACCGTTTCGATCACTGATTGAACACCGTACTCCGCAAGTTTTTTCCGAACGCGGGTCATGTTTACATTCAATGTGTTTTCATCCACAAAGGCTTGGTCATCCCATAGCTCTTCAAGCAATTTTTCCCGGGATACCACTTTCGGCGACTCCCGCATGAGCAAGTTTAAAATGGCGCATTCCTTTTTTTGCAGAGGGATTTCCACGTTTCGCACATGCATTTCCATTCGCTCCAAATAGAGAGTCAATTGCCCCAGCTGGACTGTTCTTTCTTCCTGTCTTGTTGAATATTCTCCATAGGATCTTCTTAAATGACTCTTAATTTTGGCGAGCACAATTTCATAATTGAATGGTTTTGTAATAAAATCATCGCCGCCATTTTCCAACGCAAATACTTGGTCCATCTCGCCGGAACGGGCAGAAATAAAAATAATCGGACACTTTGTATATTGCCTCAATTGTCTGCACCAATAATATCCATCATAAGAAGGCAAGTTTATATCAAGCAAGATTAAATGCGGTGAAAAAGCCAAGCATTCCTCAATAATTTCATCAAAATTTTTTACGATTTCCACTTCATATTGATATTTTTTCAATGTTTCAGCAAGCAGAGAAGCGATTTTATAGTCATCCTCAATGATATAAATTCGCGTACTTTCCAAATTTCTTCCCCCCTATCGGTACATCTAACTTTATTTTATCAAAAATAGAACAGCGGTCATATATACGCCCCTTTCAACTTTCTTATTAGCCAAATTTTTCATGGCTCTTCACAAAAGTGTCACAGTTACTTTTTAAAATAGGCAAATTCCTTATTGACGAATCAAAACTGTTATAATACAATTACAAATACAAAGAGGTATTATAAAACAGTTAATCTGCAAGGAGGTCCCCACATGTTAGAAAATATCGTTGAGTTCTTCAAAAATTTGCCAGATAAAATTTGCGTTAAATGCGGTGAAAAAATAGAAGAACAAAGTGAATGCTACACAAACACTTGCGAAAAATGCAGCTCACACTAAGAGCATCGCAACCGCTTACAACCTATGAAATGAACTTACTATTAAATCGCTTAACTTACCGTTCATCAAATCGTTTACAAAAAAAATCCTCAAAGTCCGAAACTTTGAGGATTTTTTTGTACTACTCTGCATCAATGGCTCCCATGAGAATCTTCAGTGGAATCATGATGATCTTGAAGTTCATGCTGCATTTGTGCTGTGTCTTATTTCGATGTATCTTCTTCCGGAATCACTTTGCTCATATCCGGACTACCTGCAATAATTTGTTTTTTCGGCATTACATGCAAACCCCTTGCTGTTGTATGGGCATACATATAATACACCCCATCATGATTAAATGTAAATTCTGCTTTATATACGCCATCTCCCGCATGTTCCGCTTTAATCATGGAACCTTGTTCGCGCAAACCGGATTCCCAAACTTCAAATTCTACAGAATCCGCATCTTCCACATCTTCATTGTTTTGTGTCACATGGGCAGCGAGTTCCACCGGCTCCCCTACTTTCACTTCATCCGGCGTCAATATCTCAACATTCACTTCCAAAGCAGAAACATCAACAGGTTCATCATTTGTATCCACTTTTGGTTCTTTATCGTCAGAATTGCATCCAACTAATAGCATAGGTACAGCCAGTATAGCAATCATCCATTTTTTCATGTCAATCTTCCTCCATTATTGGTAATGAAATTGTTACAAGTGTTCCCTCACCTAAAGCACTTTTGATGGAAAGGGTCCCATCATGCTGTTTCACTAACTGTTTCACAATAGAAAGTCCCAAACCAGCTCCACCGTCAGCTCGGCTTCTTGCTTTATTAACCCGATAAAATCGTTCGGTCACACGAGGGAGGTCTTCTTCAGGTATGCCAATTCCTTCATCTTGAATCTCCACGATAGCGCGGTGGTCTGATTCATAACAAAGAATGGTTACTTGCGAGTTATCATTGGAGTAGCGAATCGCATTTTCAATCACATTAATGAAAATTTGTTTAAGCTTCTCTTCATCTCCTTGAACGATGATATTTTCATCCAACTTTTGCATCATGCGAATATTTTTTTCTTTTGCTTGTCCCTCAAGGAGCTTCACGGATTCTCGAATGGTTTCTGAAAGGACAATCGGCAACATTTCAATTTCTTCTTGCTCTTTTCGGACAAGCTGCAGCAATTCATTCGTCATCCGTTCCATGCGAATCGCTTCACGAAGAATCAGCTCCAATGCTTCTTCCCGCTCTTTTCCTTCAAGAAGTTGATTTTGAATAGCTTCGCTGTAGCCTTTAATGTAGCTAATCGGCGTGCGCAGTTCATGGGAAACGGTTGCTAAAAACGCTTTTTGTTTTTCATCTTCCTGCTGAATTGCCTCTGCCATATGGTTAAAGGCTTCTGAGAGCATGCCAATCTCATCTTTGGAAGCCACCTTTACCCTTGTGCTGTAATCCCCTTCCGTCATTTTTTCAACTGCCGTTTGCAGCTCGTTTAAAGGACGCATGAGCCGCTTTAAACTTTGATGAACCAAAATGGCGATGAGAAGAGCAAAAATCATCCCTCCACCTATAAATATAGCCACTTCTGTTTTAGCTAATTCAGTAATTTTTGCTAAAGGATAATAAATATAGATAATTCCTTCCAATCGGTTTTGATCCAATAGCGGCAAAATCACCGATACAACTTCCCGATTAAACCGCTCTTCATAGCCGATTTTTGTAACAGTTTCTCCTTTCAATAAAATCCGCCGTTCATTTGGACCAATCAAAGTATTGTAATCAATTTCAAAAGGGACGCAAGCACTCAATTCCCGCGGGTTGCGGACGGCAAATACATCATAATTGGCATGTCGATTAAACTCCTCCACCTTTTCTACAAAGGTATCTGTTACTTTTCCCCCTGTATACATGGATTGGAGGTTTTCGCCAATCTCAACCATTTCGCTTTTCGTATCTTCTACATAAAATTTTTCATAGAGAAAATCGGCGAAAATATACATAAAGGCAATGGTCAACACTAAGTATGCAATAATTAAAATCCAAATCTTGGTTGAAAGCTTTCTCATACTTGATCAAAGCGATAACCAATCCCCCATACGGTTTGGATATAGTCGCTTGCCTCCTTTGAAATTTTCCTCAATTTTAGCCGCAATGTTTTGATATGAGTATCCACCGTTCTTGTGCCGCCATCGTAATCCATTTCCCAAATCTTTTCCAATAATTGTTCTCGGGAAAAAACGGTGTTCGGATTTTTCATAAAAAGCTGAAGCAAATCAAATTCCTTTAATGTTAAAGTAACTTTTTGATTGTTGACATAAACTTTGCGGGAAGCTTCATCCAGCTTAATAACTCCCCGTTCGAGAAACTGCTGCTTGTTCATTCCAGTTCTTCTTAAAACCGCTTGAATTCTTGCAATCAGTTCGCTGGCTGTGAAAGGTTTGACGATGTAATCATCCCCGCCAATTGTCAACCCTTTCACTTTGTCCTCATTGGCGTCTCTTGCGGTCAAAAAAATAATGGGTATGGATGAGATTTTTCGAATGTTTTCGCATACGCGGAATCCATCTTCTTTCGGCATCATTACATCCAGAAGGACAAGATCCGCTTCTTTGCGTTCAATAATGGGATAGGCTTCTTCGCCGCTTTCCACAGCAATCGTTTGAAAAAATGATTTTGAAAGCATGACTTCAATCAAATTTCGCATGTCTTGTTCATCATCGATAATCAACACGGTTGGCATCATCAAACCTCCCTTACGAGCAACTGGAACGGCCCAGACCCGGTCGATATGGATTGCTCAATTTCTCCATCTTTTATGAAATATACTCGATTGTCATCATATCCGGCTACAATAATCATATCTTTAAAGGCAGCAACAGAAAATGGATTGGCTCCTACTTCTTTGCTCCATAACACATTCCCGTTCACATCGCAGGCATACAATTCATTGGAGCCATGGTTGGTGATAAAAATGGCCTCTTCATTTCTTGCAAATCCGACAGGCATATGGGAAACCTGAATTTCTTGCAGCAACTCTCCCGTCTTTAAATCCAGCACTTTTACTTTTTGATTAGGACGGCTTCCTTCACCATGCCCTCCAATCCAAATAGTTCCTGTCTCCTCTACAATTTGCATTCCGCTCGAAGATTTATCAATCGACCATTCATCGAGAAGTTTCATCGTTTTTATATCCACAACGGACAGGGCAGGGGCTTTGTAATTGATGATATATAATTTGCCTTGATAACTATCCATGGACATTGGATAATCCTGCAGGCGAATTTCTCCTTGTTTTTCTCCATGTTCATCATAACTTGTCACTGTATTTTTCTTGCTATTGGCAATAAACAGCATTTTTTCCTTTTGATCGTAGTAAGCATTTGTTGTTCCTGTACCCGTTTTAATGGATTGGATTAATTTCCCGCTGGACAACTCGTAAATGTCTACTTCATCTAATTGGTGTCCATAAAGCACGATGCGGTCAAAAGGAATCAATGCTGCCCCCGTATACGCTTTTTCAAATTTCCATGTGGTAATCCGTTCTCCCTTTGAATCTAAAAAATCGATTGAGGGTTCCAATATATTGACAGAAGCAACAAAGGACTGATGGGGATTGATGGATGAAAAACGTTCATCAATGCATCCTTGCATTATCCAAATCAAGCATAAAAATAATAGGACTGTCCAGTTTTTCAAACAATCACCTCTCATCCTATAAGTGTAGTGAAAAAGTGTGAAGTTTTGATGAAATAAATTTGACAATCTTTTCAAATTTTATACTTTGATTGGAGGTAGTTTTTTCTTGCATAAATAGGGAGGTGAGGTGTCTTCTTATGCGGATGAACTTTTCTAGTTTTTGCCGATTAAATCTATAAGAAAAAAAGAGCCTCTCGCCACTAGGAGGGAGCCCATTACTGCGTTTACTTTATTTTCTCTTTTATAAATCTCAGCCCTTCTTCCCTTGTGCCATTTGGCTTAAATTCTAATTTTTCCAGAATTCTCATAGATGCGGCGTTATCTGCAGCCGTTTCCGCCTCAATAAATAATACATCCTGCTGCGCGAATGCCCACTCTATTAGACCTTTGCCATCTTCCGTTGCATAGCCGTTTCCCTCATAGGGTGAATCGATGTTGTAGCCAATCTTTACGGAACGGTTGATTGGCGTGCCTTTGAATCCAATACTGCCAATCTGCTCTTTTGAACTTCCAAGCACAACTTTCCATGGCGAATACCATACACGATTTACAACATCATTCATACAGCTATCCAACATTTCGCTATAAGCATTTTTTAATTCTAAATCGCTTGCGTTCATGATTAGCGTCCTGATTTCATCATCTGTCATTGACTCCAGCATAAGCCGGTTAATCTTTACAATCACTTCTTTATTCATTGTCATACAGCCTAAAAACATTTATCCCTATTTTTTCGAATGAAACATCCTACTGTAATACCATTTTTCAACAAAAATGAAAGGCTTCCATCCATCGGTCTAATTGCCGATTTTCTGGAAACCTTTCATTTAAACGAATTGCGCTTGAAACATCTTATCCACTATTTCTTCTGCCGCTTGTCTGCCTTGCAGCACACAATCTGGAACACTGATTCCTTCATATGAACTTCCCGCTAATTTCACATTAGGAAATTCTTTCTTGAGAATCCCCCTCATTTTTTCCAACCGTTTCTCATGCCCCACCGTATATTGCGGCATTGATTGCTTCCATCGCGAAACTACAGTAAACGCTGGTTTTTGGGTAATTCCAAGGGATTTCTCTAAATCACGAAGCACCGTTTTTTCAATATCCGCATCAGACAATTCTACGATGGCTTCGTCTCCCACACGGCCAATATACGTCCGGAGCAAATCATATCCTTCAGGCGCTACATTATCCCACTTATGATTGCTCCATGTGCAAGTCGTAATGGAAATATCGCTGTTTCTTGCAAAATAAAAACTAATTGCATCCTTGTATTTCTCGCTATCGATCCCTTCAAAGGCCATTGTAACCGTTGCAATCGTCGCATAGCTCATATCTGGAATCTCATAGAACATTCCGTAATGATGAAACATATTTTTCGCTTCATTCAAAGAAGTTGTGACAATCACTCCATGGCATTTGAGCGGCGCGATATTATTAAAATAAATTTGCAGCGTGCCGTCTTGCAGCTTATCAATTGATTCTACTTTCACGCCTTTTAAAATCGTTTTTGACGGCAGCTGTTCTTCCAATTTTTCCACTAACGTTTCTAAACCGTTTTTGAATGTTTGGTAGCCTTTCATCTGGCTGCTTAAAAAGGAAAAGTTCGTTTTTTTCATGCCATAAATTAAACTGCGATATTGTTTTTCAAGTTCATAAATCTCCGGAAACATGGATTGAATGCTCAGCCGATCAATATCACCTGCAAAAGTTCCTGCAAGCAGCGGCTCTACTAAGTTTTCAACTACTTCTTTTCCAAATCGGCGTCGGAAAAAGTCCCCAATTGGTTCATCCTTATTTTCCCTCATTTTAGGCAATACTAAATCTCCTGCAGCGCGAAACTTTCCACTTAATGAAACAATCCCAGAAGTTAATAATGAGGGGACAATGGGTGACCCACCAAATAA
The DNA here is from genome assembly GCF_004331915.1 of Ureibacillus thermophilus. Lineage (NCBI taxonomy): Bacteria > Bacillati > Bacillota > Bacilli > Caryophanales > Caryophanaceae > Ureibacillus > Ureibacillus thermophilus. The sequence goes on from NZ_CP036528.1 coordinate 2,742,895, forward strand.
AATACCATTGGGAATGGGATACAGATGTCCACCAACAGCCACATATGTTTGACCTTTTTTATTGGTTACAACTTCATTTTCCATTCCCAAATGTTTCGCCAATTCCATCATGCCATTTTCATGATCAACAAAAGATTCAGGACCCCGTTCAATAATAAATCCATCTTTTCTTAAAGTTTGGATTTTGCCACCTAATCTTAATGACGATTCAATTAACATCACATCTAAAGGCAAGTGACGTTCCCGCGCATACTTATCCAAATAAAACGCTGCAGTTAACCCAGTAATACCACCGCCAATGACAGCTATTTTTTTTCGATTCGTCACCCTCATCATCACTTTCTATTATTTCTCTAGCATTTTAAAAATAGCATCAATCATCGCATCGATAAATAACGGATGCGTATTTGGCATTGGTGGGCGATAGTAATTTGCTCCCAATTCATCGCACACATTTTTGCATTCAATATCGTTGTCGTATAGCACTTCTAAATGCTCTGTTACAAATCCAACTGGTGCATATACGAATGAACGATATCCTTTTTTCTCATAAAGCTCTCTTGTTAAATCTTGTACATCCGGACCAAGCCATGGTTCAGGTGTTTGTCCTGCTGATTGCCATCCCACTTCCACATTTGGAAGCCCTGTTTTTTCTTGAATTAAACGGGCTGTTTCAAAAAGCTGTTGTTCATATGGGTCGCCTACTTGTTTAATTTTTTCAGGCAAGGAATGGTTGGAAACAATGACACAAGCTTTTTCCTTTTCTTCCTCGGACATTTTTTCGAACTCTTTCAGAATGGCTTGAGCCCAATATTCAATAAATTTTGGCTCATCATACCATGCTTCCACAGAATTAATTTTCAAAGTGCCGCCTAATTTATCCGCCGTTTCTTTCGCTCTGCCATTATATGATTGAATGGAAAATGTGGAAAAGTGAGGAGCCAATACAATCGAAACTGCTTCCTGAATTCCATCTTTCACCATTTGCTCAACAGCATCTTCAATAAACGGCTCGATATGTTTTAAACCGATGTATAATTTATATTCCACTTCATCTTGGACTTCATTTAAACGATTGACAAGCGCCTCTGCTTGTTTTTTTGTCATTTCTGCAAGAGGAGAAATACCGCCAATCGCTTTATAACGGGCTTTCAAATCATCTATATGTTCTTGGGAAGGTCTTCTCCCATGACGAATATGTGTATAATATCTTTCAATATCTTCTTCTTTATATGGCGTGCCATATGCCATCACTAATAAACCATGTACTGGTTTCAATGTTTTCACCTCATAAACAAATTTTTATTCATTTGCTAGTTTAGCAATCCGTTCTCTGCTGTAATCATGGATTAAATTTGTCAATCGTTTTAATACTTCAGGATTTACCTCAGGGAATACGCCATGTCCTAAGTTAAAGATGTGTCCTCCCGGCAATTCGATACCTTGGTCGATAATATCTTTCGCTCTTCGTTCAATGACAGACCAATCCGCTAAAAGAATGGAAGGATCTAAATTTCCTTGGACAGGTTTTTCTACCCCTAATTCACGGGCTTTGCGTATCGGCATCCGCCAATCAAGTCCCACAACATCAATTGGCAAATCATTCCACTCATGAAGTAAATGGCTTGCTCCAACACCAAATAAAATTAATGGAACATTTTGATTGCGCAACTCTGCAAAAATGCGAGTCATGACTGGTTTAATAAATACGCGGTAGTCATCAACGTTCAATGCTCCCACCCAAGAGTCAAACACTTGAATGGCGCTTGCACCGGCCTCCACTTGGGCTGAAATATCCGCAATAATCATATCCGCAAGCTTATCCATCAATTTAAACCATGCTTTTGGATCAGAAACCATAAATGATTTTGTTTTACTGTAATTTCTGGAAGGGCCTCCTTCAATCATGTAGCTGGCTAAAGTAAAAGGAGCGCCAGTAAATCCAATGAGCGGCACATCCAACTGCTCTTCTGTTAAAAGTCTGATGGTTTCAAACACATATGGCGTATGTTCCTTCGGATAAAACTCGCCCAACTTTTCCACATCTTCTACGCTTCGAATAGGATTGGAAATGACAGGACCAACGCCCGGCTTGATTTTGACATCAACTCCGATGCTTGGCAAAGGCGTCACAATATCTTTATAAAGAATCGCTGCATCGACATTATATTGTTCGACAGGCAGTCTTGTAACATATGCACAAAGCTCCGGTTGTTTTGTAATTTCTTCCAGTGAATATTTTTCTTTTATTTTTCGATACTCTGGTTGCGAACGTCCTGCTTGGCGCATATACCATACCGGTGTATATTCCGTTCGTTCTCCCCTTGCTGCTCGAATTAATGTGTCGTTGATTTGCCTCATTTTTATAACCTTCCCCTCAAAAGATAATCGTTTGACTAAAAGTTCAATGAAATCGATTGCAATTTTTCACTTTTCAAGAAATTTCATCGCTGAAAATTACTACAATTCATTATAATAACTATAATCTTGGAATTCATCCACTACTTCATTGATACCCATCAATATATACTGTTCCTTTACCATTGTATAGCTTTCTCTGACAAATGTCATAAAAATGTTCTTTTAATAGCTCATTTTTCTTAATGAATTTTTGACAAAATTAAGTCACATGATGAAACAAAGTAATTAAGGAGGAATCAAAATGAACTTTTACATGACGACCGGAACTCCACTATTTATGGAACAATTGCATAAGAAACATGGAAATGAAAAGATGTATATTCTCTATGGAACGACAGAAACCCTTTTGCTTCATGAGACTGAAAGAAAAACGGTTTTCCAAACGCCGAGAATATATGAAGTGGTTGATGGAGCAAATGAACTGCAGCAATCAGGTTTTTTCACTCTATACCATATTCCTGTTTCGGATGAAGGGAGACCGATTTTTGAAAAAAATATAAAAGAACGTTCCGGAAGATTAAAAGAGCAAACGGGGCTGGTTGCCTATCGACTTCTTCGTCCTAAAAAATCTGAAACCTACGTGATTCTCCTTCAATGGACCGACAAACGCTCTTATGATATTTGGAAAAAATACGATCCAATTGCCCAAGAACTAGAAAACTTTAAGATCGGTGTCAAAAAAGACAATATCTTCAATGCGGCCATATATATCACAACCTACTCTGGCGCAAAACAAAAAGCGGAAGAACAAGAAGAGGCTGGGACATAAACAAAAAATGAAAGGGGCAGTTGAAAGATTTTTGATAAAAAATTGATAGAACGAAAAATTGATTGAAACGGGGCAAGTTTCTGTCGCGCACGCTTAGTCGCAAAGCGGAGCAAGCTCAAGGAAGTAAATTCAAAGCTTTCCTGCGACTAGCCCTCTTAAGACCACGCGAAGCGAAGGAATGACTCAGAGGAGAGTCTAGCGGGGCGTGCGGAAAGCGTCCCCGGAAAGGAAATCAATTTTAATAACATATCAAAAAAAACATCATTTTCGCTTTGGAGAAAATGATGTTTTTTTTAGATTTGTCCCAACCTCTTTTCCTTCCAGAAGAAGCAGTGTCCCAATACAAAATAAAAAAAGCAGCTTAAGCTCATACTCAAGCCGCTTCTAAAACTCTAAACTTGCACTGACGGATCCTTTGACATGCAGAATGTCAATTCATTTACAACAATCACAATCAACGCCGAAACGAAGAACAATGGATGTCCAATGGCGCAAAGCATTACAATCATAGCTTGCATAACCATAAAGATGCGGAGCAATTTTTGAACGGCTTTCTTCCGTTGATTGTCCTTAATAGGATAGAGCATGTCCATGCGAAAGTCGCTCGAAGATAACAACGCATATTTCAATTGAATCGTGGTCGCAAAACTTAAAGCCCCTGCCACAATCCATAAAACAACAGGAATATCAATCAATAGAGCCACGATTGCAGAAATAAGCGTTAAACGCACCCATAAATAAAAATGGTCATTCGTTCTGACAAAGGTACGGAATATTAAATAACTTTGTGTATTTTCCTTTTTATATGGAACAAACTTGTAAACGGCATCCAGCCAAGTTCTCCGCTTTACTGCCCCGCGGATATGAGGAACATCGGTAAAATAATTGGCAAACCGATAAAAGGCCATCATTCGATTTTGTTCCAATTTGACAAAATGCTCATAAGGAATCGGTTGCACCTTTGCTTTTTTTGATAACGAAGCATTATACACTAAAAGCAGCACGAAATAAATAATTGCCCACCAAAAGGAATCAGACAATGCGGACTGCACCGCCAAAATGGATACCGCCATCCGTGCAATGCGATCATAAACCACATAATAGCCGCGATAAGCAAAACGGTAATGGAATTCTGCTTGAACGTTCATATATTTTAAAAGAATCACGAACAATAGGCCGAGCCATATTTGCCACGTTGATAAATCTGTCACTGCATTTATTAAAGGAATCAAAACAATATAGCAAATCACCGGCAAAATCACTTGGGACCAAAATGTCCAATTCAGCGCTTTTCGAAAATAAAGATGCATCTCTTTTTCCAGCGGCAGCAAATACACTTGATCCGGTTCCCGAAGCAATGTGACAGTCCGAGAAAAACAGACAACAATTCCTACAATGACTGCAGCGAGCCAATCAGCAGGAAAATCCGGAGACACAACATGCAGCCATTCGCTATATTGATACGCCAACGCCCCAATGGCAAACACTAATACAATCGCCAAATGCCCAGTAAAGACAAACCGCATATATTTTTGAACTTCTAAAAGATAATGTTCAAACCGTTTGGACCAAACATCTGTCAAGTTATTCATGCCGATCTTCCTTCGTCATGGCGATATACAAATCGTCCAGTGTGGCATTTGGCATGCCGAACGCTTCCCGCAAATCATTCATCGTTCCCTGTGCACGAACGCGACCTTCGTGAAGAAAAATAATGCGGTCGCAATACTTTTCGGCAGTTGATAAAACATGGGTGGACATTAATACAGAAGCCCCTTCTCTTTTACGCTCCGAAATCTGCTCAAGCAAAGATTGAATGGCCAATGGATCTAGCCCTACAAACGGTTCATCAATAATATATAAAGAAGGCTTGACCAAAAAGGCGCACATAATCATCACCTTTTGTTTCATCCCTTTTGAGAAATGGGATGGGAACCAATTAAGCCGCTTCTCCATTCGAAACTCTTCCAATAATTTTTCAGAGCGTTCTTTCAACGTCTTCTCATCAATGCCATAAGCCATGGCTGTCAATTCCAAATGTTCTTTTAACGTCAATTCCTCATATAATACCGGCGTTTCGGGAATATAAGAGAAAGAGGAACGGTATTTTTCAATATCTTCTTGCAAGGTCATCCCATTTAATCGAATTTCCCCTTTTTGTGGAATCAGTGTGCCGATAATGTGTTTAATGGTTGTACTTTTTCCTGCACCATTTAATCCTATTAACCCCACCAATTCCCCTTGTCCAATGGAAAAATTTAAATCCTTAATGACCGGTTTTCTTGTATAGCCGCCTGTTACATCCTTTAGTTCCAACATATTTCTAACACTCCTATTCTTCCTACAGTGTATCAAAAATGGAGGGAGTTATGTTAAAATGAAAATAACATTTTGAAAGAAAGGATTGGGTGAAATGAGCGACTGCATTTTCTGCAAAATTATTGAAGGGTCCATTCCGTCCAATAAAGTATATGAAGATGAACACGTACTAGCGTTTATGGATGTAGCTCCACTAACAAAAGGACATACATTGCTCATTCCAAAACAACACGTAAAAGATCTTTTTGAAATGCCTGAAGATGTAGCAAGAAATTTATATGCAGCTGCACCAAAAATTGCAAATGCCATTAAAAAAGCATTCAACCCAGTTGGAATGAATACGGTGAATAATAATGGCGCCTTTGCTGGACAAACTGTGTTCCATTATCATTTGCATTTCATTCCCCGCTATGATGAAAGCGACGGATTAAAAGTAAGATGGGAAGCAAAAAAAGACGAGTTTACGCCTGAACAATTAAAAACGATTGCAGAAGAAATCAAAGCAAATTTAAATGAATAAGATTCGGACTGGCTCCATTTTTGAGCCGGTCTTTTTATTTATACTCTATTAAAAATACTTGAAAATTATTTCTTATAAGATTACAATTATCGTACTATAAATTTCGCTGACAGCTAGTGACTGTTAGGAAGTTGAGCATAGTTTAGCAGAGGAGAGAAGTGTATGAAAACGAAAAATTTAGTATTAATGGCCCTTTTAATTGGTATTGGAACAGCGCTTTATTTGGTGATGCCGCCTATTCCAATCGGTGGCGGAATTAAGCCAGATATGATGCTGACAATGATGTTTGTTGGGATTATTTTATTCCCGAATGTTCGAGACGCCTTTATTCTTTCTGTTGTTACAGGTGTACTTTCTGGATTATTCTCATCTATTCCAGGTTCGCTCATTCCAAATATCATCGATAAATTTGTAACAGGTTTTGTCTTTTTACTAATTCTTTATGTAGTCAATAAATTCGCAAAAAACATTGTTGTTTACGCTATTTTAATCGGTCTTGGTACATTGTTGTCCGGAACCGTATTCTTGTCCATGCTGCTTCTATTAGTTGGTGACATGCCAGCAGCTTTTGGAATTATGTTTGCAACAGGAGTAATTCCTGCAACAATTGCCAATATTGTTGCATTCTGCATCATTTACCCAATCCTTACAAGTTTGTTAAAACGTTCGAAATTTGAAACTTCCATTACACAAGCATAAAAAAATTCGCTATCTAAGTATTCGTTTTACTTAGATAGCTTTTTTATTTCCTGTTAATTTGGTTTAATAAAAGATATGGGGGTTAATTAATAAACAAACCATTTTCTTTACATACTATTGAGCACATAATAAAGGAGAGATTGGCGATGCGTGTTAAACCATTTTTCTTAGGAATTTCGACAGGTGTGATTGCAGGCCTTGCTGCAGCATTTTTTACGACTCCACAGTCCGGACAACAATTGAGAAAAAATGTAAAAACAACAGTCAACAATATGAAATCCACCATCGAAGAAATTAGCTTTCAAATTAACGACTTGAAAAACGCCTTTTCTAAATTATCCAACGAAGCAAAAATTACTATACCAAAAATATTATTTGATCTAAAAACGTCTATTTCCCAATATAAAGAAGAAATCAAACCAGATTCGGAAAAGCTAATAGAAGAATTAGAAAAATTACAGAAAAGTATTAACGAAATCGAGAATAATCTTTCACAATTAAAGAAAGATCAAACAAATAAAAATTAGTTCTTTTTTATCATAAAAATCCGTTGATCATCTCGTTCATTTTCTAATTTTATTTTAAAAATAATATTTATTTATCGCTTTTTGATTTATGTATATTTTTTAACTTTAAACTTTTTTCTTTTATTGCTATAATATTTTAAAAACTTATAAAAAGAAGGTGAATCGAATTGGCTGCGGAATCCTACTCATTGAAAGAAGCCATGATTTATAGTCAGCGGATTGCTCAACTGTCTAAAGCCCTATGGAAAGCAGTAGAAAAAGACTGGCAACAATGGATTAAACCGTTCAATTTAAACATCAACGAACACCACATTTTATGGATTGCTTACCATTTACAAGGCGCTTCTATTTCAGATGTTGCCAGATTTGGGGTCATGCACGTTTCAACTGCCTTCAACTTCTCAAAAAAATTGGAAGAACGTGGGCTTCTTAAATTTTCAAAGCGTGACGACGATAAGCGCAACACTTACGTTGAATTGACTCCTGAAGGCGCTGAATTAGTCATCCGCATGTACGACCATTACTTGGATACGGAGCATTCTATCCTAGAAGGTTCTTTAGCATTAAAAGAACTGTATGGAAGATTTCCAGAATTTTTAGACGTTACGGCAATTATACGCAATATTTACGGGGAAGATTTTATCGAAATTTTTGAACGATCTTTTAAAAATTTTAAAGATTCCATCGAAGAAATAGATAAAAATCAAGTAGCAATTAAAAATAATGAAATTGTTATGAAATAAGTAAGCAATTGGGGATTTGGGGAGTGTATCTGTACACTCTTTTTTCTTTTTTTCGCATAAAATATTTCTCTCATCCATCGATTTGTTTTACAATTTTCTTGAAATGACATAGAGAGGTAGTCATTATGCATTGTTGGAAAGTAATAAATATTAAACGGGAATATCGTCTGCCGCGACTGATTTTATATATGGTGATAATTTTCATTTTAGTTTTTTCCTTTTCCTTTATTCTTGTTGGGTTTAAGCGTCCATTAAGCTATGATGTACAATATTTTCCTTTATTTGTTTTGGTCTTTTTTTTGTTTTATCCGCTGCATAAACTGATTCATTACTATTCGCTTTTTTCTTATCAAAAATCCGCTAAACTAAAATGGAGATTTGAATTTCATTTATTTCCGATCGTTAATATTCGAATAAAAAAAATGATACCGAAAAATCGATATATGTTTATTTTGATTGCGCCTTTTATTTTTTTGAATGCTTTATTAATACTCTTAGCGTTTCTTTTTCCTTATTATTCCCATTATGCTTGCATTTTGCTTGGATATCATTGTTCCATTTGCTTAATAGACATATTATATTTTAAACACCTGATCAAAGCGCCAAAAAATGCAGTCATTGAAGAAACTCCAAAAGGGTATGAAATTCTAGTTCCTCCCACTTTTCCAAACGCGTGAACCGCCAATTTCTAAAGAATAGGGAACTTACTTGTAGAATAACAACATTTTTTGATATCCTTAAATGAAGTGATAGAAGGGAGGAACCACTTTGCTACTGTTCACTGTAATATTATTTTCTGTCTTTTATTTATTTCAAATTAATCGGATGACCTATGCATTATGTATACAAAAAGAAATTCCCGAAGAAAAACAAACGAAAATTTTCAGAGCGATTAATATTTTAATTACGATTTTACTCATTTCTTTTTACATTGAGGTGTACACTGCCATCAATTTATGATGGCTTTATGCACATAAATAAAGAGCTAAAGGATTTCCTTTAGCTCAAAATTTACATTAGTGCAAGTATGCTGCACCTACAATGATTAATAAAATGAACAACACAACAAGAAGCGCGAACCAGCTACCACCGTATCCACCACCATAACTTTGGCCCATACCGACACCTCCTTTCCTTTCTACTGCCTATAGTATGCAGGGGGAAATGAGGTACCTAGGCAAACATAATTAGTGGAACCATTTCGTTTCTGGTTCGTTTATGTTATAGTACAAATGGAATTTATAGACAGGGAGAGAAAGAAAGTTTATGAAAAAAACAGTTTTAGCCATTGCATTAGCAACATCCGTTTTCGCCTTATCCGCTTGCAATTCCGGTGACGAAGTGGTAGTTTCCACAAAATACGGCGATATTACGAAAGATCAGTTCTATGACGAAATTAAAGATTTGGCAGGAAGTGTGCTATTAGAACAAGTCGTCCTAGAACAAGTTTTAGAAAATAAATATGAAGTATCTGATAAGGAAGTAGAAGAACGATTAAATCAATATAAAGACCAATTTGGCGATTCCTTTAACGATATTTTAAAACAACAAGGGTTGACAGAAGAACAATTTAAATCCAATATCCGCTTTACATTATTGCAAGAAAAAGCAAAAAACGATATTAAAATTTCAGATGAAGAAATCAAAAAATATTACGAACAAGGAAAATATGAATTGCACGCCCGCCATATTTTAGTGGATGATGAAAAAACTGCAAATGAAGTTCTTAAAAAACTGAAAAATGGTGAAGACTTCGCGAAATTAGCAAAAGAATACTCAAAAGACACAGGTAATGCAGAAAACGGCGGCGACTTAGGCTGGTTTACTGTCGGCAATATGGTGCCAGAATTCAATGATGCGGCCTATGCATTAAAAGCGAATGAAATCAGCGAACCTGTGAAAACAGAATTCGGCTATCATATCATCCAACTTTTGGACAAACGTGAAGTGGAAAACTATGGTACATTAGAAGAGAAAAAAGATGAAATCCGCCAAACATTAATTGAAATGAAAGGCGGCATTAATGCGAAAATAGAAGAATTACTAAAAGAAGCGGATATTAATATTAAAGATGAAGATTTGAAAAATGCATTTTCTCAAATTTTAGGAACTGACACAGACGATGATGATAAAGAAGCTGAAAGCAAAGAGAAATAATTAAATTTAGTGAAACGGTGTTGGCGAATAAGGCCAGCACTTTTTTTATAAATAAGTTTGCGCTTAATGCTAAGTAAACTATCAAAGTAATTAGACTTCTTCAAAATTCTCCATTCCGGGCAAAAAAAGAGCGAAAGGGTAAACATTTCCCCCATTCGCTCGCAGAAATTATGATTCTTCAAATTTCGGTTTGTAGAAAGAACGATTATCCAACGCAAAAATACGCTCCGTAAATTCCCCTGGCTTCGTTTTGCTTAGAGCCCGTGTCAACATATTCATTTTGGCGTCAATATTGTCAATATAATGCAGTATTTCTGCCTCTTGGATCATTGGTTTTTTCGGGCTGCCCCATTCTTCCTTGCCGTGATGGGATAAAACGATGTGTTGAAGCACCATCACTTCTTCTCCTTCAATGCCTAATTCCTTTGCAGCCTGCCCGATTTCATCCACCATGATTGTAATATGGCCCAATAAATTTCCTTCAACCGTATACATTGTTGAAACAGGGCCGGATAGTTCCTTTACTTTCCCTAAATCATGCAAGATAATGCCCGCATAAATTAAATCCTTATTCAAGGTTGGATATAATTCACAAAGGGCCTTTCCTAATCGCAGCATGGAAACCACATGATCCAACAGCCCTGAAACATAATCGTGGTGGTTTTTCGTAGCAGCAGGATATACGGACATTTCCATTTGATATTTTTTCATCAAATAGCGTGTAATTCTGGAGATTTTTGGATTTTTTATTTCAAAGAAATATTGAGTTAATTCTTCAAACAATTCTTCCTTTGGCGTAGCAGCGGAAGGCATTAAATCTTTTATTTGAACGCCATCTTCCGGTCTTGCCGGCCGAATTTGTTTAATGCGAAGTTGGTTTTTGCCTCGATACTCATGGATTTCCCCGCCAATTTTGACAATGGTTTGAGGCTGGTATATTCTTTCATGTTCTTCATTTGTATCCCAAAGTTTCGCTTCAATATCGCCGCTTTTATCTTGTAAAATCAGCGTCATGAAAGGTTTCCCAACGGTTGTGATCCCTTTCGTCGCTTGTTTAATCAATAAAAATTGATTCACCTCATCTCCAGGTTGAAGTTGAGTAATTCCTGGCATTGCGTATCCCCTTCTTTCGTTCAAAACAATCGTTTCTCTCTTATTGTACCATTTGTTTGGAATGGATTCGATGATTGAATCGATATTCTTTATCTACTAACGTACTTTACTTTTGTTATATAATAAAATGGAATATTCAAAAAAGGATGGGGATGAGGATGGCAAATTTTTATTTCACAGCTTTCGAAAAAAATGGGGAAATTTTATTCAATGAAGTTTGGGAATTTGAAAACGAACAAGAGGCAAAAATTGAAGGCCAAAAACGCATTGTGGAAAAAGGGGTGCAAGATAAACCACATCGCCTTGTGAATTCTTCAGGAAAATTGATTTTATTCCATTCGTCAAAGTTAGAGGTTGACTCATGATTTGAGTCAACCTCTCATTTTTATTGGCCGACAAATTGAGGCGCACGTTTTTCTACAAAAGCTTTAATACCTTCCAAATGGTCTTTCGTTTGCCTCATTTTAGTTTGAGCCACTAATTCTTGATTCAATATGTTTTTCAGTTCTTCTATGCGTTCGGAATGATAAATTTTCTTTGTTTCAAGCATCGCTAATATTGGGCTGGACAGGAGTTTCTTCACAAATTCCTGAACGTATTGATCTGCCTTGCCATCTTTCACCACAACGTCTATTAGTCCAAGTTTTTGCGCTTCTTCTCCATTCATAATTTTGCCTTCCCAAATAATTTGCTTTGCCTTTGGTATGCCGACCCGTTCTTTCATGAAGAAATGTCCACCACCATCTGGAATCAATCCGATGCCGATAAAATTCATTGCCAGTTTGCTGTTTTCTTCCGCAATGATAAAATCGGATGCAATGGCAAGGCTAAATCCGAGTCCTGCTGCAGCGCCATGAACTTGCGCAATTGTAATCATCGGCAATTGATAGTAAGCAGTTGCCATGCGTGAAATAATATCCATAATTTCATGGAAATCTTCAATTTTATCCTTTTGCAGCATCATTTTAATATCGCCGCCGGAAGAAAATGCCCGTCCATCCCCTTTAATGACTAATACTTGAACATTCTTTTCTTCCTGCAGCTGTTCAAAACAGTCAGCTAGTTCTCGAAGCATCACTTCATTCATCGCATTGAGCGATTCCGGACGTTTGAACGTTAGCACCCCTTGGCGATCATTTATCGTTAATTCAATTGTTTCGTAAGCCAATTTCTCCACCCCTTTATTTTTCTGTACCCTATTAACTTCGACCCGTATAAAAAAATTCCTCTTCCTTATTGAAAATCCATTAAAATTGAAGTAGATTAATACAAATATTTCATTAAAAACACGAATATTATTTTGTATTATCTGTATTAACGTTCGTCAATTATCGCTCAATTAAAGCGTTTTCATTTCATTTATTTAATTTTATTGCGGATATGAGTTGACAAACATGAACAATTCAGTTTATTATGTAGTCACATTGAAATAATAGTCAAAATATTATGACGGAGACATGCTCTTGCGTTCAGAATCTAAAGAGAGCTGATGGTTGGTGCAAATCAGCGTTTCTGGCGTCAGTAGTTCCACTCCTGAATAGAAAGGCCGAAATTGCAGTAAGCCATTTCCGGGTAATGCACGTTACGCATCACTTGAGGCTGTCGGAATTTTTTATAAACTTTCGGCAGTGAAAAAGGGTGGTACCGCGTAAAGTTGATAAGCAGCTTTTCGCCCCTTACATTGTAGGGGGTGGAAGGCTTTTTTTAATACTTCGAAATGAAAGGAGTATTTTTTATCGAAAATCTTTAAGAATTTTTCGATGTTTCGACGTTGTATTGACACCTATCATTCGAGAATAATTAATTAAAAAGCAAAAAGGAGTTTTTCAGATGGTAACAAAAGAAACTACAGCTACAGATGTAATTAAAGTATTTATTGCAGATCCATTAAGCGAAGATGGTATTTTCCCATTGCGTGAAGAAAAAGACTTAAACTTGGAAATTATCATTGACACTGGCAACTCTCAAGAAGAATTGATCAAAAAAATTAAAGATGTAGATGCTTTAATTGTGCGCAGTGCGACAAAAGTGACACGCGAAGTTATTGAAGCGGCTGAAAATTTAAAATTAATTGGCCGCGCTGGTGTTGGAGTAGACAACATCGACCTACAAGCTGCTACTGAACGAGGAATTATCGTCGTTAACGCACCAGACGGAAACACAAACTCTGCTGCTGAACATACAATTGCCATGATGACTTCTCTTGCTCGCCATATTCCTCAAGCTTATCTATCTTTGAAAAACGGCAAATGGGACCGCAAATCTTACGTTGGGGTTGAATTGAAAAACAAAACATTGGGCATTATCGGTTTAGGCCGCATCGGTACAGAGGTGGCATTCAGAGCAAAAGGTCAACGCATGAACGTCATGGCTTATGACCCATTCTTAACGGAAGAACGTGCAAAAGAATTGGGTGTAACAAAAGCAACAGTTGACGAAATTTGCAAAGAAGCAGATTTTATTACAGTGCATACGCCTTTATTGCCTGAGACAAAAAATATGATCAACAAAGAAAAATTCGCTTTAATGAAACAAGGCGTTCGCATTATTAACTGCGCTCGCGGCGGAATCATCAACGAAGACGATTTATACGATGCGATTGTAGAAGGTAAAGTAGCAGGTGCTGCTCTTGACGTATTCATTGAAGAACCTGCAACTGACCATAAATTACTTACATTGCCGCAAGTGATTGCAACACCTCACTTGGGAGCTTCAACTGTGGAAGCGCAAGAATCTGTAGCAGTGGATGTTTCGAAAGACATTATTAAATACTTTAAAACAGGTACTGTCACAAACCCTGTCAATATGCCTTCTATTCCAAAAGAATTACTTGCAGAAGTTGAGCCATTCTTTGAATTAGCTGAAAAACTTGGTTCTTTCTTATCTCAAGTAACAACTGAGCCATTGAAAGAAATTAACCTATACTATGCTGGAGAAATCGCCAATTTCGATGTGCGTCCACTGACAGCAAATGCGTTAAAAGGCTACTTAAAGAAAACACATGGCGAAAACGTGAACGATGTCAATGCACGCTATTTAACTGAACGAAACGGCGTTAAAGTGAATGAAAACAAAACAACAACTGCTAAAGGATTTACAAACTTGATTACAGTTGAAGTCAAAACTTCAAATGAAACACATTCTGTGGCTGGTACATTATTAAACGGCCTTGGCGCTCGTATCGTAAAAGTGGAAAACTTTGTAGTGGATGTTGTTCCAGAAGGCCACTTATTATACATTCGAAACATTGACAAACCAGGTGCAATCGGCCGCGTAGCTACAAAACTTGCTGAAAAAGATATCAACATCGCCACAATGCAGGTAGGCCGCGAACGTGTAGGCGGTTCTGCTGTCATGATTCTATCTATCGACAACGAAGTAACTCAAGAAGACTTAGTGTACGTATCTCAATTAGAAAACATCGATGAAGTAAAAGCTATTACGCTATAATGCAGCAAAAAGCAGGTAAAGGGATTCTCCTTTGCCTCTTTTTTTATATAATTTTCTATCCCATGACGATTATTGCTTCGATTTATAAGCGATTTTTTTATTTCCTCAATTCTGGCGATTATCCGTTGCTTTTTGGCGATTATTTTCATCCTTCTGGCGATTAATATTCCTTCCCTTTAATTTTGATTTTTCTGTTCATACTATGTTCGAAAGGATGTGATGACGATTTTAACCGAAAAACAAATTGCCAAATTGAAAAAGCAGCTGATTGAAGAAAAACAAGCCTTACAGAAAAGTTTATCAAAGGATGAAGAAGCCTTTGATAATGGCAGCTTGCGGGATTCTGTCGAGGAATTATCAACGGTCGACAACCACCCTGCCGACTTGGCGACTGAACTGTACGAACGGGAAAAAGACCTTTCCTTGAAAGTTCACCAAGAAGATGAATTGTCGAAAATTAACGCCGCTTTGGAAAAAATCGAAAAAGGTACATATGGATTGTGTGAAGTTTGCAAAGAACCGATTCCATATGATCGTTTAGCGGCCATTCCATATACATCCTTCTGTATTGAGCATGCCGAAGCGAAAGAAGCGCCAGCAGATCGCCCTGCAGAAGAAGATTTGATGAGACCGCCAGTGGATAATTCTTTTGCTGAACGGGAGATTGATGGAGCAATCCAAGATTATGAAGATACATTCCAGGTCGTTGCAAAATACGGGACTTCGGAAACACCATCGGATTTCGAAGGGGATATTGAGGATGTGAACGAACTTTACGATGACCCTGAGGAATATGCAAATAATGATGAACCTCAATCCTTCCATGTATCGTTGAAGGATGAAATTCCTTTCCCTATGACGAAACGGGAAATTGAGGAAGCGAGTAAATATGATTATTTGGAATAAATAAAATAATTGATGCTTTTCTAAAAAGTACAAGCCAGGGCGCTACTCGGACAAAAAAACACCCGCAATAATCAAGGCCGTCCGGAAAGTCGAAAACTTTCTAAACGGCCCATTATTTTCATTATGAAATTTTTTCTAGCAGCTGCAAAAATTCCGTTAAAGAAGTTACTTCATAAGTAGGCACGATATCCGGATTTTTTGGTTTATTTTCTCGATTAATCCAAACATTTCGCATGCCTACCCGTGATGAACCTAAAATATCCGTATTCAAATTATCGCCAACCATAATGCCTTCATCAGCCGTGATGCCGGCTTTTTTCATCATATATTCAAAAAGAGAAGGATCCGGTTTTCCTTTTCCAAAATCTCCTGAAATAATCACATGGTCAAAATATGGACGAATTTCCGGCGTCATCTCTAATTTCAAATTTTGCAAGCTTGGCGCACCATTTGTCAGAAGCACTAATTGGTACCTACCTTTCAATGCATCAAGCACTTTATACGTATCTTCATAAACAAATGGATATTTTTTCCGTTCTTCCACGAAACGTTCGCCCAGTTCGGCACCTAAAGCTTCATCATCAATGCCCAATGTTTTTAATCCCTTTGTCCACGCATCTTTTCGATATGTAGGCACGATTTTTTTCATTTTTTGAAAGGATTCTGTTGGGTCATCAAAAGTTCCCCATAAACCTTCAAACGGGTTGATGCCGATTAATACGGTGTAATCATAAGTTTCATAAGATTCATACAATTTTCGTGCTTCTTGTCGAACTGCTTCCTCCAATTGTACAGGATCGAGTTCATATTTTGTTGCTGCATACTCGCAAGTTTTTTCAAAAGCGGTTTTTATGCTTTTTTTATCCCAAAGCAACGTGTCATCTAAATCAAATACGATTGTAGTAATTGCCATTTCCAACTTCCCCTATTAGTTTTTTGTCACATTTTCTATTCTAACAATCAAATGAAACTTTATAAAGACTCATTCGTATGAATTGTAAATATAATTGAAAGGAGTTCCACCTATGCTAAAAAAATTTGCATCCGATGCCCTTGGTTTATCTGATATAGGAAAAGTGATCGAGCCACAGGATTATGATAAAACCGATTCGGATGATTATGTACTGCATGAAATCGGAGAAAAAATTTATTTTCTCATCAAAACAAGAGCCGATGAATATTGCTTTACAAATTTGGCGTTAATTCATGTGGACGGCGATTTGGCTGTCAGCAAAAAACGCACGTTAAAAAGATACGAATACAAATGGAACCCAATCAGCAACGTTTCTTTGGAAACAGCAGGAACGATCGATTTGGATGTGGAGATCAAATTTACAATCGGGAATACACCATTCAGCATCGATATCAATAAAAACGAATTGGACAAAGTGAAAGATTTGTACAAAGCGCTCGTTGAAATGGAACGCATCATGAAATCCAATGAAAAGTATATGAAATTTGCCCAAGACAGCTTGGAATATGCGCAAAAAAGCATTTCAAACGGCATGTCGCAAACTTCACCGGCTGAATCCTTCAAAGCCATTGCCCAATTTACAAATGAATGGTTAAAGGATATGAACAATCAATACGCTTATGACGACTATGGCAGCGTGTTTGAATTGTTCATCAATAATTGATTCATGGAAAACGGCAATAATGCCCTCGAGTTCTTTTCGTGGGCGTTATTAATAAATAATGAGGGGTGACATGATGAAAGAATTGACAAAAAAACGGTTAAAAGCTTGCGCCATCGATTTAGCGATATCTACCGCTCTTACCTTTGGCATTGAATATTTGTTGCGAAAAAAGGTGAAAAGCGAATTTGTACATAATGTGGTGACACCGACTGCCGTATTTTGGGGATTGGAATACGCCCAATTCAAAAATAGCGGCCAGACGATCGGCTATAAAATGATGGGGTTGAAGCTTGAAAGAGAAGACGGTTCAAAACCGACATGCAAACAAATTCTAAAACGCAGCGCTTATCGCGATACCCTTGGTCTTTTTTCCTACTTGAACAACCGGGAAGCTTATGAAGGGGAAGACGGCTCGAGACTTGCCCAAGACCGTTTTGCCGGAACAGTTGTAAAGGAAATAGAGTGATTTCCTCATCAAGATTCTTTTTCCCGCACTAACAAAGAAAAAGGGCTGGCTAATTTCTGCCAGCCATTTTATTATCGTGAAAAGCGAATACTTTGAAGATTGATATTCACCAAAATGTTGACTATTATCGCCGGATTCGGAATTTGTATCACCAAAATTGTGAACATATTCGCCAATCGTGAAATTTCATCCCTTGATTATAGCGATAATCGCCAGTAGTAGGCAGTTAATCGCCAATTCCTATTGCATTATCGCCAAAAGGCTTAACTTAATCGCCAAACTGTTATTTTTTCAATTCCACCCCATACAACTGATCCAACATCTCAATTTTTTTCTCGATAGCCCCTTCAAAAGAAGCAATATATTGGAAAGGTTCTTTTGGATTGTAGTATTGGGTAATTGCTCCGGTTTCCGGATTAACGAATTTGGAAGCGGCGCCGCATCCGATTCCTATGATCGTCTGCACTTCTTCCATTATCACGATATTGTAGATGCTTTCGTCACCAGGCTTTGAATACCCCACATTTTCCAAATTCCCTAAAATATTTTTTTGGCGGTACAAATAATACGGATGGTAGCCATTCTCGCGAGTCCACTCCTGAGCCATCTCCATCATCCGTGACACTGTTGCCCGATCAGCCACCTTATACTTTTCCTTATTTCTTGTCATTTCCGATGCCCGTTTGAAAGACAGTGTATGCACCGTCAATGATTCCGGCATTATTTTTTCCGTCTCATCCAACGAATGCTGGAATTCTTCAATTCCTTCATTCGGCAACCCGATAATTAAATCCATATTGATATTGTTCATGCCTGAATTCCGGGCCAGCCAAAACTTATCAATGGTCTCCTGCACAGAATGATGGCGGCCAATTGCTTTCAATGTTTCATCCGTATAACTTTGCGGATTCACAGAAATGCGGTCAATTCCCCATTTTTTCAGCACTTCGAGTTTCTCCAACGTAATCGTATCTGGACGGCCGGCTTCCACCGTTATTTCCCGGATGTTTTCCGGATTCGGGAAGGATTCATACATCGTTTGATAAAGGGCATCCATCTCCTCTGCTTCAATGGATGTCGGTGTACCTCCCCCCCAATAAACCGAAGTCACTTTCATATTATTTTCCTTCAGCCATTTTCCAATTTCCCTCATCTCAATATGCAATGCATCAAGGAAAGTTGCCACCCTACCCGTTTTTCGGTTCGGCGCGATGGCATAAGCAGGGAACGTGCAGTAAGCGCATTTTGTTGGGCAGAAAGGAACTCCGATATAGATGGACACTTCATTCCCAATTTCATCTAAATCAGGAATGGTGGCAAGTTGCCTCTCTACAATTGATTCCAATAAAGAAATTTTCTCATCGGATACGCGGAAATCTTTTTTCAAAACTGCACGTATTTCATCGCGGGATAGCCCCTCTTTTCTGAATTTATGATAAAGCTTTGTGGGACGGATGCCGGTTAAAATGCCCCATTGCTGCTTGATGCCTGTATATTGTTCCAATACGTCCAACAGTACATGGGACAATGCCCGCTTCATGCGTATATTTTGCTCCCGTTCCGTTCCATCAGTGTCGTATTCTTTTGAATAAGTGCAGACATAAGTTTTTCCGTCCACTTCTAATTGGCATGCAGTGGAATAGACGTTGTTTTCTATTTTATATTGAAAATGAACAGATAAATCAGGATTATCTATCGATTCACATAGTTTACTATCTTCAAAAAATAAATTGGCGATATGGGTTAAAACCTGAATCCAATCTTCTTTGAAACGTTCGTGAACTAAAATTTTTTTCATTCATACCTCTTCCTTTGATCTGTCTTTCAACTGAACTTTATTTTAACAAGCATACACGGATTAATCCAATAAAAAAAGACCACACCTTTTCGTGCGGTCAAATGGACATGCTCTTAGAGTCCTTCATAAATAGATTGAATCGGTCTAATCAATGAACGATTCAAATCGTCAATCAAGCGGCTTAATGCCATTTCTGCATCAAACAACGCTTTAATTTTCAGATTTTGTTCTGCTAGTTGAAGAACTTTTTGGAAGTAGAAGTATTCCTCTTCCTGCAATTCTTCCCCTTGCATCTGCATTTGCTGCAATTTCAATTGTGCATTGCGGAATTGTGTGAAAATCGTTCTTGCTTCATCATCATTGCGAACGACTTCAACCGCTCCTTTTAACTGTTGAAATTCTTCCGTTTGGCTAATGGAAGCTTCTACCTGTTGGATGGTTTCCATAAAATTGCTCATTTTATCATTCCTATTCATATTAGTTTAACAATTGTACAATCAAGCCTTGTACGATACCAATCAATCCACCTAAAAACCCGCCTAAAAAAGTAATCATCATTAATTCTCGGCTGGCAATACCCACGACTATCTCTTCCAACTTTTCAATTGGGAAAGAATTCACTTGCTCGCGAACGACTTCTTTTATATCTAAACGTCTCAGTACATCTTCCAGATGAATTTCAGCAATTTCCAAAGCTTTATCCACAACTTTAGGCATTATCTCATACTTTACCCAATCGTGTCCATTTGGAAAGTAGTAGTGGATTGTTTTATTTAACCGATCTTCAATGGCTAATTCCTTTTTCGCGTAGGATTGGATATTCATTAGTATTGGTTCTAATTGTATATCATTTAAGTATGTCATGATAGGGCGTTTTTTAATTTTTTCCCATTCCTCATTTAGAATATTCACGATTGAATTTTTTGTTTCTGATGAACGGAGAATGCGGACAAGCTCATGTTGAATTTTGGCAACAATAGATGAAGAATCGCTTAAAAACATTTGAAAAATGCCGCCGAGCGTTCCTTTGGAAGCAAGAAAATCATCCAACAGATTTTTAATGGTGATTTCTCCTTTGGAAGATAAAATATAATCTTCCCCTTTAAGAAGCAAAGTGTCCACTAATTGAGGAACTTTTTGATCGACTGACTTCATAATCTCTTCCGGTACGACTTCTTCAATTGGTTTCGTGGTCAGCTCTTGTTTAAAATGAAGAAATTGCTTTTCAATAAAATCATCCACTCGTCCTTCGACTTTTTCAGGTACATTTTTGAATCCGGCAAGCCCCAGCCATTCTTTCAATGTTCGGTTATTTAAAAAAATGATTTCTTCGACTTTTGTTTGTGCAAACTGCAAAATGACAAAACGAATTTCGGGTGAGAATAATTTATTTTTGATGACATCCGGCGTAAGTAGGTAATCATTGACGGTAACTCCAATTTGTCTTGCCAATTCCCCACGCCGTTTTGGAATTAATCCCGGCGTAAAAGGAAGACGCCATTTTCCAATATACTTTGCTTGATACGGTCTAAAAATCATTTTAATGGCGAGGAAGTTTGTTGCACTGCCGATGATTGCTCCGATAATTGCCATAAAGAGTATTACGAATGCTGTCTTCATGTAAATCCTCTTTTCTAAAAACTATGATTTTCCATTATATCAAAAGGTTCTTTAGGAAAAAAATAATTGTACCTCTTTCAGTACGATTTTACTTTATAAATTGTTTCATTTCGCGGGATTTAAATTTTTAAAGAAAATTGCATACTATATAATGTAGAATGACTCACAATCTTCTGAAAATTTCAGAGACGATAATTTGTATTTTTACAAAAAATGCGTTATTATTATCTCATTGAAATAAATTTTTTTATAGGAGGTGTACTCCTCTATTCACCCCTCATTCGGGCGTGGTATGAGGAAAGTATTTGGACGGAGACATAGTAGGGCTGACCATTAAGTTAGCAATTTTTGTCTTATTAATTTTACTTTCAGGATTTTTCGTTGCGAGCGAGTTCGCAATAGTGAAAGTACGTGCAACGCGTATTGATCAACTTGTAGAAGAAGGAAACAAAAAAGCAATTAAGGCTAAAAAGGTAATTGATAACCTTGACGAGTATTTATCTGCTTGTCAATTAGGTATTACCATTACTTCATTAGGTTTAGGTTGGTTAGGGGAACCTACCGTACAAATTTTATTGAGTCCAATATTTAATTGGATTGGCATAACAGGACCTATATCTGAAGTTCTTTCATTTATTATTGCATTCAGTATAGTAACGTATATCCATGTTGTGGCAGGTGAATTAGCGCCTAAAACGTTAGCGATTACAAAAGCTGAATGGGTAACACTGAATCTTTCAGGAGCGCTGTATACATTTTATAAGGTAATGTATCCTTTCATTCACCTTTTAAATACGTCTGCTCGCGGCTTGGCAAGAATTTTCGGTGTAAAATCATTTAACGAAACCGATACAGCCCATACGGAGGAAGAGCTTCGTATGATCATGGCAGACAGCTTTAAAAGCGGTGAAATTAAATATTCAGAATTCGAATACGTAAACAGTATCTTTGAATTTTCTGATCGCACGGCGAAAGAAATTATGGTGCCGCGAACAGAAATTTCAGCGATTGATAAAGACGTAAAGTTAAAAGATGTATTTGAAGTAATGGGTGTCGAACAATATACCCGTTATCCGGTCATTGATGGAGATAAAGACCATGTGCTTGGACTAGTTAACTTAAAACATCTATTAACGGCGTATATACAAGATCCTAAAAATGCAGATAAACCGATTACAGAATATATGCAGCCGATCATTCGAGTAATTGAAACTGTTCCGATTAGCGACTTATTATTGAAAATGCAGCATGACCGTATTCACATGGCGATTTTAATGGACGAATATGGGGGAACTTCCGGTTTAGTAACCATTGAAGACATCATCGAAGAAATCGTCGGCGATATTCAAGACGAATTCGACGAAGATGAAATCCCTGAAGTTCAAGAAATCAGTGATGGTCATTATATTATAGATGCAAAAATGTTAATTGAAGATGTCAATGAATTGTTAAATATTCATATTAATGACGAAGATATCGATACAATCGGTGGTTGGTTCTGGACTCAACGCTACGATGCTGTTGAAGGTGACAGCTTTGTATATGAGGGATACGAATTCAAAATTAAAAAATTGGATGGTCATCACATTTTATACATTGAAGTCATCAAATTGCCAGAAGAACAAGAAACAAATTTATACTCAATTGCCGAATAACATACTTTAAATACCGAAACGACTTTCTTCTAGTTGGAAGAAAGTCGTTTCGTCGTGTTTTGGACTTTTGTAGGGAGGAAAAATTGTGGAACTATATACAAATTTACGAGCAGGGGAAAAAGGTGCCTGGCTCTCCATTGGAACATACATTTTTCTTAGCGCGGCAAAACTTATAATTGGATATATTGGAAATTCAGAAGCCCTAAGAGCGGATGGACTGAATAATTCAACGGATATCATTGCATCGATTGCCGTTTTAATTGGCCTGAAAATTTCCCAGCGCCCCCCGGATAAAAATCATCAATACGGTCATTTGCGTGCAGAAACGGTTGCATCCTTAATCGCATCTTTCATTATGATGGCAGTTGGTTTAGAAGTAATCTTTAATTCTATCATGAACATTTTTAACCCTGTTCGTGAAACACCATCCACTTTAACCATCTATGTTGCCCTAGGTTGCGCTTCTGTCATGTATGTAGTCTACCGTTACAATTTAGCGCTTGCCAAAAAAATTAAGAGTTCTGCACTTAAAGCTGCCGCCTTTGATAATCGTTCTGATGCCTTGGTGAGTGTTGGAACAGCCATCGGGATTTTCGCAGCAATCATCGGTTTTTCAATCCTTGATACGATTACCGCCCTCATCATTGGAATTATAATTATAAAAACCGCTGTTGAAATCTTTTGGGAATCTGTGCAAACTTTGACCGATGCCTTTGATACAGAAGATATTGAAACATTGTCTACCTTGATAAAAAATGTGGATGGAGTTATTAGTTTAGTGGATATCAAAGGAAGAACGCACGGAAATGCAACATTCATCGAAGTAACTGTTACGGTAAATCCTTACTTGAATGTATGGGAAAGCCACCACATTACAGAAAAAATTGAAGAAACAGTTAAAAAATTTGATATTAATTGTACAGTTCTTGTACATATTGAACCTCATGAGAAAAAATAGAAGATGCAGTAGGTTGTTTAAAGCCGATACTTGCGGTTTTTAAACAACCTTTTTATATCCTTTTGTATAAATATAAACTTTTTTGGGGGAGGTTACTCCTTCATTTAGTATGGATACAACCAAGTTTGGAGCGTTTGCTTCCTCATTTCGTGCGTTTATTACTCCATTTCGTGCGGATACTGCCTCGTTTCGTGCGGTTGCTCCTCTCTTTTGTGCGGATGCATCCTCATTTCGTGCGTTTATTACTCCATTTCGTTCGTGCGTTTACCTCCCCATTTGGTGCGGATACTGCTCCCTTTCGTGCGTTTACCTCCCCATTTCGTGCGGATACTGCCCCCTTTCGTGCGTTTACCCCCATTGTTTACAAAAAAAGAACAAAACTAGAAACCAAATCGTTCCTAATTTTGCTCTTTTTTCACTAAACTACTTCCCGCTTCCTTCAGTCAATCCATGTTTAACGGCATACAAGGCGGCTTGCGTCCGATCTTGCACTTCAAGCTTTGTGAAAATATTGGAAATATGGGTTTTTACCGTCTTTTCGGTCACATAAAGGGATGCGGCAATTTCCCGATTGCTTTTTCCTTTTGTCAATTCTGCCAGCACCTCTTTCTCCCTGGGCGTTAACGGGTTTTTAATATGGGGCAAATTTTCTTCCTCTTTCAACGTTTCTTCGAGCTTTGTCGTCGCCGCCGGATGCATAATGCTTTCACCGCGCATTACTTGCCGAATGGAATTCACTAAATCGTCCGGTTCGATATCTTTCAATTGATAGCCAGCCGCCCCTGCTTCAATGGCTGGAAGGACATGGTCTTTATCGGAGAAGCTTGTCAGCATTAATACTTGCACTTTGGGCCACTGCGCTTTGATTTTTTTCGTTGCCTCAATTCCATCCATCTCCGGCATCACTAAATCCATTAAAACAATATCCGGTAATAGTTGTTCCACTAATTGAACGGCTTCCATCCCGTTTTTTGCTTCCCCAACAACTTCAATATCCTTTTGGGTTTTTAAGAAAAACTGCAATCCCCTGCGAACGACATGATGATCATCCGCAATTAATACTCGAATCATCTACTTCCCTCCTTAATAAGGCAACCGAACAAATAATTCTGTACCTTTTCCAATTTCTGAAACCCATTCCGCCGTACCGCCGAGCGCTGTTGCCCGATCGCGGATAGATTGAAGACCCATTGAAGGAAGTTTTGCATCTTGATCGATTTTAAATCCTCTTCCTTCGTCTTTAATCACAAGTAAAATATCTGTTTTCGTCACCGTAAGATAAATGGTTGCTTCCTGTACGCCTGAATGCTTCCGAATGTTGTTCAAAGCTTCTTGGGCAATGCGGAATAACGTCTCCTCCACCCTTGAAGGAAATTGAATAACACCTGAAACATTAATGATGAGCTTCAGCTTTAACATTTCTGCATAGGCTTTGATCGCATCAATCAAACCGCTTTCCAATCCTTGAGGTCTCAGTTGCCAAATGAGCGCGCGCATTTCCGTTAATGCCGATTGGGTTAAATTTTGAATCTCTTTAAAGGTTTCCTTAATTTCTTCATCTTCTGTCATTTCCACTCCTGCCCGGGCTGTCAATGTGACGGAAAATAATAGTTGATTGACAGAATCATGCAAATCACGAGCCAAACGATTCCGCTCCCGGACTAAAGCCATTTCCTGCTCTTGTTTCGTCAAGTAAATGCGTTTGATGGCAGAGCCAATTTGAAAAGCCACTGATTCTAAAAGTTCCAACTCTTCTTCCGTAAATTCAACGGTGTGGGGAGTTGCAACATTTAATATGCCAAACCGCTCATTTCCCGATTGCAATGGCACTGTTGCATGATGGGTAATTCCCCCGGTATCCCCCACCTGTCCTTCAATTGCATTCTCAATTCGTTGGCATTCAATAATGTTTGATGCTTTTTTCAACTGATCGCGCCTGAATCGGGAAACGCACCAACAACCACCCTTTTTTAAATATTGGCAGTCGTTGTAGCACAAACCATCCGGTAAATTTTCATGAACGACGAGGTCAATTTTCCCTTTTTCATTAATAAAGAAAATCCATCCAGTGCTGAAATTCGTTCCCTTTAAAAGTTTTCTGAGCGCACCCTTTAACATGGGAATTAATTCTGTTTCTTCATTCAACAATTCTGCAATTTCTTTTAATAATGTTATGTTGGAATGATCATTCACTGCCATAGTACACCTCGAAAAATGCTTTGTAATGTAATCATATCACTCCCCTTGCACTCTCGCATTTGTTGAATCCTCAGACTTTTGAATGATATGTCATTTTCTTGAATTCGAAATAATTTGATTTACTCCGAAGTCAAAACAATTTATAATCTAAACTGCATGGAGAATAAACTAGTAGGAGAGTTGCAATGAATAAAAAGTTAGAGAATAGTTTGCTATTTATATGGTTAGTATCATTAGTAGCAACGCTAGGTTCTTTATATTTTTCAGAAGTTCGAGGCTATGAACCTTGTGAGCTCTGCTGGTATCAAAGGATTTTGATGTATCCGATTGTACTTATCACTCTTGTGGCATATATTCAAAAAAACGCACGGATTGCAGCGACTACTGCTGTGTTTTCTTGCATTGGCGGAACCATTTCTCTCTATCATTACGGAATTCAAAAATTAGATTTTTTATCACAAACTGCACCTGCCTGTGGACGAGTTCCATGTACAGGGGAATACATTAACTGGCTCGGGTTTATTACAATTCCATTTTTGGCATTAACCGCCTTTGTATTAATTGCGATTACAAGCTTTTATATGTTGAAAACGTTGAAGGAGGACAAATAATTGAAGAAACTTGGAATTATTGCAGCCGTCGTGGTGATTTTATTCGGCGTCATCATCGTGCTAACAAATTTATCCAATAAAAGCAAATTGGAAAACAATCCATACGGCACAGACAATTTAAGACAATCTACAATCGATTTGTTAGATGATGAAAATTATCAAAATATCATTTTGCCGGATGCATTGAGAGAAAAAATTAAATCAGGAGAACCGGTTGTTGCTTACTTGTTCAGTCCGGAATGTCCGCACTGCAAAGAAATGACGCCAAGACTTATGCCAATTGCAGAAGAAATGGGAGTTCATATCGACCAATTAAATATCTTGGAATATGAAGAAGGCTGGGATGAGTATAATGTGGAAGCAACGCCGACATTGATCTATTTTAAAGATGGGAAAGAAGTAGATCGTATAGTTGGCGCCCACCCAGATGAAAACATTCGACAATTCTTTGAAGAAGTGGTATTAAAATAGAGAAGTTGAAAATCGTGTTCTTGAGGAACACGATTTTTTTTGGAGGAAAAGAACATGCAGTTTTCATATAAAATTCCGCAAGATGGACTAACGGTAGAAGCTTTGCTGCGAGAAAAATGGCGATTAGGCAAAAAACTGGTGCATGAGCTGAGGATGGCAAAGGCTGTGAAAAATGCAGATGGAGATTCGGTGAAATGGAATGAACCTTTATCTAAAGGAGCACACCTCTGTTTTTCTTTGGAGATGCCAAAATCTGATTATGCGCCTGCAAAACAATGCAACGTGGACATTCGTTACGAAGATCAACATATTTTAATTGTTTCCAAACCTAAAGGAATGAGCACCCATCCAAATGACGATTATGATAAAGATACTTGCATGAATCATGTGATGGCCTATATGAAGAAAAAGGGGTTGGTGTATGCAGAACATGTTCATCGGCTTGACCAAGGAACAGAAGGGCTTCTCATTGTAGCAAAGCATCCGATTGCCAAATCCGTTTTTGACCGCATGATTGAAGAAAAGTCCATTGTTCGAACTTATGAAGCAGAAGTGCAGGGGATTATAAAAGAAAACAAAGGTACAATCAATGCCCCGATAGGAAGAGACCGGCATCATCCAACACGGCGCATCGTTTCCAAATCTGGCCAGCATGCAGTGACCCATTTTCAAGTAGTGAAAAGAAAAGAACATTCAACCATTGTTCATCTGAACTTGGAAACGGGTCGTACCCACCAAATCCGCGTACACATGGCACATATCGGCCACCCGATTGTGGGGGATGTTTTGTATCATGGACGCAAATCCAAGACGGGGGATTACAAGCTTCACGCCATTCAATTAGAATTTGAGCATCCCTTTTTAAACCAAAAAGTCATTGTAAAAGATGAATAATAGGATTCTACTTCAACCACACTAAAAGAAAGAGAGGTTGGGACAAAACCCCCTCTAAAATGGAAACAGCCCATGAAATTTTGGAATAAAATTTCATGGGCTGTTCTTCATTTTTTCAATAAAAATAAGGACATCTTCTGTTAAAATTTAAGTATCCAACCCCAAAAATTTTAACGAAAGAAGTGTCCTTATGTTTAAATATTATAACATGAATCAATTAATTTTGCCTCTAGATTTAGAAATAAAATTACAAGAAAATGATATTGCCTTCCACATTCACCATTTAGTTGAAAGTATTCCAGATGAAGCCTTCCAGCCGTTACTTGGACATCTTGGGGGAACGGAACAGTTATTCCAAAACAGATCAAGATGCAACGTTCATGCGAATGAAAGACGACTATATGAAAAACGGTCAATTGAAGGCTGGATACAACGTATAAATCGCAACAGAAGGTCAATACGCACTGGCTTATGGCATTTTTCCAAATCCTACCGATACACGTACATTGATTCCGTTCTTGAATGAGATTGAGAAGCATTATTTTCCATTGCCAAAAATATTGTCGCAGATGCTGGTTATGGTAGTGAACAGAACTATGAGGACATCCTTTCGAATCGAAAATGTGAGGCACTTATTCCATATACCATGTATGAGAAAGAACAAAAGAAGAAATATAAACAAAACCCATTTCATCCAGACAATTGGATGTACGACGAAGAAAGTGATACCTACACGTGTCCGAATCAGCAGCGGGTAACCTTCCGATATCGTTCTGTACGTACCGATAAGACCGGTTTCAAACGAGAATTGAAAATCTATGAATGTGAAAACTGTTCGGGATGTCCATTCCGTTCTTCATGTACAAAAGCAAAGGAAGGCAACCACCGAAAAGTCATGGTGAATGAAAAATGGGAACGACAAAAAGAATATGTAAGAGCGAAGCTTTCAGAAGAAAAAGCAGGTTCTATTTTCCGTCAACCTAAAATGGACGTAGAACCAGTTTTTGGATTCTTGAAGGCTAATTTGCGTTTCACTCGATTTTCCGTCCGAGGCAAATCGAAGGTGGAAAATGAAATGGGGATTGCCTTAATGGCCGTGAATTTACGGAAATACACGGCCAACAAAGATCAACTGACCAAAAATAATGGAGAGAAATGGAAAAAGGAGAATTTGAGTTGGCTCAAATTCTCCTTTTTCCTATCTTGAAGCTAGTTTTTTTTGTTGAAAAATTTAATTGTGTAAACTATGAAATACAAAATAATGTATGGAACAATAATGTACAAAGTAATTACCAACATATCATCTTTATATTCAGCAATTTCTTCTAATAGAGTTAAAGGTCTACCATCGTATACAATATCTTTAAAAGAAAATATGAAATGATCAACAGTCAAATCAGCGAGCATGATTATAATCAAATATGCAATGTAGATGAGTGTATTGATAACGAATTTGAATCTTCTTTTTGAATTTATTGATTCTATCAAAATAACAAAAAATACAAAGGAAATAGCCAGCATTATGATTTCATTAAATTCAACATACCCTGAATTATCAATCAATAATGCAAAGACTATAATAAAATTTATAACTGCCAGTATAATCAAATTTTTCTTTTTCATCCTTTTTTCCCCTCTCCCAATATAGTAGTTTCAATTTTAACAAAAAAAATAATTTTTAAAAAATAAAATTAGATTTTTTCAAACAATTTAAAATTTTTTACAAAATTAAGAATTTTTGGATATTATTCTTTACATATAACCTAATCATTGGTATATATCGATATATATGGAATTGTTTCAAAGGAATAGGGGGTATTTTGGTGAAGAAAAAAACATTTTTTACTGTAGCAGTGACTGTCATCATGTTATTCAGTTTAGCTACAAATCATGCTTTTGCATGGAGTTACAGTAATTATAATTACGGATCTTATGTTCCAAAGTCGGGAACTGGTACAGCAACTACGTATTACGACTCAAGAAATTTCTTACAAACGAGAATTGATTTCAAGTTTGATAGTTATAATGTCAGCTCCATAATCAGTTACAACAAAGGCAATGGCACTGGCGGAAGCTGTCCAGGATATAATGCATATGTGACTTTGGATCAAACTGCTATTCCTGATGGTTCATCCTTAAAAATTTCCGCATGGGAGGTGCTTACTAATCTGCCAAATCCCAAAGTGGACATTGAAGATAATAATCTCTGGGGAGCTGATGATGAATCAGAAGTGGTTGCACTAGGGACTGTCGTTGCTGATAAAGCTTATTATATGACAACTAAATGGCTTGATAATCGTGGAGGTAAATCAACAGATAGCGGCAGAATTCAAGCTCAATTTGCCATGAGCAAAAAAGGTATTTTGGACTATAACAACTGCACTCAATCTTCAACAGTACAGCACACATTCACTTATGGTGATAACCAAGGTAAAGTTGCTTCTATTCAACCTCAAATAACAAAAAGTCTAAAAGCAGTAGCTAGTACAACTGTGCCGGTATCTAATACAACAAGTACTACAAATTCTCAATCTGACTCTCAAGTCATTACTGAATATAAAGCTATTGAACCAACAGAAGATGGGATTACAAAATATAAATCAAAACAAAAAGAGATAACTAAGAAATTAAAATCTAATAAAAAAATTAATGACATTGCAGTCACAGTTACTTTTGCTGAACCATTAAGTTTTGATGAAGTTAAAACAATTACTGAAAAATACAATGTTAATATTGAAGAATTGGAAGCAAGATCAATAGACAGTAATGGCGACAGAATCACTCATGCTATTAAAGGATTGAACAAGTCATTATCTCAAGATGGAAGTAATTTCATAGGATATACTAGTTTACAGGGATATGTTTCATCAGAAAATATTTTTGGTTTAGAATCAGAGGAAAAAATTTTCTTAGTTGATGCCAGTGGAGACAATAATGTAACAGAATTAGAGAAAGACAATTTCGCAGTTCCTCTTACATGGTATTTAGAAGATTTGAATCCTGAAAAACATTTAAAGAAATAAAACCTTTAATTTAAAATAAGATTGGTTTCGACAGTTTCATTCTGTTATTTTATTTATTAAATGTGCAAAAGGACCGGATTCTTGAAGGCTAATTTGCGTTTCACTCGATTTTCCGTCCGAGGAAAATCGAAGGTGGAAAATGAAATGGGGATTGCCTTAATGGCCGTGAATTTACGGAAATACACGGCCAACAAAAATCAACTGACCAAAAATAATGGAGAGAAATGGAAAAAGGAGAATTTGAGTTGGCTCAAATTCTCCTTTTTCCTATCTTGAAGCTAGTTTTGTCCCAGCCTCTCTTTTTAGAAATCAAAATGGAAATTGTCCGGATTTTGGCCGAAGCGTTCATTTTTATTCAAAGCTTTGATTGCCAGCATATCTTCATTGGACAGCTCAAAATCAAAAATATTCATATTTTCTGCAATACGGCTTGGCGTTACGGATTTTGGAATGGTGATTGTATCATTTTGATAATGCCAGCGCAATACGATTTGGGCCGGTGTTTTTCCATATTTATTGGCAAGCTTTACAAGGGTTTCATCATTTAAAATGCGGCCTTTGCCAATTGGTGCCCATGCCGTTACGGCAATATTGTGCTCTTTGCAGAACGTTTTCAATTCGTCCTGCTGTAAATACGGATGGCATTCCACTTGATTTACCATTGGCTGCACATTTGCTTTAGCAAAGATTTTTTCCAAATGGTGCTGATGATGGTTGGAAACCCCTGGTACGCGGATTAATTTTTCTTCATAAAGCCGCTCAATAGCACGGAACGTATCCACAAATTTCCCTTCCTCTGGCCAGTGAGTTAAATACAAATCCACATATTCTAGCCCTAACTTTTTCAGAGAAGTTTCAAAGGCGCGGAGGGTTTCATCATAGCCTTGGTCCGAATTCCAAACTTTTGTTGTGACAAAAATTTCTTCTCTCGGAATGCCGTTTGCTCGAATGGCTTCTCCCACTTCTCTTTCATTGTTATAAAGCGCCGCGGTATCAATCGCCCGATAGCCCAACTTCAACGCTGTTGCCATTGCATTCAATGCTTCTTCCCGGTCTTCCATTTTATAAACGCCCAATCCTAAATACGGCATCTCTACGCCATTAGCCAATGTTTTTGTCGGTATTGCCACAAAATCACTCCCTTTACAATCATCAACTCTATTATAAACAGAAAAATTTCAATAAAAAATCATATTGATTCAATCCATTTTATAAGCATTAAATTTTATAGAATAAATTAATAATAATATGGCAAAAAATTCTCTTTTAAGTTAAAATATTCTTTAATAAGCAGTAATTTTAAGTTATAAAATTACCTTTCTCGAAATATATAATTGGAGAGGGTTCTAACAAAGGGGGAGTATGTTTTATGATGGACACACCTTTATTATTGACAAGCTTCTTAAAGCGTGCTGAGCGCTACTTTCCAAACAAAATGGTCATTTCTCGCACAGCACCGGATACGATTCACCGCATTCCTTACAAAGAATATGTAAAGCGCACGAGGAAACTTGCCAGCGCTCTCACAAAGCTTGGGATGAAACGCGGAACAAAAGTTGGTTCTTTTGCTTGGAATCATCACCGGCATTTAGAAGCATATTTTGCAGTGCCTTGTGCAGGGGCTATCTTGCATATGATCAACATCCGCCTGTCGCCTGAGCATATTATTTATGTTATTAACCACGCAGAAGATGAAATTTTATTAATCGACGGCGACTTATTCCCATTATTCGAAAAAGCCATTCCGTACTTAAAAACCGTTAAACATATCGTTGTCATGCAAGATGATAAATCTGTTCCTGAATCCTCTTTCCCAAATATCCACTCCTATGAACAATTAATTGAGGAAGCCGATGAGTTTGAATTTCCAGAAAATTTAGACGAAAATTCTCCTGCCGGCATTTGCTATACAAGCGCTACAACAGGAATGCCAAAAGGAGTTGTTTATACTCATCGTGCATTAGTGCTTCATAGTCTGGCTCTCGGTTTAGCAGACAGCATGGGTATTTGTGAAAGAGATGTGATTATGCCAGTTGTTCCAATGTTCCATGTAAATGCCTGGGGAATGCCATTTGCAGCAGTAAATTATGGTACAACCCAAGTGCTCCCAGGTCCACACTTCACACCTAGCTTATTGCTTGATTTAATTGAGCAAGAAAAAGTAACGTTGACGGCAGGAGTTCCAACAATTTGGCTTGGCGTTCTTCAAGAGCAGGAGAAAAACCCTCGGGACCTTTCTTCTTTAAGAGGCATTGTTTCAGGCGGTTCTGCTTCACCAAAAGGGCTTATTCAGGCCTTCGAGGATAAATACAATGTTCCGTTTATTGTCGGCTACGGCATGACAGAAACAACACCGCTCGTTTCCCTTTCACACTATACATCTGCTATGGACGATTGGACAAGGGAGCAAAAATTAGACATCCGCGCTACACAAGGACTCACTGTTTCACTCCTTGATACAGAAGTTGTCAATGATGAAGGGGTTGTTCCTTGGGACGGCAAAACAATGGGCGAACTGCGCATTCGAGGGCCATGGATTGCCCACGAATATTATAAAGATGAACGCACAAAAGAAGCATTCCGCGACGGATGGCTCTATACAGGAGACATTGCCGTTGTGACGCCAGAAGGTTATATTAAAATTACAGACCGTACGAAAGATTTAATCAAGAGCGGTGGCGAATGGATTTCTTCCGTTGATTTGGAAAATGCTTTGATGACGCATGAAGCGGTGCTGGAAGCAGCGGTTATCGCGATTCCGCATGAAAAATGGCAGGAACGCCCTCTTGCCTGCGTTGTATTGAAGGAAGGAAAACAAGCGACGAAAGAAGAATTGCTGGATTATCTAAAAGGCCAATTTGCAAAATGGTGGATTCCGGATGATGTCGTCTTCTTAAAAGAAATTCCAAAAACTTCTGTCGGCAAATTCCTAAAAGCCAAACTGCGCGAGGAATTAAAAGATTATCAAGTACAGGCTTAATGCTTAGGGGCTGTCCAGAAAGTTGAACACTTTCTGAACAGCCTAACTTCTTATAGTAATATTCTCTTAAAAACTTTCCCTGCGGCGGTTACAAAACGCGCCTCCTCGTCGCAATTTATCTGCGGCGAAGCACTAGCTAAAGCCGCAATGGGGGCGTCTTGAAATGACTTTTCAGACCCCCCTTTAACTTTTTCTCTTAAATTTTTCTTCCTCTACATCATCCGATTGAATCGGATCTGGAATGCGGTTATCTTCTTCAAGCTGCTCCCCATCTCTTAAACGTTCCATTTGTTTTCCGAGCCAAATGCAATCTTCCATATTATTTGTCATAAACCCGCTTGTCGGCATGCTATTTTTATTTTCCATTAATATCCCTCCTTGTTGATGATCATAGTTATTGTGAACAAAAGCTTTAAAAAAATGATATAGTAAAGTAAATTTAATTAAGCTATACTAAATGAGAGAGAATTTATACTTAGGAGGTATACTTCCATGGGTACTGTTTTAATTCTTATTGTGTGTTTAGCATTCATTACAGCAATTTTAACTGCAGGTCGTGAAGGAGATTATAAAGAAGAATAATCTCGATAAAAAGGCAATCCTATTTGTTAGGGTTGCCTTTTTATTTTCTTGACTTTTTTCGATTATCAAAATAAACTTAGTTACATAAAGTAAGTTGATGTACAGAATAAACTAAAGGGGTCTTGAAATGGCTACACATTTTCATCAAAAACCGAACACTTATGTTTCCCATGTTCAAATAAAAGTATCCAATTTGGATCGTTCTATAGAGTACTATCAAAATGTCATTGGATTTAAAGTATTGGAGCGTACAGAACAAACTGCTGCATTGACGGCAGATGGAGAAACGAGCATTTTATCCATTGAAGAAGTGAAGGATGCGCTTCCTTTGCAAAAAGGGCAAACCGGCCTTTATCACTTTGCCATATTGGTTCCTACGCGGAAAGATTTAGCCAATTTCGTTCAGCACATTTCCGAGTTGAATGTTCCGATTGGCACCGGCGACCACCATGTTAGTGAAGCGATTTATTTATATGATCCGGATGGAAATGGCATTGAAGTGTATGCGGATCGGCCTGAAGAACAATGGATTTGGAATGGAAATATGGTTTATATGACGACGGAACCCGTGAATTTCCGCTCCCTTTTGGCAATTGCAGATGGCACTTGGAAGGGGCTCCCTGAAGGAACAGTGATGGGCCATATTCATTTATCGGTTTCTGATTTGCACAAAACGGAAGAATTTTATACGAAGGCTTTAGGATATGAAGTGGTGACAAGATACGGAAGCCGTGCATTGTTCATCTCCACTGGCAAATATCATCACCACATTGGGTTAAATACATGGGAAAGCTTAGGCGGTTCCCCTGCCCCTGAGAACAGTGTGGGGTTAAAATCCTTTACATTGGTGCTTGAGAACAAAGAAAAAGCAGAAATCATCAAAAAGAATTTGCGAGAGATGGGATATGTAGTCGAATATTTTGAAAGTGCCCCCAAATTGGGAGGACGTCAAGATTTCTCAACCATTGACCCTTCCGGCATTCGCATAATCTTTACATTAGAAGGGGAATAAGGTTCCTATACGATGGGCCATTTTTATCTGAAATGGAAAGGGTGGCCCGCGGAAAGCGTCCCCGGAACGGAAATCAATTTTGATAACAAATCTAAAAAACATCATTTTCTCCAAGGAGAAAATGATGTTTTTTAGATTTTCCTTTTTATTTCATACCAGGGAAATTTTGTTGGCGCAGTGCTTCATAAATAATGATAGCTGCTGTATTGGATAAATTGAGAGAACGCACTTTATCCGTTTGAGGTATTCGAAGCACCCGGTCAATGTTTGCATAAGCAAAATCTTTTGGCAACCCGGTCGTTTCCTTTCCGAACATGAAATAAATATCTTTCTCTTTGTCACTGAAATCAAAGTCGGAATATGGCCGATCACTATACGTTTCAATCAAATAAAGTTCGCCATCTTTCATATATTCAAGAAAATCTTCCAACGAATCGTGATAAACGACATTGACATGGTGCCAGTAATCCAACCCTGCACGTTTCAACATTTTATCATCGGTTGAGAAACCTAAAGGGCGGATTAAATGCAACGTTGTGTTGGTCGCTGCACAAGTGCGTGCAATATTTCCGGTATTTGCTGGAATTTCTGGTTGATATAAAACAATATGTAATGGCAACACTAGACACTTCCTTCTATAATAACTTGACCAGTGCTAGGCCTTTCCCAATAGCTCTAGCCCTTTTTTAATTTCAATAATTACATCTTCATCCTTTTCATAATGAAGAGCTTCAAGCAATGCTTCTTTTGCTTTTTCTCCCCCAATGACGCCAAGAGCCCATGCACTTGTTCCACGTATGACTGGTCGTTCGTCTTCTTTCAATAACTCAATTAAATCCGGCACTGCCGATTGCTCCTTAAAATGGGCAAGGGCAAGAATCGCATTGCGCTGAATAGGCTTTTTCCCTCGCCAAGAGCCGGCCATCGTGCCAAATTTCTTTTTGAATTCTTTATTGGAAAGTTTTAATAGCGGCGTAAGTAAAGGCTTTGCCAGTTCTGGATCTGGCATAAATTCATCATGAATCCAATTGGCCTTTCCTTTATTTTTTGGACAAACCGTTTGGCACGTGTCGCATCCGTAAATCCGGTTTCCAATTTTCCCCCGAAATTCATCCGGCAAAAAATCTTTCGTCTGAGTCAAGAAGGCTATGCAGCGCTTAGCATTTAATCGACCTGCATCAACTAATGCCCCGGTCGGACAAGCATCAAGGCACAATCGGCAGTCCCCGCATTCATTTTCAATGGGCTCATCGGGAGGAAAAGGGATATTCGTAATCATTTCCCCTAGGTAGACGTATGAACCGAACTCTGGCGTAATAATTGAGCAGTTTTTTCCGCTCCAACCAATGCCTGCCCGTTCCGCCACTGCCCTATCCACCAGTTCCCCTGTATCGACCATGGATTTCACTGAAAGATTGGACACCCTTTCCCTCAGCCAGTTTTCGATTAAATCAAGCCTTTCTCTTACCGCTACATGATAATCCAGCCCCCAAGAAGCTCTGGCAAAAATCCCTCTCCGTTCTCCCCTTTTACCAGTAGGGGGGTTTTTCATTTTGGAAGGATAGGCCAAGGCAATGGCAATAATGCTTTCTCCTTCCGGAAGCAGTTGTTTCGGCTCCGTCCGCTTCTCGATATCTTCCTCTTCAAAACCGGATTGATAGTTTAGTTCTTGCTGTCTTTTCAACCGATTTTTCATTTCGATAAAGGGAGAGGCGGTAGTAAATCTAATTTTATCCACTCCAATGGACTTGGCATATTCAATTAAATCTTGCTTTAACTGTTCGAGCATCGTTTCCCCTCCCTTCTTGTCGAACTCCTATCTATATTATGGTACAATATAATTACAAATTATTGGCAGGTGATTATGATTGAATTTTTCTGTAAAAGATGAACTATTTACATTCATTCCAAATCTTAAATTCGGCATTATTCATTATACCAAAATTGTTGTATCACCATCGCCTCAAATGATCAAAGGACGTTTCCAATTATTTCAGGAAAATTTATATTTTGAACTGCAGGAAACGCCTGTCACTGAACGGCCTGGCATTAAAGAGTGGCGAAGTATTTGGAAAGCTTTTGGTGCGGATCCGAACCGTTATCGCCATTCTGCAGAGAGTTTAATGCGCCGAGTAGCAAAGCAAAACTATTTATCGCCTGTTCATTTAGCCGTGGATTTAAATAATTTCTTTTCATTGCAATATGAAATCCCCATCGGCATATATGATGTAAAACACCTTCAAGGGGATGTGGAAATTGCTTTAGGAACGGAAGACACGGGATATGAAGGGTTAAATGGCCGGTATAACAAATTAAAAAATATTTTATATAGTAAAGATGACCATGGCGCTTTTGGAAGCCCGTTTGTGGATTCGGTCCGCACTAGCGTGACGGAAGAAACGACGGAAGCATTGCAAATTTTTTATCTATGCCCTTCTATGGAGGAAAAAGAATGCCGTGAACTGCTTAATGCTTGCGGCAAAATGTTTACCCAAGTGGCAGGCGGGGACTATACCATTGCCGTATTAACCAAGGAACATCCAAACATTACGATTTGAGGTGAAACAATGAAGACGATTCCATTAGCAGAGGGCATTAAATTAAAAACCATTTTAACGAAAAAAATTCAAGAATTGGTGTATGAGATGCACAACAACGCCCATGTGATTGTAGAAAAAGGAGAAACCCCAAAACAATCCGGCAGAGCTTTATCGGAAATTGAAGCGGAACTCGCAGAAATACGGAAAGATGTGCGGACATTGGATAGACTCATCTATCGGGCAAACATTGACCATGCGATTGAGTTCAAAGGGGAAAAAATGCCAATTGTAGAGGCCATTGAATTGGCGAAACAACTGAGAGCAGAATCAAGTTTGTATAAAGATTTAGGGAATACAGAGAAAGAAAAAATTTATACAACGACTGGCGAAGGAACGGTGCTTTATCAAATTGCAACATATGAACCTCGAGAATACCGGGAACGGGCCATCCAGCTTGAAAAAGAAGCTCATCGCCTTTCAAATTTAATCAACGCGAAAAACTATGAAATTCATATTGAATTTGATGATTCTAAATATTTCTAATGCCTCGGGGCGGTGAGAGTCCTCCCCGGGGTGTAACGGCTGCAATGGTGTTTGAATCGATAGTTGGTAAACCGATTACCGTTGACCTGTCACTTGATCACTTTTAACCAATGACCAACTAACGCAAAGGAAGTCAAACAAGATACCTAGTTTTTTTGGTGCAGCCGTTATAACAATAGGCTGTTTAGGAAGATTTTTCTTTCTAAACAGCCTTTTTCTTTGGGCAAGGCTTTTTCGATTGGCGATTTCTTCTAAAGCTCTATTTTTTTCGTTTGGCGATTATCTTATCCTAGGTGGCGATTAACTTTTACGCTTTGGCGATTATTTTGCTAAAGCCGGCGATTATCCAGCCTTCTACTTTTTCGATTTGTTATTGGAAAAAACAAACACTAACGGAGGAAAGAATAAAATAAATCCATACCATCCAAATGAAAAGAAAATCGGAATTAGTAAAAAGGAAATCCCTGAAATAATGGTCAATATAGATCTTTTCTTCAAACCGTAAATACCTATAATAAATCCGAGTGCGATACAAATTAAAGACAGTATTTTTAGCCAATCCATGTAACTCACCTCTAACGCTTATTCCACTCCTGGCAAGAGCCGCAGCAATTTCTCATCCGCATCCAAAATCACTTCAACCCCTAGTGGAATACCGATGTTTGGCTTCGAATGCCCAATGTTGAATCCCGCTACTGCTGGCTTTTTATATGGGGATAAATATTCCTTGAATAAAGCTAATATGTCTTCCTTACCAACACTTCCAATTGCAAAGCCGCTTGCTTCTTTTAACTTTCCTGCAAGCCTCAACTGATTCAGCAAACGATCGATTTCTTCAATCTGCAAATCTGCTTCTTCCAAAAGCAAAATTTTGCCAAGCGTATTAATTTCAAATTTTGTGCCAAGGGTATCCACAATTCTTCGCAAGTTCCCGCCGATAATTTCTCCCCGAACCGCGCCAGGAATAATGCTCACAAGCGGAGAAAGGCTTTCATCATAAAAAATTTCGTAAGGTGCAAATAATTGGTAAAGCATTTTTTTCGATTGTTCATCTACAATTTTTGAAAGAGCAGGTCCGTGGAAGGTTGCCACATTGGAAAACTGATGAAAGGCAATATGTAAAAACGTGATATCTGAACATCCCCAAAAAATTTTAGGATGTTCAGCAAGCAATGGATAGTCAATTTGATCAGCTATTCTTGCAGCACCATATCCGTCTGTCACGCAAAAAATCGCCTTTACTTCCGGATCGATAATCATTTGATGCAAATCCTGCACCCGCTCTTCATCTGTTCCTGCCAAGTACTTTCCAGAAAGTCCGATGGTTTGTCCTAATTTGTATTGTAATCCCATTTCACTAAAGATCGATAAGGGATTTTGCAAACTTTCTACATCCATCGGATTGCTAAGGGCAATCACTCCAACTGTATCTCCTTTGTTTAAATGCTTCGGTCGTATAATCATGGATTTCCTCCTGCGTTCTTTTTACTAAAGTTATATTAACAAAATTGCCTCAGAAAAAACCATTACATAAATCCGATTTCTTTGGACTAAAACAAATAATTAACAATTTTTTCCTTTAAATTCGTCATTAATTATTATACAATCTTTGTAACTATTCATTCCAACCTCCAAAGGATGAGTAACATGGTCAAGTTAAAATTAGAGCATCTGCACAAAGCCTATCACCAATTCGATGCTATTAAGGATGTCAATTTTGAGATTCAAGATCAGGAATTTATTGTGATTGTTGGTCCTTCCGGCTGCGGTAAATCGACTCTATTGCGACTTATTGCAGGGTTGGAGGAGCCTTCCCACGGACAAATTATCATGGATGGGCAATGCATCAATCAT
This sequence comes from Ureibacillus thermophilus, assembly GCF_004331915.1. NCBI lineage: Bacteria > Bacillati > Bacillota > Bacilli > Caryophanales > Caryophanaceae > Ureibacillus > Ureibacillus thermophilus. The sequence continues at coordinate 2,783,362 of NZ_CP036528.1, forward strand.
CTTTCACCAAAGGAACGCAATGTTTCCTTTGTCTTTCAAAATTTTGCCCTTTATCCCCATATGAATGTTTACCACAATTTGGCCTTCGGATTAAAAAGCCGGAAAACCCCAAAAGAGGAAATTGAATCTCGCATCCAAAATATTGCTAAACTTTTGCATATTGAAGATTTATTAAAACGAAAGCCTAATGAACTTTCAGGAGGGCAGCTGCAGCGCATAGCCATTGGACGGGCCATTATCCGGGATGCCAACCTTTTGTTAATGGATGAACCCCTTTCCAACTTAGATGCTCAACTACGCATAAAAATGCGAAAAGAGCTCATTCAACTCCATCAACACCTAAAAACAACAACCCTTTATGTAACCCATGACCAAGCTGAAGCTATGACGATGGCTACTCGCCTTGTCGTCATGAATCAAGGAACTATCCAACAAATCGGAACACCGCAGGAAATATACAATCGGCCAAAAAATGTATTTGTGGCAGGGTTCATCGGCTCACCAAGCATGAACTTTTTCAACGGCATCATAAATAACGGAAAAATTCAAATCGACTCCCTTTCAATTCCTCTATTAGAAAGTCAATTGACTCTTTTAGAAGATTACAATCAGCAAGAAATCATCATCGGAATTCGGCCGGAAGATTTTTCATTCAATCCAAAAAGAGGCATCAGTTTCCAAGCAAAAGCAGAAATCGTTGAATCTTTAGGTGCTGAAGTTCTTGTCCACTTCAAATTAGGAGAGCAGCCCTTCACCGCCCGATTGAAACCAACAGCGAATGTTCAAGCTGGACAACCTCACACCTTATCAATAGATTTAGAGAAAATACATTTTTTTGAAAGCCAAACAAAAAATCGGATTTTTTAAAGACTGGGGTAATTGTTGATGAAAAAATTGTGCATGTTCACGACAATTTTGTTATGTTCTTTCATTCTTGCAGCATGTTCGAACTCCGACCAGGAAAGTAAAGAGGTTAAACTTACGGTATCCGCAGCAGCTAGTTTAAAGGATGCTTTAGATGAAATAAAACAGCACTACGAAAAGGAACATCCGGATGTTTCCTTAACCTTCAATTACGGCTCTTCTGGTTCTCTTAAGCAGCAAATCCTTCAAGGGGCGCCTGTCGATTTATTCTTCTCTGCGGCAATAGAGCCCTATAACGAACTTGTTGAAAAAGGCATTATAGAAGAAGGTACCAACCTGCTTGGAAATGAACTTGCATTAATTGTTCCCAAAAACAATTCTTCCATTAAACGTTTTGAAGACCTTGCAGCTGAAGAAATCCATAAAATGTCCATTGGAACGCCTGAAACTGTCCCAGCCGGCCTATACGCAAAAGAAACCCTTGAACGGATGAATTTATGGGAAGCTGTGGAATCCAAATTGGTGTATGCAAAAGATGTCCGACAAGTGTTGTCCTATGTGGAGACGGGCAATGTGGATGCAGGCATTGTTTATAAAACGGATGCATTAGTTTCCGATAAAGTCAAAATTGCAGCAACAGCAGATGAAAGCATCCATGCGCCAATAATGTATCCTGTTGGGGTCATCAAGGAATCACAAAATTATGATGCAGCCAAATCCTTTTATCAATATTTGCAAAGCGAAAATGCAATAAAGGTGTTTGAAGCCTATGGATTTACTGTTAAATAAAGAATTTTGGACTCCGGTTTGGCTATCTATTAAAACGGCTGCCATTGCAGGAATGATTGTAATCGTCTTTGGAACGATTGCCGGAAGGTTGCTCTCGCGGAAAAATTTTAGAGGGAAAGTTCTGCTAGAAACGTTTCTTCTGCTTCCGATGGTGCTTCCTCCAACCGTTGTCGGCTTTTTCCTTATTGTGATTTTTGGGAAAAACAGCCCAGTGGGACAATTTTTAGAGTGGTTATTTCAGCAGCCCGTCATTTTCACTTGGTATGCAGCGGTAATTGCAGCGGTGGTCGTCGCTTTCCCTTTAATGTATCAATCCGCAAAAGCAGGATTTGAAGCCATCGACAAAGATATTGAAGATGCCGCAAGAATTGACGGGGCAAGCGAATGGAGAATTTTCTTGTATATTTCTATCCCCCTTGCTTCAAAATCGCTCATCTCCGGAAGCATATTAAGCTTTGCCCGGGCGTTGGGGGAATTTGGGGCAACGTTGATGTTTGCTGGAAATATTCCGGGAGAAACGCAAACTATCCCAACCGCCATTTATATTGCCATCGAATCAGGCAATATGGCTTGGGCTTGGATGTGGTGCATATCCATCTTCCTGCTTTCCTTCGCACTACTTTTAGTGGTTCAATTGAAAAATAAAAGGAGGCTCTAAAATTTAAGAGGCCTCCTTTTTATTTGCTTCAAGTTCACCCTCCGCTAATCGGCGGAATGAAGGCAAGGGTATCGCCATCTTTTACGAATGCATCATCTGTGACAAATTCTTCATTCACTGCAGCCATCATTTGCTCCAAAGAAAGTTGAGGATATTCCTTCTCCATCCATTTCTTCACATCTTGTACTGTGCAGCCCTCTAACTCTACCATGACCTTTGATTGTCCAACGGCTTCTTGCAAGTGGGCAAATAACAATACCTTAATCATCCTTGTTCACCTCTCAGAATCGTGGTTTTCCTTCCGCATATGGCACATTTTCCAATTGATCGCCAATCCATTCGCTGCCGTCTTCCCAATGCTCTTTTTTCCAGATTGGCACAATTTGTTTAAGTCGCTCAATGGCATATTCATTCGCTTCATATGCTGCTTTCCTGTGGGGGGAAGATACGGCAATGACTACAGCAATTTCTGTAATTTCCAACTGGCCCACTCGATGGGTAATGGCGATTTTCGCTTCCGGCCAGCGTTCCTTAATTTCTTTTGCAATCTGTTCAAACATTTTTACCGCCATTTCCGGATATGCTTGATATTCCAAAAATAACGTCTTTTTCCCATTGGTCATTTCACGCACAGTTCCGACAAATAAGGTGATTGCGCCGGCATTGCGGTTTACCACTTTCTTTCTGACCTCTTCAACATCAATGGGATGTTCAACAATTTCAAACAATGACGTTCCCATGATTTCCCCTCCATTCTTCCATCAAAAATTTTATGTACCGTTCCTCTTCGTCAATGGAGAAAACAGGATAATCCATCTTTTTCTCTATTACACAAGTTGGCCAGTGGATGACGCATAAAATATTGGACAACTTTTCAAGCAGCTCCATCTCCTCTGGACTTCGCAAAAGAATCACTTTCCTGAATCGTTCCTGTTTATAGCCTTCTATCAAAATGAGATCGAGATTAAACAAATCATACATCATTAATATTTCATCCAATGTCCAGCTCTCCTGATGAATGCTTAAACGCAATGTACCGTGCCCTTCCACTGCTGCAACACAGGCTCCTGCTTGTTCATGGCGAACGTTGTCTTTAGAGAATTCCTCTGGGATGCCTCCATGCCCGTGGTGTTTAATTGCACCAACGCGCAAACCTTGAGCAGCTGCTTGGGAAATAAGATTTTCCATCAACGTAGTTTTTCCGCTGCCAGAATACCCTACAATTTGTAAGATTTTACGATATCGTCCCAAGGCCACTCACTTCCTTCTTGGTCATCAAGCAACAATACATCCACCTGCATTCCCTTTTCATATCCCCTGGAACCCCTTGGGAGTACAATGAAAGCATTGGCTTTTGCTAAAGAAGAAACAGCACTTGATTTATCAAACCCGGAAGGAATGGCTTTTAATGTCCCATTTTCATGAAAAGCTGTTCCTCTCACAAAACGGGTAAAAGGATTTGGTTTTGGAAAGTCCGCCCCTAAGATGGCCTGGGCTCTTTTTAGGTGCGGGCGTTTAGAGCCAAATGCTTTCCGAAGAATTGGACGAACGAACAGTTCAAATCCAACGTAGCAGGCGGATGGATTTCCGGAAAGCCCAAACAATAGCTTCTCATCCTTCACAGCCACCGTTGTCACGCTTCCCGGCCGCATCGCCACTTTATTAAACAATACTTTTGCGCCGATTGCTTCATAAATCGCAGGCACATTGTCAAAATCGCCGACAGATACGCCGCCAGTAGTGATTAATAAATCCACTTCTTGCATCGCTTTCAAAACAGCATCAATGCATTCTTCAAGGTCATCTTTCAACTTGCCTAAATACATTGCCGTACCCCCTGCCCGCTCCACTTGAGCCATCATCATATAAGCATTGCTGTTGCGGATTTTTCCCGGCTGCAAAGCTTCCCCCGGCTCCACCAGTTCGCTGCCTGTTGCAATCACGCCAACAACCGGTTTTCGGAAAACAGGCACATCCGACACCCCAAAGGTTGCAAGCAACGCAATCACTCCAGGGTTAATGAACTCTCCTTTTTCGATGAGTGCCTCTCCCTTTCGAACTTCCTCGCCGCGATAAGAAATATTCGTTCCTGCTTCAAAAGGACGTTTAATGGACATAAAACTTTGGCCATTTTCTTCAAATTCCTGGGTCAACTCTAGCATCACCACAGCATCGCATCCTTTAGGAATCGGAGCGCCCGTCATAATTCTTACCGCTTCTTGCTTGCCCACCGTTCCCTCAAAGACATATCCTGCACCAATTTCCCCCACGACTTTAAAAATTACGGGATTGTCCCTGCTTGCACCCTTACTATCGATAGAACGGATTGCAAAACCGTCATAAGGAGAGCGGTCAAAGGCTGGAACATCTATATCTGCCGCAATATCTTCCGCTAAAAAACGGCCATGCGCTTTCGTTAAAGGCACAACTTCTTTCTTCGCTTCAAAGGCAAATTCCATTACCCTACGAACCGCTTCCCCTACTGGTATGGGATTTCTTTTTTCCAACAACTTAACACACCTTCTTTATCCTAATAATCGATAATAAATGCTTTTCGCTTTTTCAATTTCTTGAATGCCATGAATCATGACGCGTCCATCTTTGAAAATCACCACTCGAACATTTTCCATTAGACATGAAATTAAAAATGGATTTCTTTGGATTCTCCCGTAATTTTGCAGGCGATGGGCAAGTTCGTCCAAAGAATAAGAGAGGGGTTTTGCCGGACGAATTTGCACCGCATCCCGACCGCACAATACTTCCAATTTCGTTTGAGATTCATAAGATAAAAACGGAAACGTCGGATGCATCCCGCATGAAGGACAATCCTCATTCTGCATTTTTTCCACATTGATTTCATAATGCTGATTTTTCCATACATCAAAGAGTAAATACGTCTTTCTCAGCGCCTCTTCATCACCCACTAAAATTTTCAACACTTCTGCCACTTGATAGGCTGCGGTAATTTGAACCGCTGGGCTAATGATGCCAATCGTGTCGCAAGTGAGCCCTGTATTCGTAATGACCTTTTGCAAACAGCGAAGGCAAGGGGTTTTTCCGGGAAAGATGGTGTAAGTGGCACCGTAGCTTCCCACACAGGAACCATAAATCCAAGGAATGTAATATTTTTGGGAAAGGTCATTGATTAAATAGCGGACATCAAAATTATCCGTTGCATCCAAAATTACATCCACATCTTTTAAGAGTTCCGCAAATGGTTCGGAGAAAGCGTCAAGTACATACCCTTTTACTTCAATGCTTGAGTTGATTGCTTGAAGCCGGTTTTTTGCTGCAATCGCTTTAGGCAGTTTCTCCTCTGCATCCTGCTCCGTGTACAATTGCTGCCTTTGCAAATTGCTCCACTCCACATAATCCCGGTCCACCAAGGTAAGTTTCCCGACGCCGGCTCTTGCTAAGGCTTCTGCCGATGCGCTGCCCAATGCACCAATGCCTACAATCAGGACGTGTTTTTGCTTCAGCATCTCCTGTCCTTTTTCTCCAATGGGGCGAAATAATTGTTGTCTTGAATATCGATCACTCATCATGACCCATCTTTCCTTTACAAAAATTTGCTTCAACTATTATGATAAACTATAATTTCCTAAAAATAGAAATGTACCAAAGGAGGGCTACTATTGCACCTTACAAAACAAATTCCTATCCATGCCGCTATCTTAACGGTAAGCGACACACGTACAAAAGACGATGACCTCAGCGGACAAAAAATCAAATCATTGCTTGAAGGGGCTTCTTTTCACGTTGCAGATTACCAAATCGTCAAAGATGAGCCTTCAGAAATCGCAAGCCACATTCAAAACTGGTGCGAACATGAAAGCATCAATGCCATTATCGTGACAGGGGGCACCGGCTTTACACCAAGGGACCAAACTTACGAAACGATTGTTCCACTTTTGGAGAAAGAAATGACTGGCTTCGGGGAATTGTTCCGCTACTTAAGCTATGAAGAAATCGGAGCAAAAGCGATGTTTAGCCGTGCCACAGCGGGATGCAGAAATCAAACAGCCATCTATTTATTGCCAGGCTCCCAAAATGCCGTAACGCTTGCCATGACCAAACTTATTCTCCCAACGGTGCAACATTTTGTGAGCGAGCTGAACCGCCAATGAACATGGCAGGGGTTGTCTTAGCAGGAGGTCAATCATCGAGATTCGGCCGCCCAAAAATGTTTGAAATCTTTGAAGAAGAACCTTTGTATAAAAAAAGTTTAAAAGCTTTGCAAGGAAATTCTTTGCATCCTATCATCATCGCAACCAATGCCGAACTACAGCCAAATTTTGCGGAAGAAAATGTGGTGTTCCATATTGAAACAACACTGCATCAAGGGCCTTTAGTTGCACTCCAAAACGTCATGCAACATTTTCCTGATGTTGATTGGTTTGTTGTGCTGGCAAGCGATATGCCTTTTATAGACGCAGATTTTATCCGCAAAATGCTAAACCAAATCGATGACCGGTATGAAGCCATCGTCCCAAAGCAAAATTCAAAAATCCAGCCCCTTGCTGCCATTTATCGGCGTAGAACTTTGCCGATACTTGATTCTGTCATTCAACAACATAAAAGAAGCATGAAAGACTTTTTAAAGGAGCTGAAGGTTTGCTATGTTAAATTTGATGAGGAATGCCAAACCTTTGCCAATATTAATACCCAACAAGATTTGCTGGAAATTCTAAAAAAGGAGAAAAAATGATGCGTAATTTTTCCCATTGGAATGAAGAAGGTCGTCCGAAAATGGTCGATATTTCCGAAAAAGATACAACAAAGCGTACAGCCATCGCACGCGGCATAATTACCTTATCCGATGAATTGTACGAAGCCATACAAAAGGGAGGAATCAAAAAAGGCGACCCATTGCAAGTGGCGCAAATTGCCGGAATTATGGGGGCGAAAAAAACGCCGGACCTTATTCCAATGTGCCACCCAATCATGTTGCAAGGCGTTGATTTTGAATTTGAATATACGAAATCGAAAAGCGGCTACGAATTGCATATCCAAGCAACGGTAAAATGCACCGGAAAAACCGGCGTTGAAATGGAGGCATTAACGGCTGTAAGTGTGGCGGCCCTCACTTTTTATGATATGTGCAAAGCTGTTGATAAAAGGATGGTCATTAAAGATATTTATCTTGTCCAAAAAACAGGAGGAAAAAGCGGAACGTTCGTGCATCATGTATAGATCGGCGAATGCCGCTTTTTCTTTTATCCTCCGATATGGGACATTTCCACTTTCGGCTTGTTCTTTGTATATTGATTGCGTTCTTCGGAATAGCGGTCTTTCCGGTTTTCCCACACGTTAATTACACAATGCTGGATGGTTTCATCATCCGCGCCATTCCTTAACAAACTCCGCAAATCCGTGCCGCTTGAAGCAAATAAACAAGTATACATTTTTCCTTCAGCCGACAGCCTAGCCCGGGTACAAGTTGCGCAAAAAGGCTCTGTAACCGATGAAATAACCCCGATTTCCCCATCTCCATCTAGATACTGATAACGTTTTGCCACTTCCCCTCGGTAATTGGGCTTAATGGGTTTTAAAGGAAACACATCGTTCAATTGTTCAAGAATCTCTTGTTTTGTGACAACTTCATCCAATTTCCATCCATTGGTGTTGCCCACATCCATATATTCAATAAAACGGAGAATTTGCTTTCTCTCTTTGAAAAATTTTGCCATGGCGACAATATCTTCCTCATTGGCTCCCCTTTTTACCACCATATTGACTTTCACTTTTAAGCCTGCTTCATGGGCTTTTTCAATGCCTTCTAAAACAGCCTTCACACTGCCCCGATGGCCGTTTATTTCCGAAAAACGGCCTTCATCCAGCGAATCTAGGCTGACTGAAACTCTTTTCAGCCCCGCCTTTGCCAAATCCTCCGCATGCTTTTTCAACAAGCTGCCGTTCGTTGTAAGGGCCAAATCCTCCACTCCACTAATAGCGGCAATACGTTCTATCAATTCCGATAAACGGGGGCGCAACAAAGGCTCTCCCCCTGTAAACCGAATTTTTTTCACACCCAGCGACACAAAAATCTTGACGAGCCGTTCGATTTCATCAAAAGTAAGCAGCTGCTCCGATTTCAAAAAAGGATAATCCGGGCCGAAAATTTCGGCAGGCATGCAATATTGGCAGCGGAAATTGCATCGGTCTGTCACCGATATTCGCAAATCACGCAAAGGTCTTTTCAATTGGTCTTGTAGCATTGTAATAGTCAATCGCCTTCTTTCGTTAGCCGGATTCTTTCTGGATGGGTGTAAATATTCATCGACTCATTGCGGATGAATCCGACCGTTGTGATGCCCAGCTGTTCTGCTAAATTAAGGGCCAATTCTGTAGGAGCAGATTTCGATAAAACCATTGCACAGCCGATTTTAGACACTTTCATTAAAATCTCCGAGGAAATGCGCCCGCTGAAAACAATGATTTTATCTTTTACCGGGATGTTATTTCGCAAACAATAGCCATATATTTTATCAAGGGCATTGTGCCTCCCAATATCCATGCGGCTGATGACAATGCCTTTTACATCGCAAAGTGCGGCATTGTGGACGCCGCCCGTCTGTTTAAAAACTTGCGCAGAATCTTGCATTTCCTTCATCAATCGAAAACAATCTTCCGGAGCGATGCTAAGTTTCACATCTTCCAAATTTTTAGAAGCCAATGCATCGCTTGCAAAGACAAATCCTTGCCGGCTCATCCCGCAGCAAGAAGTCAAATACCGTTTATTTTGCAGTTGTTGGACAAAAGGGTTCACTTTCCTTGCTTTAATATGCACAAAGCCCTCTTCTTCCTGATGCCAAATATCCTCAATATCTTTGTAATGAAGAATGCGCTCTGAAACGAGATAGCCAATGACCATATCTTCCACATATTCCGGCGTGCAAACCATTGTCACGATTTCCTGTTGGTTGACCTTTACAGTGAGTGCATATTCCGAAACAATTAAATCCGTGACTTGCTGTTTTTCGCCGTTTTCAATTCGGATAATTTCCCGAGTAACCGTAGTTTTCATCGATTTTCTCCTTTATTCCGAAATTGGATCTTCAAAAATAAAGACCGAAACAGCACAGTCTTCCTCGATTTTGATGTCGGTAAACAAATGGAGCAGTTTAGAGCCCATCAATTCTTCCATTTCTTTCGGCGTTGATTTGGCATATAAATCTTTAATCATCGTTGTGCGGGCGGTATGCACCATTTTGGCTCCTTCTGGCGTTGTGGCAATAAATCGTTCTGTTGGGGTTAGATTGCCGTATAAAAGCGATACAACGATATTATCAATAAACACCGTATGAATGCGGTCCGGCCCTTTTCCAAATAAATTTTTGCGCAGTTTTCTGATGATATTATTAAATTCATGTATCTTTTTAGACAAGTTGAACCCTCCAACATTTAGAAACTCGTTTATAATTTGATTATAATAATAACAAATTCTGAAAAATAAAAGAGAAAATATTTTCGAAAATTAAGAAATTACTTTTCTATTGTTGAATTGAACGTTCCGCGTTATGATATAAAAAAGGATAATGTGGATGAATTGGATATATTTTGATTTTTATGTATATGTCAAAACCTATGCATGAAAATCATAATATATTTTCCAAATGATAATGTTTGAGATTGGGTTTTTAGTAAGAGTTTGCTAAAAATTTAATCCACCATGACTAAGCAGCATGAACATTCATGCCGTTTCATGGTGGATTTTTTATTTTTTCAGGTGTCAAAACTAGAAATCTTTCGCTCACGATAAGGGGGTTCTCAATTTGGAGAAAATCAATATTAATGGCACTCTTTATGATATTCCTGAAGGGGCAACGATTTTGGATATTTTGAATCAACACAGCATCCCTCACCCGCAAATTTGCCGTGCGCCGATTGTTGATCCAATTCAAACTTGCGATACATGCATTGTGGAGGTGGATGGAAAGCTTGTTAGATCCTGTTCCACCAAAGCCTTAGATGGCATGAATGTGAAGCTGGATTCAGATAGGGCGCGAGCTGCTCGAAAAGAAGCGATGGACCGCATTCTTGAAAATCACTTATTGTACTGCACCGTTTGCGACAATAACAATGGCGACTGTATTCTCCACAACACAGCGATGATGATGGGCATCAAATCGCAAAAATATCCATATCGTCCAAAAGTGGATCCTGATGAAGTCGATATGTCCCATCCTTTCTACCGTTATGACCCAAACCAATGCATTGCCTGTGGCCGCTGTGTGGAGGTTTGCCAAAACTTACAGGTAAATGAAACAATCTCCATCAACTGGGAAGCAGAAAGACCTTTAGTAATTTGGGATGATGGCGTAAAAATCAATGAATCTTCCTGCGTCAGCTGCGGACAATGTGTGACTGTTTGCCCAACCAATGCGTTGATGGAAAAATCCATGCTTGGGGAAGCTGGATTTCTAACAGGGCTGAAAAAAGAAATTTTAAATCCAATGATTGATTTAGTGAAAGAAGTGGAACCGGATTACAGCACGATTTTCGCCATTTCCGAGATGGAAGCGTCCTTGCGCAAAAAACGCATCAAGAAAACGAAAACGGTTTGCACTTTCTGCGGCGTCGGCTGTTCCTTTGAAGTATGGACAAAAGGGCGAAAAATTTTGAAAGTGCAGCCTTCTGAAGGTCCAGTCAACGGCATTTCCACTTGCATCAAAGGAAAATTCGGCTGGGATTTCGTCAACTCTAAAGAACGGCTTACAAAACCTTTAGTCCGGAAAAATGGTGAATTTGTGGAAGTGTCATGGGATGAAGCATTAGACTTTGTGGCAGAAAACCTTCTCCGCATTCACAAAACTTATGGTCCGGGTTCAATCGGCTTTATCTCTTCTTCCAAAACGACAAACGAAGAAAATTACTTAGTGCAAAAAATGGCTCGGCAAATTTTCCAAACAAACGATGTGGATAACTGCTCCCGCTATTGCCAATCGCCGGCAACTGACGGACTGATCCGCACGGTAGGTTTCGGCGGTGACTCTGGAACCATCAAAGACATCGAAAAAGCAGGGCTTGTCATCATCGTTGGCGCTAATCCTGCAGAATGCCATCCGGTTTTAGCAACGCGAGTTAAACGCGCCCATAAATTGCACGGTCAAAAATTGATTGTGGCTGATCTTCGCAAAAATGAAATGGCAGAACGAGCAGATATTTTCCTCCGCCCGAAACAAGGAACAGACCAAGTTTGGATTATGGCCGTCACAAAATACATCATTGACCAAGGTTGGCATGATGAAGCCTTTATCCAAGAAAATGTCCTAAACTTTGAGGAATATAAACAACTCCTTGAAAAATATACCCTTGACTATGCGGAAGAAGTGACAGGCATTCCGAAAGAAACGTTGATGCAAGTGGCGGAAATGATTCGCGATGCAGACGGCACATGCGTACTTTGGGGAATGGGGGTTACCCAAAATACAGGCGGTTCCCATACTTCTGCGGCTATTTCCAATCTTCTATTAGCAACAGGAAACTATCGACGTCCTGGAGCAGGTGCTTTCCCTCTCCGCGGCCACAATAATGTGCAAGGGGCTTGCGATATGGGCTCATTGCCAAATATGCTGCCAGGCTATCAAAGGGTAACGGATGAAAAAGCCCGGGAAAAATTTGAAAACGCTTATGGTACCAAAATTCCTTCTACACCTGGTCGCACAAATCCGGAAATGCTTGATGCCATTATGGAAGGCAAAATGAAAGCAATGTATTTAGTCGGGGAAGAAATGACTTTAGTGGACTGCAATGCCAATCATGTAGATGAAGTCCTTTCTAAATTGGAGTTCTTTGTCGTACAAGATGTGTTCTTCTCTCGTACTGCCCAATATGCGGATGTCATTTTGCCGGCTTCTCCTTCGTTAGAAAAAGAAGGAACTTTTACGAATACAGAACGCCGCGTGCAGCGGTTGTATCAAGTATTGCCGCCTCTTGGGGAATCAAAACCAGATTGGCAAATTCTTCAATTAGTGGCGCAGCGTTTAGGCTATGATTGGAACTACAGCCATCCTAGTGAAATCTTTGATGAAATGGCAAGCCTCACCCCCATCTTCTCCCAAGCCAACTATGATGTGTTGGCAGGCTGGGGAAGCTTCTGCTGGGGCAGCCTCGATGGTAAAGATACGCCTTTACTCTATTTGGACGGCTTTAACTTCCCGGACAAAAAAGCCCGTTTTGCTTTAGACGACTGGGTAGAACCAGTGGAATATGAAGGACAATTCGATTGCATCATCAATAATGGACGGATGCTCGAACATTTCCACGAAGGCAATTTGACGAACAAATCCACAGGCATTCAATCGAAAGTGCCGGAAATCTTCGTGGAAGTATCGCCAGAGCTGGCAAAAGAGCGAGGCATTGAAGATGGCATGTTCGTGCGCCTTGTATCTCCATATGGGGCATGTAAAGTTAAAGCCCTTGTGACAGACCGGGTGAAAGGAAACGAACTCTTCCTGCCAATGAACTCTGTAAGCAAAGATTCGGCCATCAACTTCTTAACGGGTCCGGCAGCGGATGTGAACACAAAAACCCCTGCCTACAAGCAAACAAAAGTGCGGCTAGAGGTATTGAAAGATAAAGGAAAACGCCCGCTTCCAAAAACAAATCCAAGAACGAAAAAACGAAATCCGCAAAATGGTGTCGAAGTGGAACGAAAATGGAAGCGCCCTGATTACGTGCCGATCACGACTAATTAGGAGAAGCAGTAATAGAGCAGCTCTGCACAATCGGAAATTGCATTGGGCAGAGCAGTTCTGTCCAATCACAAACAAGCAATGCAAAAGGAGGGAAAACATGGCCTCACCAATTCGGACAATTCGAAAGCAGCCAGTAACAAAAGAAGAAATCGTAGAACAAAATTTGGAGAACTTGAAAGAGCTTGTTTCGGAAAATAAGGAAACTATTCATCAACTCTTTTCGATTTTAAATGAACTTCAGGAAATGGGTGCACTAGAAGCAGCGGAAAAACTCCTTGAAGCTCGGGAAGATGTGGCGGAAATCGCCCTTGGCCAACTGACTAGAAAACCAGCGACAAATCTCATGAATCATTTGATGAATGCAGCTGGTGCATTATCTACCATCGACCCGGAAGCAACGAAAACATTAGCGAATAGTTTCACCAATGGCTTAGATGAAGCGAAAAATGCATTGAACAATGATGAAAAACTCGGCGTATTCGATGTATTAAAAATGCTCAACGACCCGGACGTCAACCGCGGCCTCCACTTCGCCCTTCACTTTTTGAAAGGCTTTGGGAAAAGTTTGAAGGAATAAATGAATCCCCCGCTTTCGTTTTGGAAAGTCGGGGCGATTGCTCTATGTGGGAATGACCCGTGCCCGGGACTATAACCCGCGATTTTTCAAAAGCAACTTGGCTCAATGAACAAATGGCAACAGATGGCCTTCCGATCCTTTCGGCAATCCGGGTTGGCGAAGAGGATGGAGAAATCATTGTCAACGGACAGTCCTTAATCAAAAGGCTTCAGGAGTCATCGATTGTTTAATTGAACTGCCGGACGGATGGGTCATCATCGACCATAAAACATTCCCGGGCCGCGAAGAACTTTTGGCAGCGCGTACCTAAGATCTATGCCCACGCTTTGACCGAAGCTTCCGGCAAACCGGTGCTGGAAGGCTGGATCCATATGCCGATTGTCGGCAACATGGTGCAATATACAAAAGAGGATTTAGTGATCAAAGATTGGAATAAGCTCTCGTTGGGGTGAAACTTGACAGAAAATAGGAGAGCTGTGCTGAAAAGTCTTTTGAATCGACTTTCCGGCACAGCTCCATTTGCATTACACCAATTCCACTTTGATCCATTTTCTTACGCTATTGATGAACCATATTTTCGAACACTTTTTCAAATCGTCCAACGTTAAAACTTTTTCCTCAATTTGCCCCGCTTTCAACAAATGCTCACGGAAAGTGCCTGCAAGAAGCCCGCTTGTGACAGGCGGCGTCCACAGCTTCCCATCGATTTCCAACACGACATTCCCGTTGATGAACTCTGTCAATTCCCCTCTTTCATTCCAAAGAAGAACATCAAAAATTCCTTCTGATGACGGCTTGAACTGCTCATACATATCCCGGTTCGTCGTTTTGTGATATAAAAACAAATGTTCCGAATGGATGGGACTTTTCGCAAGGGCCGCTTTTTTCGGAGACTGCATTTTCACAATCGGCTGCCCCTCAATAGTACAGGCACCGTCTTGCTCCAAAAGCAATCGCACTTTCCATTGGCCCAAAGGATTCATGTTGGCAAATTCCTTCAGCTTCGTTTCCACTTCATCGATGTTGACAGCATACTGAAAATAGGTTGCCGATTTTTTCAAACGGTTGAGATGCTTGTCTAACAGAAAATACTCTCCATCATCCAACAGCAAACTTTCCAGCAACTGAAACGCTTTTTCTTCCCTATTAAGAAAAGCGCATTTCGCAAGAACTTCATGAAATTCGTCTTCAGCGGTGGAGTCCCAAGTGATGCCCCCTCCGACACCATACATGGCTTTCCCTGTCTTATGGTCAATCATTACCGTCCGAATCGGCACGTTAAAAATGGCCTCCTGATCGGGCGTGATGTATCCAATGGCTCCGCAATACACTTCCCGAGGCGATTTTTCCAGTTTTGAGATGATTTCCATTGTGCTGGCTTTTGGAGCTCCTGTAATGGAACCGCATGGAAAGATGGCTCTTAGAACATCCACCAGTTCTGTGCCTTTTTTGAGCTTTGCAGTTACGGTGGATGTCATTTGATGAACAGTCGGATACTGTTCTACTTCAAATAATTTGGTCACTTTCACCGTACCCGTTTCAGCAACGGCTCCCAAATCATTCCGCAATAAATCAACAATCATTACATTTTCTGCGCGGTTTTTTTCGGAATGATACAGCCACTTTGCCTTTTCTTGATCTTCTTCAAAGGTTTTTCCCCTTTTAACTGTCCCCTTCATTGGGCGAGTTGTAATGTGGTTCCCTTCAATATGGAAAAACAATTCAGGAGAAGCTGATAGGATACTATGTTCGCCTGTATGAATGTAAGCGCAATAATTTGCCGCTTGAGCTTTTTTCATTTTATTGAATAATGCAAATGAATCACCTTCAAATTGTGCATGTAAACGAATTGTATAATTCGTTTGATAGGTAATTCCCTTCGCAATGGAATTTTTAATAAATTGGATGGCTTCTCGATATTCCGATTCATTCGTATCAGGTTCCCACTCCGTCAATGAATGGAAACCTTGGCTTGCCATCACTTGATATGTAGGTTCTTTATAAAGGCCGAACCACAACAAAGGCATCTGATAATCCGCCTTTGTTTTTAATGAAGAGTCGAAAGCCGGGGCGCTCTCATAAGATAAAAACCCCGCCGCATAATACCCTTTCTTTACCCATTCTTGCACTTCTTGAAGACAAGTTAACACTTCATGCATTTGGCTGGCAGAAATGATTTTTTCCGGATGAAGAAAAGCAATAGGCTCAATCATCCCATTCGATTTTGCAAATTCGAAATAGAGAAATGGCGTTAGTTCGTTCATGAATCATTTCCTTTTCTGTTTAGAAATTTCTATACATAGTATAGTAAAATTGTGTGTTATTGCAAATTTTTATTTTTTATCAACCATGAATCCAACAGCTTTAAGAAGAGAAAAGATGTGGCTGATTCATGCATAAATCCAGCAGGATATTAGCCAAAGATGGCACAATAATAGTCATTCTGCTTCAAATTTGTAAACATAATAGCCAGAGGAGGAAAAAAGGGAATATTGAGAGGCGATAATAGTCAAATAGAGGAAGATATTAGTCATTTCTCCAAAGATAATAGTCAATCTTAAGAAGATAATAGCCATTGTGGAAAAATAGGGAATGAGAGGCGATAATAGTCAAATAGAGGAAGATATTAGTCATTTCTCCAAAGATAATAGTCAATCTTAAGAAGATAATAGCCATTGTGGAAAAATAGGGAATGCTGAGAGGCGATAATAGTCAAAGTTGATTCGATAATAGCCAAAATGCCAAGGATAATAGTCAAACTTGGCAAAATAATTGCCAAAGCATTAGAAAAGAGCGAATGAGAAAGCCAATCATCATTCTCATTCGCTCTTTTGAATAAACCCACGTTTTCTAGAACAAAGACATTTGTTCCTTTTCTGTCAGTCTTTCCAACGCTTCTGGTTCATGGTCGCGGAAGTATGCGTGGTGGAGCCATTTTTCTGTTGTGACGATTTGTTTATTGGCTTGTTTGGCTTCACGGAGTTTGCAGCTATAAATTACAGGGAAATAATCCCGCAAAAACTTCCCTTCCGCATGGGCGGTCAATGCGATGATTTGAAATCCCAATTGTTCCGCAACAAAGAAAACCGGACTGAGCACATGATCGCTCGATGCTTTGCCGAATGGATTGTCCAAAATCACCACCCGGCTGTGCTTCATGTTTGTTTTTTGATGCTGTTTCTTTTCAGCGACGTATTTTAACAAGCCCAAAAACAACGTCATATTTTTGCTCCATTTTTCTCCGCCTGACCATACATTGCTCTGCTCCCAAGAATAGGACCTTGTCGACACTGTATTTTCGTTTGTCACTTTGCGGCAACTTACTTTCATGCCTTCATTTTTCATCACCACTTGCAGAAGCTGTTTGGTTTGCAGCCACATTTCAATGTCATTCCGAACTTTCGTTTCATCCTGAAGGCCATTTTCTTTTACATAACGATCCGCCTCCAGTTGAAGCATAATCCACTCAATGTAATCGCGAATCCGCTGCTTACCTTCTTCTGCGTCCCATTGAGGGATCGTAAAAGTATAAATCGTTTTCCATTGATCCTCTTCTTTTACTTTTGTATGTTTTGGAATTTGTTTCAACTCTTCTACCACTGTTTTTAAATGGTTATGGATTTGGTTGATATATGCCTGCAATTCCTCATCTTTTTGCCGTATATGTTCATTGGCATAATTCGTCGACCGCTCGATTCGGATCATCATATTCTTTTTAAAATCCAATAACTCTTCATAACCCGTCTTATAATCCACACCTTCAATCGCCATTTTTTGCAATTTATTATCAGAAACCGTTGAACAAAACTGCTTATAAGCTTGTTTTTGGGCATCCACCGCTTCCTTTTCCTTCTCCACTTGTCCACTATGTTGCTCCAATTCTTGGATAATGGCTTTCACCATTTTCTTCCGATTATAGATAAAATCCATTTTTTCATTTTCACTTAAAGGGATTGTCACGACTTGTGGTGCGTTAAAATGATGTTTTTCAATGAATTTGATCAGCTCGCGTTCCGCTTCATCAATCTTGTTTTGCTCCCGTGACACTTGTTCCATCTGTTCATCCAAATAATTCTTCTCTTTTTGAAGCGCCTTCTTTTCTTCAGCAAGCTCTTCTTCCGCTTGGTTTAATGGAACGGAGAATGTGTAAATATCATGATCCGGAAAATTTTCACGGAAAAGCTGTTTCAAATGATTTCTTTTTCCTTTTTGCTCTTCCTTTGCAGAAAGCTTTTCTGTAACCTGTTTTTCCAACTTGTTTAATGCCTGTTTCAACTCTTTTATTTTGATAATCTTATTTTGCAATAAATGTTCTCCATCTGATGGAAATTCCCAATGTTCATGCACATTTTCACATTCATTGCGGATCTGATCCATCTCTTCCTGCAGTTTAGTCAAATTGTGTTTGGCATTGGCCAGCTTTTCATTCAATTCTCCTATACTTTTTGACGCTTGATGGATTTTCAAATTCAGCGTCTGGATTTTGTCGCGGAGATTTTTCCGGCTTTCCCCGGTAAAAATTGGGGTCAATGATTGCACTTCTTTATACTCTTCATCATTTTTAAGAGAATCTAATTTCCATTTTAAATTTTGTTTGCGTTCCTCCAGTGCAGCCTTTTGTTCGTTATAATCCAATAATTGTGCGGCTAAATATGCTTTTTTGGCTTTTATATTGGCCAATACGTCTTTCAACTCTTTTTCAACTTCCTTGGCCTCTTTTACTTCACGGCAATAATGGAAATATTGATTCCCTTCCTGGATTTTCCGTTCAAGCCCTTGCATTTCTTCTTGGCAAAGTTCCATTTGTTCCCCGATGGTTGTGATTTGATGCTTCAGATTCTTTCGCTGCTGCTCCGCATTTTCAATTTCTCTTTCGATTTGTTCGATTTTTAACATCGTTTCCGACCATCTTTTTTGAAAATCGGTCAGCCGTTCATATGGATAGTCTTTCAAAAATTGTTGGAAGGCTTGTAGGGCATATTCCCATTCTTTTTGTTCCGTTTCTTTCAGTTCTCTTTCCTTCGTCGCTTTTTCCGCATCCACACGGACTTTTTCTTTCCATTGCCCAAAGGTCTCTTCCATCATCCCTTTTTCCCAATGAGCAGGAATAATCCAGGATGGCTCCGGTTGGACGGCATCTTTCTTTATCTTCACCGCTTCTTCGGTCGTCAGTATTTGAATCGGGTATCGAAGTTCATCGGCAAGGTCTTCCACTTTCTTTTGCAATTCTTCCTTCGATTTATTGGTTGTAATCAAAGTGACAGCCCATAACGGATAGAAGACTTTTTCTTCATAATCCGCTTCATTCAGCATCTGCAAATATTCAATACCCATTACACAATAGTCCAATTGATTTTTCCATGATTTTATCCGTTCTTCAATCAACGGATCGCTGAAAAATGTTTTCTGTTCCCCATAATCATCGACTAAACGCAATGCCACCCGCTCTTTGTATAATAAAACCTCTTTTTCCTTTTTCAATTTTTCGATGGTTTCATAAAGCCGGTTATAAATGGAGTGTTCATTTTCATAGACCGATTCCAGAATGGCCCATTGCGGTCTTAATCTTCCCAAAATTCGAATCAATTTTCTTTGTTCATTTTCAATTTGGCTTTTCTCGTTTTTCAATTGTTCTTTTGCAACATGCAAACCGTTCTTCTCATTTTTTAATTTTTCGATGGTTTCATCCAGCTCAATCGATTGCTTCTCTTTTTCCTTCTTCTCTCCGTGCAGCCGTATCAGTTCTTCATCCAAAAATTGATGGCGGTTTTGCCATTCGGCCATTTTCTCTTCCACTTGTTCGTGCTGTGGATTGGAAAGCAACAATTGTTTCAACCTTTCGATATCCGCTTCCCTCATTTGGATGGTTTTCTGAACACCGGCGATTTCCCTTTGCTTATCCAAATCATGTTTTTCGATGGATCGCTTTTCTTCCTGCAAAGTATCGATTTTCCTTACAATCGGATTGAGTTCGAATTGGATTTGTTCCATATTCTTTTTCATGTCATCCATCTGTTCAATAAAATGTCCGAGCAGCGCCTGCTTCGTTTCTTCCAATTGGTTTTGCAAATCCGAGAGCTCTTCTATTTCTTCCAGCTTCTTCATTTCGCTTTCAACAAACGCAATTTCCTTTTGATAATGATTCAAAAGTTGCTTGCATTTTGCAAATTTCAATGAATAATAGGCAAGGCTAAGTTGCTCCAGTTCTTCCTTTTTTGTGCCATATTCAACATTTGCCAGATCATAATCTTTCTGCAGTTGTTCGTATTTTTCTTCCTCAACGGCAATCTGATAAGACGCCACTTTCACTTCATGTTCTTTTTTCTTTTGAATCCAAAGATTGAATTGCTCTTCATTCTTTTCCATTTCTTTTGCAACATCGATTTTTTGAATTTGAATCTCTTCCCAGATTCCCTTTGCCTTCTGCTTCGACTTGTCATAGGCAAGCTGGGAGGAATGCAGTTTTTCAAACGTTTGCACGTATTTTTCCAGTTGATGTTGGATTCGCTTGTTCTCTTCAATGGTTTCTTTCAGTTTTTTATAAAGTTTCAAATTATCCAGCTGTTTTTCAAAGATATCGGCAAAAAGGGTTGGATGATGACCCGCAATCGATTGTTCAACGGTCGGTATCAATAAGCGGTCAAATAACTGGGTGGTGTTTTTGCAGGCTTCGAAAAAGGCCTCGACGCCCCCTTCCGAGCTGTTGATCGTCACAATACTTTCCCATTCATCGGCAATAATATGGTATTGTTCTTCAATAAACTTCCGATATTCTTTGATTGTCGAAAACGTTCTTGCCGATAAAGGATATCGTTCCTTCATGCCATTGTAATAATCAAGCATTTCCCCCTTGTCGGCAGGTCTAGTGCCGCCTTGTCCTTCCCGAACAAAAGGAATGCCTTCGATTCCGTTCTGATCCCCTTCATCATATTCATAAACATAGCGGTAAGAATCCAATCCTTTATCCGTCATAAAAAGGGTCACCGCCGTCACAACATATCGCCGTGGACGTTCGTTGAGTATCCATTCGATCGCAATATGGGCCGGGGCATTTTCCAACACCAAAGTGTTTTTAATTTTTCGATCCGCCAAATCGGTATGGGGAATCATCCCTTGCAATACCGTTTGGATAAAAACGGTCTTCCCTCCGCCGTTTTCAAGAAGAATCACCCCATTATATCCGTTGAATAAAAAGAGTTCATCATTATAACACTTGTTGCCTTCTTCATAGACAATATTGGTCAATCTGATTTTATTGATGGCCGGCATGTTGTCCCTCCTTATCAAAACCGTAAAGAAACTCAAAAATCCCTTTGTTATATTCCACTGCCATGAAAAATCGCTGGATGATGGTCATCGCTTTTTCCGTCAAGGTGATTTCATTATTCCCGATTTCCCGGATCAACTGTTGGTCGCTCAAAAACTTTGCAACCATATGCAGGAAGCTCATTCGGCTAATCGTATTTCCTGATTGCCGCTTAGCGGTTTCCTTAATATCATCCATATCATCCCATTTTTCGATGATGGCGCTCCAATTGTAAGAAAACTCTTTTTCTGATGTTTTTAATTGTTCCTCATCATGGGATTTTAAATGATCAATCCGCTCCTGAATCAGCCGGATCCATTCATCCATGCCGATAAATTGCCTTGTGGGATGCGGACTTTGATAGGAATCATAAAAACTGCCGAAAAGAACAAGTATGCAAAAATAAAGAAGATACATATCCGCATTCGTCGCACCGGAACGCAAATATTTCCGTTTAATCCACTCATTGCTTACATGGAATGGAGACAGCTTCGGTTCAGGAACGAGAAACAGTTCTTCACTCGTTTTGATTATTGCGCAATGCACTTCCTGGCTGAACAATTCAAGAAGGGCGCGCACATCTTCATCGGCATTATAGATTTGAACGGCCTCTTTGCCCAAAACCCCGTCCCTTGCCAGCTTCGTATATAGTCGAAAGGCTTGCAACACCGTTTGTTCAGAATAGTTCATCTTCATCCTCCAACTTTATGTTCATTTCGCTGATGGAATAGCGATCTACTTTTTGAATGATCGCTTTATCTTCCGTAACGATTAATTTGCGTTTTCCCAATAATCGAAAGGCCTCATCAAAAACCGTTCTGCTTTCTTCATCATCCGTTCCCGCTTGAATAGGCGAACGTTGGTGGAGAACAATCCAAAAATCGTAGAAATACCGCATTTGGAATAGATTCTCCAATAGATTTCTTTCGAGATAGGATATGAACTCGGATAACGTATTGCCGCTATTTTCTTCATAAGCCTTCAGAAAATGTTCCATCAGCTCTTTATATTTTTCTGAAATCCATTGTTTATATGAATTGAAGCTGTTTTCGTCATCCACTTCATAAAAGTGATATTCCACCTTCACTTTCCGGTCTTCTACAATATTCTGCTCTTCCAAAACAGCAAGCGGCGACCAAAATTCATTTTCTTCCACTTTCAAGAAAGGATGGAGAACGCCTTTCATCGCATCCAACGGCAAAGGGGTGGACACAATGAGAGACACGATATCTTGGTCGAAGTTAAAGGAATGCATGCCCGTATAATAAAGCGACTCCTGGGCTGTAATCAAAGTCGTGTTTTTCAAATGGAGCGTCTGATTCAGAAGCTCGGAATGTTCATAGTGCACTTTCTCCAATTCCCTGTTGATCTGCAAAATGTATTGATACGTTTTCTGCTCCTTTTGATGAATATTTTCGGCAAACAATCGTTCCCTCGTTTCTTTGACAAACTCCCTCAATTCTTTGAATTCTTCATCTTCCCGTTCCAGCCTCTGAAAAATATCATCAAGCAGCTCTTTATACCGCTCAAACGTTTCTTCGGACACAATGCTTCGCTGGATTTCATGCTTCAATTTGACAATGCGTTCCTGCAACGTCTCGACGGCCACCCGCATTTCATTGATTTGCCGAAGTGCCCCCTTAAATTCCCCCTTTTCCAGCTGTTTCCGTAAAATCAATTGGTTGATGGAAATTTGAAACTCACTGTAAAACTCCTTAGTTGCAAAAATCAATTCCAATCCATCTTCATCCAATGTGTAGAATTGGGTATTCGTTCCGGCATCAAAATCGTTCGCCTTCAAAATGGAATATTCAATGGTCTCCTCCGCCTTTTCCTCCCAATCAAAATAACCGTAGCTGCGTTTTTTTCCGTGGGTCGGGCGGAAATTTTGAATCAAGGATCTGGCCAGTTCTTCATAGGTTTCCTCTTTCAGCATATACACTTCTTTCGTGGCTTCTTTTAAAAAGAAAGCCAACTCTTTGACACCTGTCCTTTGATTTCGCATCAACTTCTGTTCAAAGAAAAAAAGCAAAGTGAGGAGGCCAAGCCCTTTCATATCAATCTTCGTCCCATTTAAATCAACATCCCTTTTCCGATCCAGTTCATTCAATGGTTCAAACAGGGCGATGCGCCGGATCCGATCTCTATATCCGCTTAATAACGCTTGCATATCCATCTGTTCCAATCGGATCCCCTCCAAATTTCCTGCAATTCTTTTGATTTTAAGATTTCCTGCGGGTAATACTTCCCTTGCGAAAACATCATCGCCAGTTGTTCTTGCTCCTTTTGCGGAAATTGGCTAATGAATTTTTCTTGAGCTTCAGTATATTGTCTTTGATATTCTTTTCCGGCGATCGGCTGTTTTTCAAGACAAGCTTTATAGAATGGCAATGCCAAATGGGCTTTGATTTTTTGGTTCAACGAATGCCAAATGGACACTCCTTCCCGGTCAATGTCGCCGAAATAGAAAAAATGATGCTGGGCGTTGACCGGATATTGATCCCGGAACTGTTCGATGCTATGGATGATTTTCTTCCCACTTCCGTAAATCAATGTGGAAAATTCAGTGGATGGCAAAGCCGGAAGCAGACCTTGATAAGTCGTTTTATTTTCAACAATGAGGTGAAACTGTGTCTCTTTTGATACCAGATTGGGATGGATGGCAAACATCAACGGGTCGGAAACAGGGATGATGTTAAAAGAATGGAAGAGTCCGATACGCTCCAGCAGCTCTTTTCCCCCTTTTTCAGTGAGCCATTTTTCATCCTGGACCAGTTCAAAACTGCGCTCCGGTGCAGGAACGGACTCTTCCGGAAAACCAAATGTTTTTATGTATTCATCGATTTTGATGAGATAAGGAAGATCGTGCCGCCAAATGGAAGGATCTTTTTTGTAATATTCATCAAGGTTTATGGATGGATGGAACTTGTTGCGATAATGTTGAATCTCTTGATGGAAACCGGTTTGAAGCAGACTTTTATTGATCCGGTACTGAAAGGCGAGCGATGGATTTCTTGTCGTTCTTCCTTTAGACTTCACCATCTCCAAAATGCCTTCCTGTTCCAGCTTCAAAATAAAGCCGGCATATTCTTCGTATGTATGAAAGAAATTCCCCATGATTACTTCCAATGCGGATAATCCTATCATTCTTTTCGGATAGCCATTAAGTGCGCGGTAAATTTCATCCACTATCCTTACCTCCGAACATTCTTTTTTCTTATTTTACTTAAAATGAAGGGAAATTGGAAATACAAGTCTGTGAAGAAAGTTAGGGGAATGTTGCACAGTTCAAGAAATGTTTGGTTTTGGGGAGGGGATTTCAATAAAAATCGTTTTACGGGCAATCAATAGATTTGTCAAAACAATAAAAAATGGAAATTTTTGTTGAGAAGTGTTTCCATTTCTTTCCATTAATGTATTCTTTACTCAACTTTCGCACACAGAATATGAAGACAGTCCTTGATATAACGAGGTTGTAAAAACGATTTACTGAATTTAAAAAAGGTTTCGATGTCCCAACGCATCCCATAGATTCGAACGATTTCTTCATTAGACAGCGTGGTATCTGTACTCAAAATGGCCAGCCATTCACTTTGGTTGTTTCGATTCCGCACAAACACGATTTTCACTGGTAAACCCGTATGAAGGGTTGCGTGAATCGAGCCGAGTGTTTCTTTTTTGCCAATGTCTCGTTTCGCTTTTCGATACAGTTGTTCAAAGGTTAAACGTTCTCCGTTGAAAAGATACCGTTGTTTCAGCTGTTTGACCATGCCAATGACAAAAAGGCCTTTGGAGTGAATCTTCTCCACCAACGGGGCATGAGTAAACCATGTATCCATGAGCACATAATCAGCGAAAATTCCTTTATCCAATGCATGTTCTACTAATTTCAACACCATGTTTGGTTTTGCTTCCAATGCCTCGAGCCGTCGTTTGTAGCCTGTGGTTCGTTTATCAATGGACGAATGGATTTCGTTCAAGCGATTCTTTTGGTTCGCTGAACTCAAAAGAGCGAAATCGATAGGTACAAATGTAAAGCCATCGGACCATCCGAGCGTTAATAGTTGAAAACCATTGACAAACTGACGAGTGGAATGATCGAATACTTTAGCTAGAAGCTCAACCGATTTACTACGGTTACGAGAATAAATCGAATCGTCTACAATAAACACGGTAACACGGTGCTTCGAAATCGTTTGTTTCACACGACGAATCACTTCGGAGCTCAGAGATAGTAAAAAGGTTCTCCAGTTAGTTATACGTAGACGAGTTCAAAAAACGATAAATGGTATCTTTTCCTTGTAAATCGGCAGCCTTTTTGCTTTGTAAGGCGTGGTACCAGTTTCTGTATTGAAAAACAAGAAGAAATAATAGTTGAAAAATCGATAAACAAGAATAACCACAAGCCTTGATAATTCCAGCTTTTCTTAAATGATTACCAATTTGTAATTCAGAAAATCCGTCTTTTATTTCTTTTGGTAATTGCGCAAAATACTCTTTTTTCGTTATCATAATGGTGACATCTTTCTTTCTTTGGTTTTTGGTTTGGTCACCAATAGTTTACCAAAAGAAAGAGGTGTCTTTTTGTTTTTTAGACGAATTTTTTCAGTGTCAAGTGAATATGAGATACCCAAAGAAACCTATCAAATCAAGGATTATTCATAAATTTTTCACTGCGAAAGTTGAGTAAGTAATTTTACTATGATAATTTTATTTATGTAATCTAAAAAAGACTAACAACTTTAATCGTTAGCCAATACCGTTTCTTTTCCTTCATTATATATTTCTTCAAGCCTTATTTTAATAGCATTTTTAATCATAGGCTTTAAACTTTTGTACTTCTTTCCTGTCAGTGGACAATGGTATCGCTCATCTTCAATTACTTCATCCTTTAGTGTTTCATCCTGTTGGAAGAATAGAGAATACAGTTCGTTAATTAATTCATTTTCTTGGTTAGATAGCTCAACTCCTTTATTTTCATATTCCTTTGATATTTCTTTAAAGACATTTTTAAAATCTTCCTTAGACATAGTTTTTATCAAGTTTCGCTCCATTGTTTTTGGTGTTCCATTGCTGGGTACCGTCAAGAATTTTGTGTAATGTAAGATAGGTAGGGCATCTCTGAAATGGATTTAGAATAGAGAGGGGGCTGTTTCTTCCACACAGGAGACTGAATATTCAGTCTCCTGTATGGAAAGGGAGAATCCCCCTTATCTCATTTATTTACATTATTTAGTTAATTGTAACGTTCTTCAAACATTCGCTCGAGGGCTTCATGCTCTTCGGCAAATCCTCGCGTCCTGCCCATTTCTCATTAAAATCTTGGATGGTCAAATACACGACTTTTTCAGCTGCTTCTAAACTACTCAAACTGTTCATCGGCTTGAGACGTTTCCGAATCTCCTTAATCGTTCGTTCAATGGTATTCGTCGTGTAAATCACACTTCGAATACGGCTTGGATCATCCATAAATGTTAGGAGGGCATCCAACTCATTGGCCCAAGATTGAACTTCTCTCGGATACTTGCTTGACCATTTCGACTCAAACTGTTGAAACATCTGTAATGCCATCTCCTTATTCGGCGCGCGATAAATCAGCTTGAGGTCCTCGGCCACTTCGAATTGGTCTTTTTTCCGAACACGATTTAAGGTATTACGTACTTTGTGCACGACACAGCGCTGCACATCGGCTTTCGGATAAACGGCCCGAAAAGCTTCCTCCAGCCCCGGAAGGCCATCGAAGACGCCAAGAAGCACTTCCTTGACGCCTCTTTGGTAGAGCTGCTGGAGAATCTCCCGCCATCCATAGGCGCTTTCTTGTCCTCCCACGAAGAAATCCAGAATTTCTCGATACCCTTCTTCATTCACTCCTAACACCACATAAATGACTTCTTTCTCTACCGTATCCCGGCGAAGTTTTACGTATAAACCATCCAAATATAAGACGGAATAACGCTTGTGCAGTGGACGAGCGTGCCATTTCTCGATGTCTTCCTTCACTACATCGGTAATACGGCTGATCGTTGCAGGAGAATAGGCATTTCCTAGAATTCGTTCGATAAACTTGCCAATTTCCCGTGTACTCATGCCACTTTGGTACATCCTAATGATGGCTTCCTCGAGCCAGCCGGTGTGGCGTTGATAAGGGGCAAACAACTGTGTTTGAAATTCCCCGTTTCGGTCTCTTGGAACCAAAAGACCTTCAATCCGACCATATTGCGTATCTAGATTTCGTTGATAGTAGCCGTTTCTCATATTGGATGTGTCCGCCTGTTCGATTTCGAGGAAATGTTTGATTTCTTCCCGCATAATCAGCTCTAATTTTTCCTTCACAAACTGACGAATGACACTTTCCAGTTGATTTGCCCAGTCGACATTCGGTATCCTTTTAGACATAGGTAGGGTACTCCTTTCTCTAAGATTTTTGGTCCAATCAGAGAATGCCCTACCTTTTTTCTTTTGATCTAGTAAAATGCTTTACACAAAATTTTATACATCATCAGAAAACGATCCGTTTATTATGTAGTAAAGGTTTTAAAAAATACAAATCTGAATGATCATCTAATTCATGCAATTGTATACTGTATGTATGATCTTTTAGCCAATTGATTTCAGAAGAAATATTATTTTTGCGGTGAAACATGTGTTTATCCCCTTGCTTTCATAATATTCCGTAGCATTACTGCCCCAAAGCCTGTAAAACGGCCAGACAAACATTTTAAACATTTTTTCATTTGTCACCTCCCTCTCGCTTTTTTAACGGAAGACCCGTTATCAAAATTAAACTGTACGCCCATAATAACCAAGATCCAAAATACCGATCGGATTGCACAGGTAAATTCGTAAACACATCTGGAAAGATCACTAACACAACCGTATCAATGAACATGCCGGGAAGCGCGATAAACATAGCGGCTTTTAAACGTTCCTCTTTTGTCAAGTCTTTAAGCTTGTACAGCGGATAGGTTAATAAAGCAATGACCGGAACAACAAGCAGATAGGACAAAAGAAGAAGTAAAGCGTTTTCTGGATGGAAGAAAAAATGGCCAAAAAACCGGAAAATGAGGGTTGCTCCTAACCAGACAAGAAATCCCCAAATAAGAAAATACACGATCAACACCCCTTTTTCTTAAATAAGGTCATAACCGCATTTCACCAACAATTTTGATCCATCATACCTTCACAGACGGTCCTTATTCTTTTCGGCAATAAAATCTTTAATAAAAAACAACGGGTAAATCATTAAATACAAGTTGGCAGCCCACCAAGTGATGTCAAAATCTTTGCGGAAAACCCAAAATGCAATGGCTTGTAAGCCAGAACAAAAAGTCAAAACAAGGGAAATCAAAGCATAGTTCATCCACGCTGGATTATTTTTATTATATTGATATATGCTGTAAAGACCCGTTATAGAAATAAAAATATCTAACGGAAAAAATGAACCTCTCCCACCTTCATTCTGTTTAGAGGAAGGGAGACTTCTCGGGAAAAATGTTAAATTACTTTTCTCTATTCTTCAACGTCAAAGTAAGCCGGGGAAACATATTTAAAAAATAAAATCCCATCATATTGTTGTGCAGGTACAAAGGAAGTAGGCATTCCCCCGCCTTCATAGGCCCGCCACTTTTTCTGTGCCCAGTTTCCATTGCACTGAATAAAACTATTTTGATAAGGGGAATGGTCAAGAAGGCTTTCCAAATGTTTTTTATTCGTTTTTTTTATTGGATATTCCTTACCTGTATAATCCAACATTTTGCCTTCCTTTGCATACAACCCCAATACAAAACTTTTCTCCTTAATCGTTTGGGAGAGGTTTTCCACAAACGATTTATAGGCAGACAGGCGCTTGGCGGAAGTATTTTTGCTAATATGCATGTTATGTGCCCAAATGATAAATTTTTCATTTGGGTATATTTCCCGTACTAAAAATTCTAGGTTTTTTGCCATTAATGCATCCCGATACTCAAAAAGTTTCGAGAAACTTTTTTCTAAAGTTACTTTCAAATAATTTACTCTATTTTCCATCGTACGGAGGACAATTTTATAAATCTTGCTGTCCGGAAAACAATGCTGTTTGAGTTCCTCAATCAATTCCATGCCCTTACTTTCCATCTCTTCCCTTATATTTTGGCGCATTGAACGCTTGATTTTCCGTTTATCGGCTGCAATCAAAACCTCGATCGCCCGCTTTTCAAAATCGACAAACTTCTGTTTGGTCGGACCCGTTAAATAAGACTCGAGGAATTCCGAAAACAAATTCTCCTTTTTTCCTTGATAAACATCCACACCAGTAAAATACAGCGGCCGCTCCTGCTTCATTTTTTTCATATAGTCAAATAATCCGAGGACAAATTCATTTTGCCACACACGCCCAATGGTACCCGCCATAAAACGTTTAGAATCAAGTTGATCAGACAGATAATCGCCAATCATACATGGCCCCAATTCGCTTTCAAAGGCAAGTACATGAAACCCCAATTCTTCATGAAGATATTTAATCAGGCTTACTTTTGCTAGACTGTATTCTTTGACGCAATGGCTGCTCTCCCCAAGGAAGACAAAGCGTTTATGTTTCAAAATCGGCTGAAGAAACTCAAAATGATAGCGGCCCATATCCCCTATATTGATACTTTGATTTTTGACTTCGTTTACAAATAAAGTAGTCATTTGAATTTCACCTTATCTCTTTTTCCATGATTTCACCAACATCCTACACAAATATTTCCAATAGATAAATTACAACAAAATTCGTGAAATTCCTTCTTCAAACTAATCGAAATTTAAAATAAAAATCTATTTATGATCCCTTGTTCTTTCATCGCCAACTTATGTCGGAACACCGCCATTTTTGGCGGAATATCGACACGAAATGGCAGACTTTAGGAAAAGCGGAGCTGAGATCACCCAACAGCAATGGGCAAATGTTCTTTGCCCGCTTCAAAGTTTTACTTAAATGCAAAAAAAAAAAAAAAAAGAAAATGTCCTCACTGATCAGATGAAGGCGTTGACAACATATTAAATTATGGAATAGTGACTAATTGCTTCCATCTATCTACCCTTTGCAAGTTTAGTTGTTAAAGATAAGCATAGTTTGATCTTTTTAAACATTAATGAATAATGAAGTTACCACTCATATATCGACTTCTCTACTATGACTTAATGAAAACTTTTTAGACAAGAAAGGTAACGATAAACTCGAAAGGAAACACAAAATAATCCCGCTAAAAAATGCTTTTGCCATGGATTTTGCTACATACTCTTTAGATATGTCTTCTATTTGTTTTTTTATGTTAGCAACGTTTTGGTCTATATTGATCAACTGTTGCTTCACTTGTTCTTTGATTTTCTTTTGCATTTCTGGAGACATTGGTGTTCCCTTTGGAATCTTCGCCAGTGTCTCTTTTTCAATATTTTTCGCAAGTAATTGCTTACTTTCCTCATCTAGCTCCAACACTTTATCGTTATTTTTTTCCTCAAAAAAAGTATCTCTTTGTTTCATTAAAACTTCCTGAATAGAATTTTTTACTTCTTCAGGAATGTTTGATTTTTTTACGATCATTACTCCTTCATCGACTACGTTAGCGGAATAATGATTTAGAAAGCTTAATGTTAAAGACACAAACAAAGCTACTCCAACCGCTCCTCCCATATTCCGAACCATCGCAAAAATACCTGAACTTAAAGAAATTTGAGTTTGAGAAACGGCGGCCGTGCATACTGTAACACTGGTAATCATAATAATCCCTAAACCCGTCCCTAAAATAGCAAGAAATGAAATTAAATTTAAAACACTTACATCCGTATCAATATTTATAAGCAAAATCAAACCAATAACACTTATTATATACCCTATTAACATAGGAATAAGATAGCCAATTTTATCGATTACTCTCCCAATAATTGGTGCTACGATGAGTATAACTCCGGAAAGGGGGGTAATTGCAAATGAAGCTTCTAATGTACTGAATTCCTTAACTCTAATGAGAAATATAGGAAGTAAAATTAATGTTCCCATTAATAATATACCGCCGAGAAAATTTGAAACTAATCCTGAAACATACAAACGATTCTTAAAAATGGAAAAATCGAGAATAGGGTTTTTTACTTTTGTTTCAACAAAAAGAAATAGGGCTCCGCTAACAACACTAATTATAAAATAAAGAAAGATTTTATGAGATGTCCATCCAATTTCTTCCCCTTGCAAAATGGCATACGTAAGAAAAAACAAACTCAAGCTCATCAACAAAATTCCCAATGGATCGAGTTTAAATTTATGAATGGGCTCATTTTGTACTCGAATAGCAAGATATATGAACGGAAATGCCAATAACACAATGGGGACATTAATATAAAACACCCATCTCCAGTGAATATACTCTGTAATAAGTCCTCCTAAGCTCGGGCCGATAGCAACCGCCATAGCACCTACAGCTCCCCAAATTCCCATTGCTAATCCCATTTTTTCTGGAGGAACAGCTGTTCTAACTAGCATCATACTTGTAGGGATGACCATTGCTCCGCCTATTCCTTGCAAAATTCGAAAAATAATAAGAGAATCTACCGTCGGTGCAATTCCACATAAAAACGAGCTAACCGCAAAAATGATGACTCCCCACAAAAAAGTGCGAACACGCCCTAACATATCAGCCATTTTACCGAGAGTAACTAATAATACTGCAAGTGTAAGAACAAACCCGTTTATGATCCATGAGGCTTTACTTAGGTCAATTTTGTAATCATCAATAATATTAGGAATAGCGATATTTACTACAGTACTATCTAAAAACACAAGAAAAAGCCCAATGCTTACTGCAAACACTTGTTTTAATCCTCTGTGCCGTTGTTCGTTTACAGTTTCAGTCATATATCCTGATCCTCCTATTTTATTGTTTAAATGCTAGCCGGAATATCCAATATTATTTTCCCAATAAGTTCCTTTAACAACTCTGGAGTTGGTCCTAACACTGTCCCTGCTTTACTGTCCCTTATATATCTTTCGAGAGGAGAGCGGGCGGAATAGGCATGACCTCCACAAACCTTCAAACACAAATTCGCCAACTTAAGCACAGCTTCACAAGCAATTATTTTAATTTCTAACAAAGTTATCATATCTAGCTTTCCTTTCTCCATTTGACAAGCCATATATTCCAAGGATCGTTCTGCCCGGTCGCATTCAATCTTCATTTCCGCAATAATTTGTTGTATACTTTGAAAAGATGCTAGATTCTTTTCGTTATGACTATAGAATCGATTTTTTACATACTCTACTGATTCACGATAAATAGCTTTTGCTATACCAACTTGTAAAGCTGAAATCCCTAACTGTCCCATAGGTAACAATTTTTCGCGAGAAATTTTAAATCCGTCTCCTTCATTACCGATTAAAGCTTTGCTTTCTATTCGACAATCCTTCATTTCTATAGGGGCGCTATTATTGCCACGTAACCCCATTAATTTCGGCATTTCTCCAACATATCCTCCTTTCTAACACTGATCATATTATACAAAAAAATTGTCAAGTGACATTCATCTCCCACTTATAGAAGTGGGAGACTTCTGTCAAAGTTTACGTTTAATTCGTTAAAAATTTGTAAATGATACAATAAGCTTATTATTCCGGCATAAAACTTATTCATTTCGACGCTTTTTGCTTTGGCGTATTCTTTTTAGTATTCATGAAAAACGTTTGCTCGTTGAAGCTTTTTTAAAAACTTAGGTGCCCACCAATTTATATCTCCCATGAGCTTCATTAACGATGGAACAAGCAATAATCGAACAACTGTAGCATCAATAAAAATAGCCAGTGCTATTCCTAACCCCATTTGTTTGACGGGAACAATACCTGTAAACGCAAATGCTCCTGTTACGATAATCATAATCAGCGCTGCAAATGTAATCACCCTGCTAGTCGAGGATAAGCCTTCGATTGTAGCTCTATCATTGTCATTCGTCTTCAAGTAGATTTCTTGAATTTTAGACAACAGGAAAACTTCATAATCCATGGATAAACCGAAGACAACTCCAAAAACGAAGACCGGAATCATAAGGGCGATAGCGGGAACCGGTTCAAAGCCAAAATGTCCTTCTTGAAAAATCCATACTAAAAGCCCAAATGAAGCCATTAAACTCATGATATTCATCACAATAGCTTTTAAAGGAATAACAATCGAACGAAATGCTAGAACTAAAATAATAAATGTAGATACAAAAACTATCAATAAACTATACTTGAAATTTTCGGAGATTTCATCATGAATTTCTTGGTTAAACTTTGGTAAACCTCCCAATAACACTTCAATCTGACCGTCATTTTTTTCCCAGCGCTTCACAAACTCTTTTGCTTCTTCCGAATCAAAATCAACATTTAAATGAACAGTAAAAATCGTTTGATTACCTTTCACTAATTTATTAATGAAAGGAGCTATTTTTTTCTTCGTTTCATCATTGTGCAGAAGCATATAAAG
This sequence comes from Ureibacillus thermophilus, assembly GCF_004331915.1. Classification (NCBI taxonomy): domain Bacteria; kingdom Bacillati; phylum Bacillota; class Bacilli; order Caryophanales; family Caryophanaceae; genus Ureibacillus; species Ureibacillus thermophilus. The sequence goes on from NZ_CP036528.1 coordinate 2,816,720, forward strand.
TTGTTGGTAATGTAAATCTCCCATGATTGAAAAGATAGAATCAACACTTGCCACGATCTCTTCCTTCTTTAAATCTTGCAACAAATTTTCCAGCTGTCTAAGAGATTCTTTTTCAAGTATATCATTTTCTTTCGTGCGAACGATCATTAGCACTTCCGAATGATTTTCACCCAAAAATTCTTTTTCGTAAATTTCGTACGCTATCCTAGTATCATATTCCTTTGGAAGCGCTGTAGCATCAGGGATGCTCAGTTTCATATTAGAAATAGGGATTGAACAGAAAAGCAAAATTCCAAAGCTAATCAACGACAATATCCCTGCTCGATTCATGACAAACTTAGAAAATCGATGCCATACACCCTCTCCGCTTCCTTTAATCTCGAGAACCTGTAATTTGTTAATATTTCTTCCTATTACAGATAAAAGAGCAGGCAGAAATGTCAGCGCTATGACTAATGAGAAGATGACAATCACTGCTCCGCTGATGGCCACTGTCTTAAAAATTTCAACATCAATAACTAACATGCTAGCTAACCCTAAAATCACGCATAAAGCCGAAAATAAGATAGCTCTCCCCGCAGTTTGCGCTGTAACAACAATTGCTTCCTTTACATCCCTAGATTTTAGCTCTTCCCGAAAACGACTGATAAATAACAAAGCAAAATCAATTCCTAAAGCCAATCCAATCATCGGAACAATATTCAATGTAAAGATGGATAACTCTTTCTGCTGACCGATGAAATACAAAGTTCCCATCGAACAACCAACAGCAAGTAAGCCAATCACAATCGGAACAGATGCCGCGACAAAACTCCCAAATGCGATTAATAAAACAATTAAAGCAATCGGGATTCCAATCATTTCTGCTTTCTTCAAATCTTCTTGACTTGCCTTATTCATATCCTCATTAATCAATGCCGGTCCTGTCAAACGAATATGAATTCCATCCTCACTTTTTAACTTCATCTTTAACTCATTGAGTATATCCCCCATATCGTTAAATTCCCGATCAAATCCCAAAACAGCAAATGCTACACTGCCTTTTAACTGCCCTTCTTGATCATAAGGAGATATAAGACTAACTAATCCCTCTACATTTTGAACACTTTCCAGCTTTTTTAGTATAAACTGCCTAAACGCCTCCTCCTTTACTTTTTCTTCCTTTTCGAATAAAACAATAACGCTATTATTAGGAAGATTAAATTCCTCTTTCGCTATTTTTTGGACTTTTGCATAAGAACCTTTCATCTCAAACCCATCGCCACTGAGCACATCCGGGAGTTTAAATGCATATAAAATAAGTAAAAATGAAGCGATTCCCCATAAAGCTAATATAATCCAGCGATAGACATATGTCATCTTACCTAAGCTTTTAAACATGAATATCATCACATCCAAAAAAATATTCACTGTATTGTTTTAATATGTTAAGGCTACACACCCTATAGATAAACCGGCGGAAGTTCCGAATAATAACACTAAATCTCCTCTATTAATCTTGTTATCTTCTATATAGTCAAACAATAACATTGGGAGAGAAGCTGCAATACAGTTCCCATGTGTAGAAATATGAGAGGCAATTTGTTCTGAATGAAATCCAAACTTTCTAAAAATGTCTATTCCATGCTTGCTTGTTTGATGAGGGAATAAATATTTAACATCACTTTGACATATACCACTTTCAGAAAAAAAATCTTGAAAAAAATCAGGAAGCAAACGAACTGCATACCTAAACACTTTTCTGCCATCCATCTGAAACAAATTATCTTCCATTCTCGTATTTGGATCATTAGGGTGTCTTAACGTACCTCCTCCTTTCACACATGTCAAATTTGCCCCTGAACCATAAGTTTGCATTTTGAAATAATGAAGAACGCTTTTTTCATCTTTTGCAGATTTGGTGACAATCGCAGCAGCAGCCCCATCTCCAAACAGAGCTCTTACCTCATTAGAAGTTTTTGGCAATGTTGGACTTGGAGCATCTGAACTGATGATTAAGATGCAATTGTAGACTTGATTATGAATAAGATTAGCCGCCACAAATAAAGCTAATCCGAAACTATAACACGTCGTATCAACATCAAAACACGGAATCCCTGAATCGCCCAAACCTAATTCTCGCTGAAATAAACTAGCTCCGCACGGAATGGCCTGTAATGGAGAACCATTCGCACCAATTATACAATCAATCTGCTCCGGATCAATTCCGCTATTTTGGATTGCCTGCTTAGCAGCTTTTACACCTAATGTTAACGCATTTTCTCCATTTTCAAAATCAACATAATGTCTAGACTCAATACCTGTTGCCTTAACAATCCAACCGCTCGTAACATTCATTTTTTCTTCTAATTCTTCACTTTTTACTTTCAGTGAACCAACGGCTTTTCCCATTCCAGCAATTTTTACTTTAAACATTTTTATCCCCTCCCTATACTCAATTATATTTATGATCCCTTGTTCCTTCACCGCCAACATCGTATCGGAACCCCGCCATTTTTTGACGGAGTACCGACACGAAATGGCGGAGTCCTGAATAAAAAAGAGAAAACGCCCTCACCGATCCGATGAAGGCGTTAACAACATATGAAGCTCTGGAATGAGTCCTAATTGTTTTGCTTTTTCCACGGCTTCTATTCGTGAAGATACGTGTAGCTTGATGAAGATACGCGATAGGTGTCTTTCTACACTTCGCTGGCTTATATGATGTTTTTTGGCAATGTCTTTATTACATAAACCGTTGGCGACTTCCATTAATATTTCTTGCTCAAGCTGGCTCAGCGCAACATGTTCTTCACTTTCTGCAATCTTGGTCTTTACTTCGCAACGATGCAGCTGACGCAGTAAATGCACAGGAATGACAACTTCATCTCTTAATGCACAGCGAATCGCTGTAATCAATTGCTCGCTTGTCCCCGTTTTACTGACAAAACCTGTAATGCCTGATTCAATCAAATAATTAAAAAAAGGAGCAACATCATATCCGGTATATATGACAATTTTCGCATTCGGTTGTTTTTGAAGAATTCGCTTACTTAATTCGGTGCCGCTCATATCCGGCATACGCCAATCAAGCAAAAACACATCATATGTACGTTGTTCCATCATCTGTTCCGCTTCTGTGCCAGATGTAACAAGTTCTACTTGAAAATCTTGTTCGTTCTCCAGCATGTTCTTTGTCCCTTCACCAACAAGGCGATGATCATCGACAATTAAAATATGAATCATACAAGTAAGTCCCCTTTCATGTTCATAACGGGATTGTGACAATGATATGTAGCCCATCTCCAAGTTGTGACGTCATCTCGCATGTTCCACTCAAGCTTTCAACGCGCTCTTTTATGCCAAACAAACCAAGCTTGCCATCACAATGATTTAATTTTTCCATATCTATACCTATGCCATTGTCAACGTAATGAAGTTGAATTTCCTCATTTCGAGCCTCCAATGTGAGTTGAATATGCGATGCCTGCGAATGTTTCAGCGCATTGTTTAATAATTCTTGGATAATCCGATAAATAGCAAGCTCCCGTTCTTCCTCCAATTTGGCTGATAAATGAACATTCCATTCTACTTTTATATTCGCACGTAATTGGAATCGTTGGATTAACTGTACGATCGCTTCCTTTAATCCGATTTGACTCAAAAATGGCGGTCTTAATTCATGGCATATCTCCCTTGTTACATCAATCATATCTACGATTTCTTCTTCGATATTGTTTAGCTGCTTTTTCATTTCTTCCATACGCATATTTTGAAAACGCAAGCTCTCCACTTTCCGTTTTAAAACAATTAAATCTTGAAGAATCGTATCGTGCAGATCAATGGCTAACTTACTTCTTTCCTTTTCTGACCATTTGAAGATCAAACGAGTGAGCCAGACAGAATTGTTTCTTTCCTTTACATTGTCTAACTCTTTTATTAAATCTTCTACTTTTGACATATTTTCAATCGTGATGCTGGCATAATAAACAATGGTGGATAACCAATCTTTTTGTTCTGCCCGAAATGGAATGGGATGTTTCTTTTTTCCTATTAATAGTAAAGGACTTTGGCGGAACGAGCCTACAAAGACCGCAAACAAACGCTTATTTTCAATGATTTTTCCAATCGAAAGTGGTTGACCATCCATCTTTTTGATTAACTTCATCCACTCTTTTTCATCGCAATGAAAAGGTGCTTGCATATTTTTGGCCTCTAATTGTACAAAAGCCAGATTCTCTATATCTAATACTTCTCTCACTTCTTTTTCCATGCATCGGATCACTTCTTGCATGTTTTTCTGTTTTTTTAATGTTTCGCCGATTCGATATATACTTTCTTGGTAAAAGTCTTTTTGTACATATAACTTAGCTCTTAATGTTCGATCGAAACATTCTTTTAAATAGAGAGCAAGGATATTTATTATATAAATTAGTAAAAACAACAAAACGAATTCAACAAGTCTCCACGCTTCATTGACAAATTTGGCATAAAGCAATGTAATAAGAAAAGCTGGGAGGAATGATAAAAAAGCATAGTACACAAAGCGATTGATGGAAAACTGCAATCGAAATAACCGATCTGTACAAATTAAATAAAGAAAGACAGATGGCAACACAAAAAGCGAAGTAACGGTTAATTCAGCTGGTAGTACCCATTTTCCAATGATTAGAACCGGGAGACTATAAAATAAAACAAATGGTGCGGCAGATAGCCCAATGGCTAAAAGCAAACCTTTGACCGTATTTTGCTGTTCATCTTTTTTAAGATAAACTAATCCTTTTCCTAACAAAGCCAGAATGATGACCATGTTGATAAAAAATGTAGCCAATAGCACTTCCGCTTCACTTATCGAACGAAACGATAAAGATATGAGTGAGGCAACGAACATCACTAAGTTAAACCCATAAAGGGAAAAGACGATTTTTTTCGCGAACCACACTTTCTTTTCTTTTTCAAAATAATGATGAACGAAGTGCAAAAAGACGGCAGGCAATATTAAAAATATACCGTTAAACATTTGCCTTCCAAACAGTGCATATTTCGCTGATAAGCTGGCACTTATATAACAAAGCCCTATCAATAATAAAAAGTAAATAAGCACGGTGGCCAATTTGTCATCCGGCCGCAGACGAAGCAAAAAAATGCTTAAACTAACAGCGAATAGAAAAAAACCCATCGGCAAGGCGATATAATACAGCCATTGTTCCGTTCCATGCGATTTATAGTCAACCGTCAATGTTTGGATTTGATTTTCTCTCTGAATCGTTATTGTTTTCGCTTGTTCAATTGTTTTGTATTTCCGGACAGTAAAATGGGAGAGCGGGGGCTTTCCGTCCACTTTCAGCACTTGATCATTAATATGAATGCCATTTTTTTTTGCCCAACCAAACTCGTAAATATCGCTTACAACAATATCACCGTTCTTATTTTTCTCTACATCCATGCCGATCAATGGATGCTTCACATTGAAAATGGTTAAATATAGTGCCACAATCGCAGCTACGCTTATCACGGTAATCGTTCGTCTCATCGCTCTCTACTTCCAATATCCAAGGGGGGTAACGGATTGGCTAAATACCTTTATTATCGCTTGAACTTCGAGTTCATCTAAACCTACTAAGCTTACTGTACCACTTTTTAATTTTTCAATAACCTCTGGATTTTCCATTAAAAAACGAATCATTTCTTGCATATTTACTCCCTCCGAAATTATAAAATTATCATTTTTAGTGCGGATTTGTACCTATCGTTTACATCCAGTTTCTCGATTTCTTGCAAAGCCTTTTCCTTGTAAATCTGGCTCATCACTTTTGCATAGTAAAACGCTCCTTCCTGTTCCATTTGCTGAATCACTTTTTCCTTTTGGACATAAAGCTCATTGTAATCAACATGATTGCTAAAATACTGTTTCAGTAAGTTATCCCGTTTACTTGTTAGCATGTACAAAATCGGAAGCGACTTCTTCTTCGCTTTGATGTCGTTCTTCTCATCCCAACGATACAACGCATCCATATCATTGTCGATTTGTGCAGCAATTCCTATATCATTGGCATACTTTTCAATGATGACAGTGTTTTTTTCAGCATCTGCTAATGCAGTTCCGACGAAACACGCCATTGCTACTAAAGAACCTGATTTTTTCTTCACCATTTCTATATACTCCGCTTCCGTCTGTATGTCATATGTGACATCCATATGCTGCCCGTTTACGCTTTGAAGCAATCGAGATGAAATATATAACTGTGCCTTTGCTTTTTTATGATCATCAATAAGTAAATCCACAATAGCTTTTTGTCCTGCTAACAATAACCCTATGGCTATATGAAGTGAAGTTGTAAGAGGTGCTTTGTTCCACGTGGTTTCCAAGCTGTCTTGATCAACGAGGTCATCGAGCATATCTCCCGCCAACATCATCAGTTCTACAGACGCTGCGATTCGTTCAGTTTCCTTCATGTTTTCGGAAAATATCTGATAATGCACACCAGCTAAGCGGCCGAACAAAAAGTCGCTTTGTTTTGTGTGCTCCTCTATTGATGTCAATACCGACTCTTTTAAAGACGGTACGGAAAAAGATGCTGTAACGATCTCTTTCATTTGCATCTTCACTGCTTCTTTTTCGATCATTTCAGCAACACCTTGCATAAAATAAATATTTCCAAATAGGTAAATTTCAACAAGATTTATAAAATTCCTTCTTCAAATCAGTGTAATTTTCAAAACAATAACCCCTTTGCTTTGACAAAGAGGGATTCACTATGTATTATCTGATGAACATGTTTTATCCAACTAACATATTTTGGGATTGGTGGAAGTAGCAGAAAATGGCGAAGAGTGAGTTTTTTTACAACACGGTTTCTAAAGAATATTTATGTTTGAGAGGTTGATTTCAAAAGGCATCCTCATTTTATAAGAAGCCACCATGTGCTCATGAAATTTTTAGCTTCACATCGGAGCGGGCATGGCATCGCTTTGTGGTCGAAAACCTATTACAGAAAAGGCATTCCCTGAGCGTTCTCGATACCATCGTTGTTGTCGCTCGCTACGTTGGATGATTAAATGGATTCGACATCAATTCGCAAACTTGGACAATCTCACGCGTATACCATTGTAGACAGTTTACCGATCTGTGCCATTATACACGTACTTCACGTATAAAACGGTTTCGAGATGTGGCGGATATCAGATATCGTGCTTTCAAGAAGATGTTCTTCTATGGATTTAAGATGCACATCCAAATTGCCAAACGAACGTTGGTGTTATGTCAAGAAAATAGACACAAAAAAATAGAGATTTTTTCTACCGCGCTTCGCTTGCTGGCCTTGTCAGGGAATGAAGGTGTTATCCTCTTTCATTTCTGACAAGGAAATAGATAATTAATACGCCTTTTCATACATCACTGGAGATGGATATCGATTGTCGGAATGGATTCGTTTGTAGTTGTAAAAACACTCAATGTACTCAAATACACTTACTTTGGCTTTTTTAGGATGGAGTTTTCCTATTCTAGGTTACGAATTCGCTTTTGTACTTCTCGCAATGCTTGCTCTTTCAACCGGAGGTTTCCACTTCTAACAAAACTGTGAACAGAATCTTATACCCATCTATGCAATGTTTTTGGCGATAAATCGATCTACCGTGCTGTTGCAGCGATAGTGTTGCCTTCTTCTACAACTAACTTAACGGCATGAAGTTTAAATTCTTTATCAAAACGTTTTCCCACGTTGGACACTCCCTTAATGTAATTAGTTTTATTATAACCTTTCTAGGTCGTGTCCACTTTTTAGACTAACATCAAATTTTCATAATGTGTTAAAATACTTTCATAAGGGGATTTGATTTGGGATGATTATACCAACATGCCATCAGTGGCAAGTACTAAGTTAAACCTCTCTTTTTTTAATTTTATTTCATTGATAGTAATCTTTTTATTAACAAATCTTGAGAGTTTTAAATTATTTTATTTAGATGTAGAAAACGGAATTTTATGAATCCAACGATAAAGTATATCTAAGATAAACTTTCCTAAAGGTATTGTAATAGGTAGAAGTAGTGTACCCAGCAAAAGCATAAAAGGCACAACCTCTTCGACATTCACTGTTTCTAAGCTACCTAATACTAAAATATATCCGATCAATAATCCAACAGAATTTGCAATTATACTAATAATGAATACTGAAATAGCCGAAACTTTCCATCTATGTCTGTTAGATAATGTAGATTTTTTTGAAAAATAGAAACCAACGTATCCAAAGGTAGGGATGATAGCAATTAAATAAGCTATATAAGTCCATCGACTACCAAATACATTGTAAAGACCGCCATATAAACCACTCAATCCATTAATACAAATGAAAGGAACTACAAAAGCTGTAATCACTCCAACTATAATACCTTTAATTATACTGATAAATATCAATTTTTATCTTCCTCCCGTAATTGAAAAATAGAACTTTAAAAAATGTACACTAGTGTTGCATTAATTTAATTTTAATATTAAAAAGACTCACAATCTTCACTTATTTTATTTTGTAGAAATATTATCTTTTCAAGTAATTCTTTTCCACAAACTCTTTCTGTGGAAAAACATAACCTTTCGCTTTTACCAAGAGTAGAAAGTAAATTATTTAATAAAGTAAAAGAATTCTTTGATAATAATGGTGTAAAGTTAGTTTACTCAGATTATGCAATTAATCACTGGAGTTTCCTAGAGTATATCCCTGGTATGCCAATTTCTTTTAATATTCGATACTCAATTGATGATGCATACGTTATATACAAAGGAGATGCTATAAAAAAAGGGGGATTAAATATAAATAAAGTAGCAGAAGCAAGTAGTCTTCTTGTTAATTCCGCATACTTTCTGGGAAAAGATTACTCGTGGGGAGATGCTGAAATTTATAAGAGAGCAGTTGGAGAGATTAAAAAACCTGGTAACACAACAACTTGGCGTGCGATCGGAACAAATCATCATATAACCTTTATGGTAAATCACCTCTCCAACCAGTTCTAGTTTTTAATGTTTCCCTTGTAAATTCTTTAATTTTATTTAAAGGAATATTAGATATCACCAACTCTTTTAATCCAAATTTATCTTTATTAGAGTAGCCACGAATCTTATTTTCCTTTAAATATTTAATTATTTCGTTTCTCCATAAAAGATCTAAAAGATTTGTGGCTTCTATTTGCTTATTAAATTTACTAGCCCTAATTCTTTTAATGGACACATTTCCGTACCTATTCATATATGCCATGATAATTCCCCAATACTCCGGTACTTTTTCTTCAATAACATCTATAAACTTTTCTCCAATGACTATTGTACATTTGTCAAAAGTTTTTTCATAATGTTTTATTTGATTTTCTAAACGCTCAAGTGTATCAAAATCACTTTTTATTTCATAACCATGTAATAATCCATTGGCTATCACTACATCTGCTCGAGCTAAGCCATCACAGATGGACAATTCTTCAATAATTCTGTAATGTTTATTTTTATTTTTCTTTTCTAATGTTTCGACCAGTTTTCGTCTAATTTCATTATCCGTCAACATATACTTTCACTCCAAAAAATACTCATTTATAATAAAATATATTTCAACAACTAATATGTCATTCCTTTTTATGCTCAAGAAAAATTATGTGATTCTAAGAACAATTTCGCAATGATAATTTATTATTGAACAATTATGATTTTTTACAGCTACTTGTAGATAAATAATGCCCCGTAAGAAATTCATCTTACAGAGCACTTCAAATAGCCTGGTTGAACCTATTGCTTCAGTTCACCCCCAACGCTTTAAACACAGCATCAATCGGATCCGCATAAAAAATGGGTTGCACTTTAACTAATAAATCCGATGGAACCGTTTGAAAATCTACAGCCGATAATGCAGGAATTAAAACCTTTTTCGCTCCAGCATCCACACAAACTTGCAAAACATTGGCTAACTCCTCAACTTTAGAAATTGTTCCTCCAACAGTCATATTCCCAATGACAACCGTTGACTCTAGAACCGGTTTATCCAATGCTCCGGAGCACAGACCAATTAATTCCGCTACAGCCAATTCTCCCGTTAAACCAATTCCTTGCAAATCGCTTATGTGCATCAAGTAATCTTTTGTTTTGGTACTAATAGAATTACTTATACTCTTACAATTTGCGGCAAAATAACGAAATGCCGTATCTAAGCTTTCTTTTGCACCACGATGAGAACCGACACCAGATTTTTCAAACTTTCCTGTTCCACTAACCACTTGATTTTCAAGTTTGTAAACGCCAATCATTCCTGAATCACTTTGACCAACAACATACACATGACCTGGTTTACCAATTCCTTCTGGGATTAATTTTCCGCCCCCTTGTTCAGGAACGGAAACATATTCCTCTAGTAAAGTTTCCTTATCAATATAAGAAAACATTATATCATAAAATTCCATGCCACCGATTTTTTTCAATTGTTCTTTTACACGACGACGACCTTCCAATGCATATTTTAAAATTTCTTCAATATCTTCCTTCACATATTCTCCATTTGGATAAATTAACTTCACTAATCCAGATACAGTTTTCCGAACCGCAATCGTATCTCGCTGATTTAAATTGTTTCCTAATTTAAAATATCGGTCAATTGCATCAGAGAAGGAACGTTTTCTCATCTCTCTAAAAAATTCCGCTACATAATCGACAATAAAACCATATTTGTCTGTAAAGAATTCTGGACGCATTTTTGGAATCTCCCAGCCAGGTAAATAATAATGCATACGATCAAAAAATGCGGTATCATTTGCCATTTCATCAGGAAACGGTGCAAATAAATGAGATGTTTTCAACAATACGTCCACACTTTGATTGATGTTGCCGACAAACACCATGGAAGCGGAAGCATTCTTTTCCTCCTTCCCCCTTGCAAAAGACCCAGATGCCATATAATCTTTCATGATTTGAATGCCATCTTTGTCTTTAAATTTAATGCCTGCCACTTCATCAAAAGCCACACAATCCCATAATCCAACAAGACCAATTTTTCGAGTAGACATATTGTAGAAAAGGTTCGCTACTGTTGTTTGTCCACCAGAAACTAGAATCGAATTCGGCGAAATTTCTTTATAAACATGGGATTTTCCTGTTCCCCTTGGACCCAATTCACACATATTATAGTTATTTTCCACAAGCGGTACTAAACGCAATAATAGATGCCATTTCACCCGTTCTTCTAATTGAGTTGGTTCCATACCAACAGATCGAATAAGAACATCAATCCATTCATCTTTCGTAAAATGTTTTCGTCCTTCAAAAATTTCATTGATGTCCATATTAGGCAGCTGAATCGGCTTTAAATTACTAACGCTGAATGGATTAATGTTGCGCACTTCTTCATCGTAAAAATAATCAATCTTCACCATGCTCCAAATGCCGCCCACTAGAAGCTTGTCATATTCCTTTACAAAATTAGAAGGAATCGGCACTCCTTTTAAACCTAGATTGGAAAATTCCGCTTCATATACATCCAATTTGGGATTTAATTTTACGGTTACTTTATCAATAATTGAATATTGACCTAACTCACGAATTTTAGATTTAATCTTTTCTGCTTCATCCGGACGCACAAAATTATCTGCAAGAATCTTTTTCACTCGTTCAATTCCCTCACGGATACTTTCTTCATCATCAGTTGCGCAATACATTCCCAATAAGTATTCAAGAACATAAACAGGTACATTGGCGCCTTCCTTAATTAGTTTGGTTAAATCCTTGCGAACAACACGGCCTGCAAAATATTGATTCAATTTTTTATCTAAATCGAGAACTGCTGCCTCTTCGCTCATAATTCCGCCCCCTAACGCCTAAAAATCAAAATCGCTTACAATGCCTAAATTTATTGAAAATGGAATTTTTTCCGTCATAATTCCTGTTTCCATATCTTTAATAATCAGATAGTACGTTTTATTGCGGTCATAAGGAAGACTTTTTAATGCAAATTGTAACTTAAACGTGCGTTCTGCTGGATCATCTGATGTTCGATCTCCAATTACTCTTTCTTCATTTGATAAAATATTTCCTTCCTCATCTGCCATGTATATGATAACTGTACGAGGATTCATTTTTTCTTCCACTTTCTCTGTCTGGAAGAAACTCAAATGGAAAATGCTATTAGTAATTCTTCTCATCGTACTTGTCAATCTTATATCCACTTTTGAAATGGATTTAACGCCCTTTTGACCTGCCCGTTTATTTTTGAAAATGAGCAGCGGAACAACAATTTCTTGTAAGCTTGCCCCACCATGGACAAAATTGATACCTGATCCTTGATTTCGATTGCGAATTGTTCCATTCGGCACATACACAAAAAATTGCAACTCATTGCGAATAACGGAAGATAAATCAATGCAAGTTTGTCCAGATACCTCTTTTTTCTCTTTGGATAAAATATAGCGACTTTTGGCTTCAATCATTTCCATTGGCTCTTTTATGATTTTATCGCTTTCTTGTAAAGGCTCACGTTGATATAAAAAACCATGGTCTGCCGTAATATAAATATTTGTACCACTTAAATCATCACGAATTATTTTTACTAAATCATACAATTGATTGACCGCTTTTTCTGCCGCATCAAAGGTATAAATTTCGGTTGTTGCTTTGTCACCTACCGCATCAATGGTGTCATGGTAAATATAAATGAGTTTCTTACCTTTAAAGGTTTCACGTCTACCTGCTTTATTCATATTCAATATATCTTGATAATAAATAGCGATACTATCTTCTGTTACCCCTTCAAGAATAGATTTTCGATGTTCAAGTCCGGATGAAACCTGTCCATTCACAAGCACTTGTCCAGATTCATTTATATCAATCGTTTTATGAGGGAGAAGGGCTGCCATGCCAAGCTTAGTAACAGACGGAATGACCCCAAGCATTGACTGAATTTCGCATATTCCAATCGTTTCCGCATTCAAACGCTCTGCAAGTTCGACACCGATTTCATAACGTAAGGCATCTGAAATAATAACAAATACCCGCTCTCCTTTATAAATATGAGGAGCAATAATGGAAGAATAAAATTTTTGCTGATTCAATACACCAGGTAATGACCATTGTTCCGTCATTTCCGATTTCACGGCTTGGGTCCAATGAGCACTCAATTCACCCATATACCAATGAGTATAAAGATATTCCACTTGTTCTTTCAATTTTTTCAAAAGTTCATTATTCTCCTGATCATAGGCAACGTAAAACTTGCGATAATATGTATCCATTACATGATACTTTGTTTGATATGCGTTAAACATATCAATTGCCTGACCAGTAGGAATACCAAGGGAATATTCTTTATAAAACTCATGCATTTTTACTGTATAATAAAGTGCTTCATAAACCGCAGCAAACCGTTCATAAAAATGTTTTGCCCTTCTTAATTTAATGAGCTTAATATATTCTTCAAAATCTTCAAGCTTTTCCAATAGGCTATTAGCAATATACATAATAATGGTTTTATCAATATAAGGAAAAATCTCAGCCTGTTTAAATTCATCAATCGGAATGGATAGTAAAATTTGAGGAAGTTGAATTTCTCTTTCCACCAACTCAATATAATCATTAAATACAACGTAATCGGCTTTGTGATGCATCCAATGATCAATGAATACTAGGGCATTTGTTCGGTTTCGAACAGCAATATAATCTTTAATATCCGCTAAATATTCCTCTTTGACAGAATGACTGAAAGCTGTTACTGCCAAATGAATAAATAATGTTTTTAAACTTTTTGTTTCCCGTTCATAACCATAATATTCTGCTGCATATTTCCAAAAAGCATCAATATCAAAAAACTTCTCCATTTGTGTTAAATACTTGTTGTTTTCATCTTCCAACGTATCCATTAAAACTGTTTTCAACACCTCTTCAAAGTCAGGTGTTTTCAAATTGCAAAAAACACTCATGATGGCAATTTCGATCATTTCTTCATTGTAAGAATCCATTTGGAAAGCTTGAAACTTTCGATAGCGTTCTTTATTGTTAAAGAACTTTTCATATTTTTTGATGACAGGACGCAAAGAAGAATCCATTCGAAGATCATTTAAAATTAAAGAAATGCGATCAGCATAGAAAGTCTTCGAATATAAAACGGTATCTGCCAACCAATTATGTTCTATTTCCAAGTCTAAGTTGGTATAGATTAAATAATTTGAAGTTGGGTCTTCTTCCTCTAATAAATACTTCATATAAAATTGATTATTTTCTGTCAAGGTTTCAATTTTTACATCCTCTAAAGTAAATTGTTGAATGTCTTCAATAAACTCTTGATCCCGGTCTACCCAAAAGACAATTTTTCGGAGTTCTCCATCTTCGAGGGGTTCATTAAAAATATCTTGTAATGCAGATGTAATTTGGGTTAAATTCATTGCAATCACCTACCTAATTATCAATATTACCTTATAATCCAGCGTTCCAACAATGACGCTGAGAAAAAAGAAGAAAGCAAATCCAAAGCGGACTTGCTTTAAACATATAACTATTTATAAATATCTCCACGACTATCAACATTAAAAACAAAAATCACAATTTCATGCTCCATGATAGTATAAAGAATCCGATATTTTCCTACACGCAATCGATAAGAATTCGTATAGCCTGCCAATTTTTTTATATCCTGCTTCGTAAAGTCAAAAGGGGATTCAGATAATTGTAATAAGGATTTTTTTATTCTTTCTTGCGTCACTCTATCTAATTTTTTAATATTTTTTGCTGCCAATTTTGAAAAGCGGAGTTCATACTTCACGCTTTCCATCATCCTCAAAGACTTGGTCAAAGGTTAGGAATTCACCTTTTTGATATTCTTCATAGCTTCTTTCAATCTCTTTCTTTGTCTCTTTATCAAGAACAACTTCTTCGATGGAATCTTCGTTTAACTTATCAAGAAAATCTTTTATGATTTTGTATTTATCAGCAGGCATTTGATCGATTTGCTTAAATAAATCCCATTTCGTAATTTCCATCATCATTTCCCCTTTACTTAATTGGTACTACCAACCCTTTAAACTTTTCATAATTCATTTTTACACCATCATCAAGGTAAATTTCAATTTGCATATCGGCCATGTGGTGAAGTAATTCATCATAAGCTTTTAATTCATCAATTTTTTTCTCAAGGGCTTTTAGTTCTTTCTTGGCTTTTGTAATTTCTTTAGCTGAGAAATCTCCTTCAATAATTTCTAGTAACTGAAGTTTTTCTGCTTCCATACGTGTTTGGACTTCATGTAAATAATCCGTACGGATGCGGGAAAGGGTTGTTTTATCATAACGATGCATATAAATGAGGCAATTAAAGGCTTTTTCCTTACCTGGTGTAAATAACCAATAAATCGGCCGTTTCTTATATGTTTGAACATGATCTTTGAAGAAGTCATTTAAGAAATAACGTCGCAATGTTTCTTTTGCGGTTTCATTTGGTTTTCGTCCAATGGCATCAGCAATGAAATCCAAATTCTCTTCCAAGGTGTCTTCACTAAACGTTATTTTTACAAAATCCACAAACTTCGAGACAATATCATCTTCAAAATAAGGATCTGAAAGGATTGGCAGAATATTGTCTTCATCTGCAGGGAACGTTTTATAACGAGTTGAATCAAACTCTCCACCAGCGTAAATCAAACCTTCTTCATCAAGGGAATAACGACCGAACATACAGCCGACAGCGTAAGAGATGAAGCTCTTAATATCCCGTTCCAAATCAGCTTTTCGAATCGTTATATCTTCATCCGCTATATCTGGAGTCAATTCATCTTGTAAACCATAAATTTCAATAAAGATTCGGTTTAGTTCTTCTTCGTTTTGTTTTAACTGATTGAATTGTTTTTCAGCAAATTGTGTCCATTGTTCAAAAGACGACTTGATTGTATTTGAAGGGAATTTCAATAATGGGTGTTTTGAAAAATCCCAAGATGTTTCAAAAGAATCCCATTCCAATTTCGAAATAGAAACATTTTCTTTTACTAGTTCAATAATTCGTTCTTCCTTTTCTTTCTCCATTGATATTTTTATCGGTAATCTTCCAATAGTACCTGGTTGATAATTTAATGTCGGATTGATCAATGGTAAGAAATTTTGAACAATTTTCGTTGCAAGAAAACCTTGAATTTTATATAAATCCTCCATGTTATTTGTAAACAGTGATGAACCTGAATTATCAAATAAAAATCCATTTAAAAAAAGGCGAGAACTAAAATCACCAGAACTTAATGCTGACCAAGTAATTCCTGGTTTAAAAATATAATCCAGATTATAATTATGTGATCTCACTTTCCCGTTTTCATCAGCATAGTTTCTTATTTTTTCCCCATCATTCTCCCAGTCCACAACATAATCATTATTACCATACCATTTTCTAAATTCTCCACCTTTATTATATGGAAACCAACGTCGTTTACTTGAAATTGCTTCTTCTCGTTTATTAGAAGAAAATTTTATATTATCAAAACTTACTTCATACCAAAATCTTAAGAATAATTCATTATTTGCAGTTGCCATCCCTAATCGTGGTTCAGCAACTTCTGAAATTGAAGGGTTCTCTGAAAAAATATTCAATACTTCATTAGAAACCCAATATGCAATTGGACTTCCTGGAATTTTACTAAAATTTTCTACTGAAACAATACCATTTCTGTTTTCTTTAATTGGAAATATACTTGGCTTTTCTTCCGATTGCACATCTTTATAAGTTACTTCAGTGTAGATTCCTTTATAATTATTAATATGAATGTTTCTAAAAACAGTGGCAGAAGTACCAAATGCTATCCCCATTACCATATTATCCATATGTAATAAGGTACTTATAGTTTTCTCTTTTATTATTTTATTTCTCATTTTTTCAAAGCTAGATAAAAACATCCATGATTGCATTGTTACCATGCTATTAAAACTTGTTTCCTTAGATAACTCGAACCCTCTTTCCATAAATGCAGCAAAAAGATCACTTTTTGAATCAGAATAGTGTTTATCCATAAAATCCTTTAATTTTTTATTCATACCGTTGCGGCCCATATATGGTGGATTCGTACATACAACATCATATTTTTTGCTTAATAAAGCTGACTGTTTTAATAAAACTGGTAATTTTTCTTTAATTATATCTTTATTAATAATTTCTAATAGATCATTTTCTTCTATTAAATATTGTTCAAGATACTTTTCAATTTGATGGATATTTTTAATTTCAATACTAAGTAAAGAACCATATTCTTTTGCATCATAAAAAGTTTCCTGAATTAATTTTAAGGATTCATTTACTTCAAGATTATCTTTTGATATATCTTTAATAATCTCATCTGTTAACCATTTGCTTTCTTGAATAGCGACAATTTTAGGGGTAATTTTTTGTCTAAAAATTCTTCTCGTTTTTTCTCTTGCTTTCATCATTAGGGCAAAGGATGCTAATTGTACAGCACGCTCATCTACATCTATTCCAAACAAATTTTTTTCTAAAATCAATTGTGGAATTTCGCTTTCCATATATCCTTTTTCAAGGTACATATCATAAAATACATCAAAAGCATAGACAAGAATATGTCCACTACCACAACATGGATCAAGAAATGTAATTTCTTCTGGATTAACATTTTTATATCGAATTTCTTCAAGTTGCTTTTTGACTTCTTCTACTTGCTCGGCTTCATCTAAATAATATTTCCATTTTGTTTTTAATTGACTATCTGGATAACTTTCCATCCAAATACGTCCCAAAGAATTTTCTATCATATATCGAACAATCCAGTTTGGAGTAAAAAGTTGAGTTGCAGCTGGAAGTTTATCTTTTGTAATTTTGATATTTTTCTTTAGATTAGCAAATATCTCATCTTTTTCTTCAGAAATATAATATTGATACAACCAGCCAATTATCTCAATATTTTTCCAATCATCTTCTGAAATTTCGTTTGTATCTGTTAGTTTTCGAAGGAAAGTATCTTTACCAAGTAATCCTTCCGGGAAAAGAATCTCCTTATAGTCCTCAACCGTTTCAAACATAAACGGCATGTAACGGTTTAAATCATTACAATGTACTTTGATTAAGTACTTGAACAATTCATCTGTTTTATTGTTCATTTTTAATGCGTACACGTATTCTTTGTCCAAATCTAAATCTAAATTTAAAGCTTCTTTCATCATATCTGGTTCAGCACTGTCCGGATCTAAAGAAGATAGAACTCGTACTTTTGTTGGAAGATAGTCATTCACTTCCATAAAGCGTAAGGCGATAAATCGGTTAAACCATGTATATGCCGTTTCTTCCATTACCCTCTTAAATCCAATTTCTTTGGTACGGGCAATCAATTTATTTCTTTGACGTCTTTCAATGTCAGAAAGCTGTCTGCCGTCAATAAAGACGGCATCGGAGCTTTCCACATCAGCTTTTTTAATCGCTTCTTCTGTAATTCCTATTTTTCTTGCCTGCAGTTCTACACGTTCTATCAGTTCTTTTCGTGCTTCTGTTGCAAATTTCTTTAATGCACTTTTATTCATGCTCTTCACCCTTAATCGACTAACTCAATGTGTTTATTTTCTTTAATGATTTGTTTTAATTTATTGGATAGGGTATGGATATACTTATCAACATCTTCTTCATTTCTCAATGTTTTTATAGATACTAGTTGTGAAATTTTTACTTGTTGTTTTTTCGGAGCTTGTTCAATCGCAGCAATTGGTGGTTCTACAACAGTTCCTCCATTATCCGTTTGTTTCCGCTCCCATTCCAATCTTTCTCTTTCAATATGAATAAGCATTTTTTCTTTAAAAGCAGCACTTTGGGTTATTGTTGCATCTACTTTGAAAATGTCTGTGTAATTCTCAAGGTTTGTATTTAATTCATTATAATAGTCTTCCACCCGTTGTTTTGTACTGTTTGAAACCCCATATTGATTTGCAAGTAGCGACAGTTCCTCATTATCTTCCTGAAGCTTCTTACGGGCATTTTCCTTTTTTTCTTGTAAAACAAATCCTATTTGTTGTTCCAAAATATGAATTAATTCAGGGATGTCTTTAATTTGTTTATACGGAATCGGATTTTGAAGAATCTCACGTAATTTGTTCATCGCTTCTTCTACTTCTTGTCCAATGAGATACGCTTTATTGTCTTCAAATTTGCTGAGCGCTTTTAGTCCCTGGTCAAAAATCTCTTTTTGATTTGTACTGAAGAAGCTTTTTATGTAAATCATATCTTCTTCCCAATCCGCTAAATCATCTTCAAACTCTTTTAGTTTTGTAAAGAAAGAAACATTATCTAATTGGTTTGTAAATTGGCCGAAGTATTCTAATCCTTTATTTAATAAGCTTAAACCAGGATATTTTCTTCCTTCATAGCGGGCTTTATACGCATTGATTTCATTAATTTGCTTTTCGATGAGTTGACGAATGTCTTTAATTAATCCGTCTTCATCATCTGCTAAATCAGTCTTATTGAAAACTTCTTTACAAACTCTTTTCGCCGTGCGAAGAAGGGCTTCGTCTACTTTTACCCTCTTTGTGATAATGGCTTTATCTGCTTCATTGATTTTTCCAAAGACGGTCATTAATTCATTTGTATCCCGTTCCGGTTCTAAATAGGCGGAGTTATAGCGAATACGAATGCGCTGCTCTTTTAATAATTTTGTCAGTATTCCGGCTATGTCTAGCTGTTTCCAGCCATAGGGTTTGCCTTGGAACCGGTCATAGATGATTTTCACTCGAACTTGTTTATTAATTTGCTCTTGTAAATCGATAAATTCATATATTTCTTTTTTTGCAAGTTCATTTGGGTCTGTGCCTAATTGTTCATCTAATGTAAATTGTTGATTATTTTCTCTTATCATTAACAATAATTGGTTAGCATCTTGTAAGTGTTCTTTAATGTAGCCCAATTTTGTATAAACACTTTCTACTAAACGTTTCAAAGCAGCATTCATTTTTTCTTTAACAGTCGACCCTTTTACGTCTAATTTTTCACCATTTACATAGAAGGTTGCATCTTTAATTGCTTCTTCCAATAATTCGCGCACCCGTTTTCTTCTTCCACGGGCTTCAACCCGTTTATTGTTTAAAATGTTTTGAATATGCTCTGGTTGTTGAGAAGGATTTCTTTTCTTCAAATATTCTTCTATCCGCAACGCTTCTTCCATTTCTTCGACATAAGAATCACTGCCACCCAGTTTCACGATTAATTCGTCATTACCTGATGACATCATCATTAATTCCTGTTCTGATTTATGATAATGGTCTGAAAGTACAGATAAAACTTGAACGCCAATCGAGGATGTTTGATTTCCATAACTTTTTTCATCCATTTTTTGATTGAATGGGAATGAGTATTCTTTTGAATATGTGAATCGTTTTTCATCATATAAATCATGGAATATATAGTTCGCTAATTCACGCTTAATAAGTTCTTCTTCAACATTTATATGTTTAATTTCACGATTTACATCTTGCTCATCATCTGTTAAGAAATTGTAGTTGTCCCCGTTTTTCTGAATAAATGCTTGTGAAATAAGTTTTCTTAACGCAACTTTAATTTTTTCTTTCAACTCCAATTTATCTTCATCAATACGAGTCACCATTAATGTTGCAATATTATCAATGTTTGCTGGGAGTTCATTATCTTTAATATATTTAATCAAGAACAGTACTTTTAATAAGTTTACGTTAAAAGGATCGTCTTTTAATGCTCGATTTTCAGCCGCTTTTGCGATAACTCTGGAAATTGATGGATTCAAAAATTCTTCAATGGTATCATAAAAGGCATAGAACGGAATTAGAATCCCTTCTTCCGCATCTTTGTATTTGAGTCCTGCTTCTTTAAAGGCTGATAACATAGAACGTTCCCCTTCAGACAAATGCTTACCAGAGGAACCATGTTTACGCACTTGTTCAAACACATTTTGTAACAACTTAAATTGATATGGAACAAAAGGATATACTTCCGCAAATTCAATATCGTTTTCATATCCTCTTAAATCAGCGGTGCTTTCCTTAAAGCTGATTAGGTTTTTCAAAATAGCGCTTTTATTTGGAAAATCTGCTCTTAATTTATCGAATACATGAGGTTTCTTTTCTAAAATGCGTTTTTTAATCACCTCATCTACCGAAATGGAAGAAAGGGAAAGTCTCGTATCAAAGCGGCCTTGGATTCTTGAGAAGTCGTCTCCTTTTACTTTAATAATCGAGTCGATGCTTTCCTGAGAAGTCACGATAATCCATACTTTACCTGCACAATAAGTTCCTAAATCCTCTGTCACCGTTTGTAAGTTGAGCATGAGATTGCGGTTATCCCCGATATATTGCCCGATTTCATCAACAAGGAAGACTAAATGGAAGTTTGGTCCTTTACTGTCAATGTACTCTTTAACATCTTTTGCAAACTTCTCAATACTAATTTCATAGTTGTTTACTCCATTTTCAAACCAGTTTCTTGCAGACTCTTCCGACATTCCTGTCGCTTTCACCAATGCCCCAATGACATAGTCCGCGTCGAAGTAAAACGTATTCCTACGTTCTTCCCATGGTTCGCCTGCTAATTTAAGAAATTCCTCTTTAAACGTCTCATATACGCCTTGTTTATCCAAATATTTTTCCATTTCGGCAACGCCTGGAATATCGCCATAATAACCACGATGTTCATAAAACACTTTCATGAAGACCCGCAAAATGGCATCTTCTTTCGATTTGTTATCGAGCGGACTTTTGGAGTCGATATTAAAAAGAATTACTTCTGTATCGACATCCGCTGTGCGTTTCATACTAGCATAAACAAGGGGATCTTTTATTTTTGCTTCAAAAAAGTCAACGGGTTTTTTCCCTTTGACTGGCTTATTGTCTAAGAGATAGGCTAGGATTTTCAAAAAATGGGATTTACCTGATCCGAAGAATCCAGAAATCCAAACTCCCATTTTATCTGTTATACCATCTATACTCCTTGAATAATTATCGTAAAATTTCGAAAAGTGTTTAAGTAATTCTTGCGTTACAACATACTCATCCAATTCCTGATAAATATCATCTTCACTAGTTTGTGCGACTTTAATCACACCACGAATGTCACGTTCAATGTCCTTTAAAAACATTTCTTTTAATTGCATTCCCTTTTCCTCCCTAATCGACTAAACGAAAAGCGCGATAGTAATTGTCATCTTTTAATTTTCCAAATAATTGAAGAGATTGTCCATCATATTGGCCAGGGAAAAACATAATGACTGGAGTTTTATCTAGCACTTCTTGAAGATTATTTAATATGTTATGGGATCGAACAAAGGGATAAATTTTTCCAATTCCTGTTAAAAAGACAACGTTATGGTCACCCATTTGTTCTTTAATTTTTTGAAGAAAAATTTCGGGTTTTGCAAAAGTGGTTAAGGCTTTAAAAAGTGCTGTTTTTCCTTGTTTTTGTTCCATTTCAAAAATGCGGTTAAAAATTCTTTTTTCTTTTGCAATTTCAATGAGCATTTTGTATAAATCAAATTCTATAATTTTTCTATCAGTACTTTCATAATCAAATACTTTTTTTATATGCTGAATGTAATTCCTTACTTTTAATTCATATTTGGGCTCATAGTCAAACACGTAGAAACTGATTTCATTTCCAAGTCCCTTGCCGTGAATAAACTTATCTTCTTTAATCTTTGGAATAATCTTATCGAGCCTTTCATTTATATTAGACATTTTTATTCACCCATCGCTTCCAAATATTTTTTATCTCCAATCTGAATGAAATGTTGTTTCAATTCATCATCTATAATCAGCCTATTTATTTCATTTCCCTTTCGATTTTTCAATATGCCGCTTTCATAAAGTACTTGCATAAACGCCCTTTTTAATTTTTCTGTATTTATTGAGCTCCAACTCGCAACTTTTTCACTTTGCTCAGCTTTAGCTGCAAAAAACACATTAATATCCTTTTTTTCAATTAAAAAATTATTATTGTAAATTTTTTCACGTATCACCTCATCCATAAATTCAAAAAATAGGCGATCCGTTTTCATAATGGCGTATAAATTAATTACCTTTGCCATATCATTTGAGCCTTCTACTAGATAATTGATTAAAAATGAATCGAGGGATTCTGCCCTCCTCATAACTGAAGGCAAAGCTCTATTAATTCTTCCCTTATTGTCAAACTGAAATAAGTTTTCTTCCATTACTTTTTTTCTAATTTCTTTTGAATCTAATCCTTGTTGCTTCAATTTTGCCACTTGTTTTAATTCGAATAACAAAAATGATGCACCATTCAAACTGGAGGAGTATTCCAATTCTTCCGGCATATAACCCTACCTTTCATGTAAGATAATTACCCTAATTTTCTTCCATATAAATACAAATAAAAATAGTTTATAATAACTACTTCTTGTTATTTTTTTATGATTATAATTATTAATCCTTTTTTAATCGAAAATAGTATTTTTATAAATCTAATTTATATTTTTTCAAATTTCGTTTATAATTTTCAAATGCTATTTTAACATTCAACCTTTAAAGTCTCCATACACTTTTCAAAAGCGAATTCATAAAATAATACTAATTGTGGTAATTTATTAAACAAAATACTGTATAAGGTGTAAGTAAAACCTATCTAAACTCATATATTATTCTTTTCACATTTGTTAACCTTAAAATTAAAAAAACAAAATTCCCCCATTTAAAAATATCCCGTCAATTATACTTAAAAAATTTCCAACTCCCGATTACAACAACTGCAGAAAGCAACATCAGTTTCTGTAATTTCGGTTAGTAGACCGCAATAGGGCATTCTGCACGGGAAGGAGTTTTTTGAGATTCTCAATCATTAGTTGGAACATCAAAAGAATATTTAGTTTCCATTAATCTTTTTTCATCTTGAATCAGCTCCTTTCTTACCTCTAGTCAAGTGTTTTTTATTAAATAATTTGGTTCACATAGATTTTATTTTGGAAGGAAGGGGTACCCCTTCCTTCCAAAATAAATTTTCGCTTTCAATTGCCAAACAAAAACACCTCCTCTGTAATCGATAACTCTATCTTACAGGGAGGTGCGATTGGTTGAAATGCGTCGTTTGAATTCGGGTTTACCGTCGCAATAGTTGAAATGATATTCTTCAATGATTTCAATCCACGCACCTAATGTAAGGTGCGACTATGTCGATGAAGGTCTGCCCAACGAATAATTTGATTTCAATCCACGCACCTAATGTAAGGTGCGACTTTAAATTTAGGAAGAATGGACGTGATCATTAGTATTTCAATCCACGCACCTAATGTAAGGTGCGACGATGTGTACGTGAAATATGGACCATTATCCGCATAATTTCAATCCACGCACCTAATGTAAGGTGCGACGTAAACTTTCAGGAAAATTGCGACTGGAAGCGGATATTTCAATCCACGCACCTAATGTAAGGTGCGACTTCTAGCGACTATTTAAAAAAATGGTACGATAGCATTTCAATCCACGCACCTAATGTAAGGTGCGACTCATGTCGTTCGAGTAAGCGAAATGATATGTGATATTTCAATCCACGCACCTAATGTAAGGTGCGACGATTACTGACGTAGATATATTGAACGACAAGATTATTTCAATCCACGCACCTAATGTAAGGTGCGACAAACCAGTCTTGCGGTTTGATTTTGCGTATCTATATTTCAATCCACGCACCTAATGTAAGGTGCGACACTAAATATCTTATTACCATTCAAATAAAATGCAATTTCAATCCACGCACCTAATGTAAGGTGCGACACTCAGCTATATACTTACCGATATTATCACAACCGATTTCAATCCACGCACCTAATGTAAGGTGCGACCGAAGTGGATGGAATCGAGTTTGATTCCAAGATTATTTCAATCCACGCACCTAATGTAAGGTGCGACATAGATTAAAAGAGATAACGAGAGCATAGCTATTATTTCAATCCACGCACCTAATGTAAGGTGCGACATTAATTAAAATCTCTTGATTGTATATTAAATTAATTTCAATCCACGCACCTAATGTAAGGTGCGACTCAAGAAACGCGTCAATTGTGCGCACAGTTTGCTTAAATTTCAATCCACGCACCTAATGTAAGGTGCGACAACTTCTTGTACGTCTAAATACTCAAAATTACCATTTCAATCCACGCACCTAATGTAAGGTGCGACAAGTATGCAGTTAACGTAAATGAGTTAACTGAAAATATTTCAATCCACGCACCTAATGTAAGGTGCGACGTTCGTTTGTAGATTGTTCTGGTGCCTTTTCATCAATTTCAATCCACGCACCTAATGTAAGGTGCGACGAATTACATTTTGACAGCAATAGTCCAGTTTTTGATTTCAATCCACGCACCTAATGTAAGGTGCGACCAGGATTTCCGTATATTAAGTAAGTTGCATTATTATTTCAATCCACGCACCTAATGTAAGGTGCGACAATAAACATCTATTTAATTCCTCAACTATAAATAATTTCAATCCACGCACCTAATGTAAGGTGCGACCGTAATTTAATTTATTAATTTATAATTTGATTAAGATTTCAATCCACGCACCTAATGTAAGGTGCGACTTTAGCACAATACACAACATTTGAATCTGTGGAAATTTCAATCCACGCACCTAATGTAAGGTGCGACGCATGCTGGACAAGTGCATTCCACCCACTCTTCGTATTTCAATCCACGCACCTAATGTAAGGTGCGACTCAGAAACGAACCGCAATTAAAAATCAGACAATGCATTTCAATCCACGCACCTAATGTAAGGTGCGACGGTTTCGCGATTTTCAATCTGAAACAATCGGATATTAATTTCAATCCACGCACCTAATGTAAGGTGCGACGTATTTATTTCTATTTTCTTTCCAATCCAATTTTATTTCAATCCACGCACCTAATGTAAGGTGCGACACAAATCGTTACGTCAAAACATACAAGTACGTTAATTTCAATCCACGCACCTAATGTAAGGTGCGACTTTCCAACTGCTTTTGCAAGTTAAATTCGAAACGATTTCAATCCACGGTAAGCGTAAAATAATCCCCACCTTTTAATGATAGGGATTAAATACTATTATTGTGATAAGTTATTAAAAACCCGACAATTCAAAGGAATTGTTTTGGACCAAGGAAGTAGTTGATCAAGCTCATCCATATTGCTTATGTCCATATTGGGAAGCCTTTCAAATAAGTAGCGAAGATAATAAAATGGATTTAATTTATTCTCTTTTGCTGTCTCCACAATACTGTAAATGATTGAGCTGGCCTTAGCTCCTTTCGGAGTATTGCTAAAAATCCAGTTCTTCCTTCCGATCACAAATGGTTTAATGGATCGTTCACTTCGATTATTATCGATTTCTAAACGTCCATCCTCTAAAAATGCCACGAGTTTTTCCCATTGGTTGAGGCAGTATGTAATGGCTTGACCTAATAGACTCTTTGGTAAAACATTGCTTTTCTCTGTTTTTAGCCATGCTGAAAAAGCCTCCAACAATGGTTGGCTGTGTTTAAGTCGTTTTTTATATCGTTCTTCTGGTGTACATTCTTTCAAATCACGCTCGATGGCAAATAGCTGATTACAGAAATTGAGGCCTTCCCGAGCTGTGACTGCTGAATGACGTTTGGATTCAGGAAGTACGTTTAAAGCCTCATCGAACTTTCTGCGGGCATGAGCCCAACATCCAACTAATGTTACGCCGGATACCTTATGGTATCCTGCATATCCATCGACATGCAGGTATCCTTTAAACCCTTTTAGGAATTCTTTGGCATGTTCTCCTGCTCTAGTTTCCTGATAGTCATAAAGGACAAGTGGTGGATCCTCTCTTCCAGTCCGATAAAGCCACATGTAAGATTTCGATGTACTTGACCTTCCAGGTTCATGTAAAACCTGAACAGTTGTTTCATCCGCATGTAGAATGTCTTTAGAGAGGAGATGCTCTTTCATTCGTTGATAAATTGGCGCAAGCCATTTTTCGGCACCATAAAGCATCCAATTGGCCATGGTTTGCCTGGATAAGATCACACCTAATCGTTTGAACTGTTGTTCTTGGCGATATAGAGGTAGCCCCTCTACATATTTTTGATTCATAATATATGCCATGCTTGACGGCGAAGCTAAACTTTTTGGATACACAGATTTTGGGGCAGGTGCTGTAACGATTGGTGTCTCTATTTCATTACGCTCACAATGACGGCATCCATAGACATATCCTTATTTTTTATTGAAAAAATGAAAAACAGCCCATGAAATTTCATTCCAAAATTTCATGGGCTGTTTCCATTTTAGAGGGGGTTTTGTCCCAGCCTCTTCTATAGTAACCTTTATTAATGGTATGACAGATGATATGGAAGATAGGTGTTTTTGATGCATGAAAACGAATTATAAGTTTAATAGAACAGATAATGAATGCAGATGGGATAGAAGAAGTTGCTGATTTAATTGACATTCTTGAAAAAATGTTCCAGATCTAAATGTTAGTGACCTAATTTTTGGGAACGACGAAAAACTAACAGCAGAAAAAGCATATAAAACAATAATATGATAAAAAAGCAATAAACGTGGTATAACCCCCTCTTATCGGCAATCATCCTGTAAGGGGGGTGTAATCGCTTGGAGATATAATATTATTTTTTGAATCCTGGTTGTGATTTCTTTAATTTTGACTTCTTTATTAACTGAATAAGTTATTAAAGGAGATGATACAATGCAAAGTATAATTGAATTGGATAATCAAACAAAGGAAAGATTCGCAGCTGAGGTGAAAAATAACAAACAGGTACAAAAATTAGTGGAACACCTTAACCATCTGTCCGAGAATACTTCAGAATTGAAAGTGGAAAAAGTGTTGCAAGTTTCAATCAATGATGAAAAAGTAGTTGTAGTTCATTTGAAAAATGATAATAATACGGTTCGTGTACATTATCAAACAAAACCGGTACAAGTATTTGGACGTGTAATTATCCAAGAGGGTGACAAACGTATTGCTAAAGTGATTGATGGAAACCAAGAACCATTTGAAGTGGTAAAAGAATATGCTTACACTAAAGAATTAGAAGAAGCGCTTGTTGAACTTCAAAATAAACAACTACCCAATATGGAAGAAGATATGATTACACCTCAAAGCTTATTTTGTATTCATGGAAATTGGTGTGGACCATTATGTAGTGGCCCTGAAGATCCTGAAACGCAAGTAGACGCTTGTTGTAAAGAACACGATATATGTTATGGTGATAGTGGCTATTTCAATTGTGAATGTGATGCTCGACTGCAATGGTGTCTATTACCGTATGTACAAGAAGGTAGTGAGTGGGCGATTTTAGTTTTTGAATACTTTAATTTACAACCATGTAGAGATTAATTCTAAGGGGCTGTCCGAAAAGTAGTATTTAATCCCGAAATCTAAAAAAAGCAAACCCAAAGAATGCTGTAAAATCAACATTCTTTGGGTTTTAATTTTGGCGGATTTTCAACTAAAATGGACTTTTTAGACAGCCCCATTTTCTTATTATTCCATGTTACAATAAAAAAAGACTACAAGAAGAACTAACCGAACTCTAAGAGATATTTTGTTTTATATGAGGTGAGTTTTTTGGAAAAACTATTCGTGAGATTGTGTAGTTGGTTAGGTCTATTCCTTTTGCTGCTTGCGTTTTTAAGTGACTTTATTGGTGTTTCGATATTCGATTCCCCATTTATTACTTTTTATACAATCAGTGTTATAGGTTTAATTACCGCATTTATGGGTTGGATTCTTCTAAGATTTAATGAAGTAGATTCTATCACAAAGATTATTGGTAAGTTAGGTTTATTCGGTAATTTACTAGTTGTTATTTTGTTTTTCCCGCCATTGTATCATTTTTGGGGAACACTTATTTTTGGACCTTAATCATTTGTCTATATGAAAGTCGATCCTTTTATGTTGGATTGGCTTTTTATTTTTGGGTAAATGATTAGTTTCTCTAGAACTATGTTCGGATATGAAACCTAAATCGAGAGTGTAAAATATTTTGTGTAAATAGAAATGCACTAAATAATGTTCATAGAAAAAGGAAGACCCTTTCTGTAGAATAAAGTTAGCCTATAAAATTCACAGAAAAGAGGTCTTCCCTATGAATCATCTTACTACAGATTTAATCGAAGCACTAGCACAAAAACAAGATATCGAAGAAGTTTTTCGTTATCATTTGGAAACAGCCATCAATCAGCTGTTGAAACATGAATTAACTGTCTTTTTAGACTATGAACCTTATGATCGAGAAGGTTTTCATTCTGGCAATTCCCGAAATGGCTACTACGATCGTACCTTTAAAACCGAATACGGAGAACTACATCTTCGTATCCCTAGAGACCGTAATGGAGAGTTTCAACAACAAACAATAGCTCCTTATAAGGTAAGCGTAAAATAATCCCCACCTTTTAATGATAGGGATTAAATACTATTATTGTGATAAGTTATTAAAAACCCGACAATTCAAAGGAATTGTTTTGGGAAGCTAAACTTTTTGGATACACAGATTTTGGGGCAGGTGCTGTAACGATTGGTGTCTCTATTTCATTACGCTCACAATGACGGCATCCATAGACATATCGAACGTGTTTTAAAACTTTGACTTGAGCCGGAATAATCACTAATTCTTGTCGTACTTCTGTGCTCATTTCGTGTGTTTTTTCACCGCAACACGAACAGACCTGCTCTTCTTCGGGTAAACGATATTCAATCGTTTCCATAGGCAGGTTTTCAAACGTAGCTTGACGTTGACCACGTTTCTTTTTACGACGATATGTAATTGTTTCAACAGTTGGCTCTTCGGCTTTTACATTAGACTCTACCTCTGCTTCATTGAATAAAGGTAGTTCTAATTGATTAGGATTTGTTTTTTCGCTTGAAGAGCCAAATTTTCGTTTTTGACTAAGACGATACTGTTCTTCATACCATCGTAATTTCGCCGTCAATTCAACGATTTGCTGTTGAAGTTTTTCAATTAATTCAAATGGGTTTTGGTTAGGATTCTTTAAATTTTTCATCATGTAGTAATAATTCGACGGTTTTAGCTATTTTCCTCCAAGGTTTTTGTTAAAAGTAAAAAATTCATATAACTGTTCTAGCCTTTACTTCTGGGTGTGCTTTCTTTTGCTCCATTGGAAGACCATCCAATAACCAGCGTAATTGCCGATAACTAATTTGTATCGTTCCAGTGTCATTTTCATTTGGCCATTGAAATTTTCCTTTTTCCAATCGACGATAATAAAGCCAAAAACCATTATAGTCCCAGTGAAGAATTTTTAATTTATCTCGCTTTCGATTACAGAACACAAAATAGCTTGATGAAAAGGGATCTAAATCAAATCCCTCTTTCACCAAAGCAGCTAATCCATCAATGGATTTTCTCAAATCAGTACTTCCTTTTGCCAAGTAAACTCGTTCAGCTCTTGTACCAACTAACATGTTGATTTCAACGTCCTAACCACTTCTGAAAGAAAGGCCGGATCGAAACCAGGTTTTACTTCAATTGAAATCCCACTAATTTCAATCCGTAATGAATTTTCAACTGTTTGTGAATGATCTTCTAGGGTAACGGATACCCATTTTGTAGACTTTCCTTGATTGTTTATTGGATTTTCAATTTTTCTTAACCAGTATTTAAACTGGTGAATACTCCATTGATTTTCCTTGCACCAGTTTACTTGAGTTTGACCGCTTTTACGATAGTCAGCGATTCGTTGTTCCCAAACCTTTCGTAATTCAGGATTCTTAGGCATAAAAAAAACCTCCTTCAATTTCATCTTGAGGAGATTATCTCATGAAATTAGCACATCAAGAAGGTGTGCAAGATTTGACGCTTACCCTTATACATATATTGAACTGGGTGTGGCTTACTATCACGTGGTGTTGTTATATAATTTCAATTTTAATCAGAAGGTAATTTAATGAGTAATTGGCAACGTGTAAAAGAGCAAATATTATTTCAATCTAAACGCTACTGTAAACGTCAACCATTTGGGGTTGGCTTTTACAACAATATGTTGTCAAAATATATACTTTATTGTATTTTGCTGTATATTTCATTTGAATAAGTATGTAAAAAATTGTTAAGATATGATATATTTTAATAGAAAAGCTCTCTCGTTTATTGAATAGAGAGAAGAAGTATCGTGCTGGCAACTTATAAAAAGACTTTACAATATGAATAACTTGAATGATGAACATTAGCATTTATAAATAATGTGTAGCAAGTTTAACAATTCTAGTAGACTTATGCTAAAGTTTAATAATTTTACACAATAATCGTTTGTATACCAAGTGCATGTAATAAATTATAAGGCTTAATTAATATTTTTAACGTTGATATAAGCTAGGAGGCTTAAGTTATGTTGAAGTATACTGTCGAATCTGAAAATGTAATCATTAACCGAACAAAGTTATTTGATGCAATTAAAGTATTTAATGGTGGAGAAGTTGGTAATGATTTTGATAATAGGTCAGCAATGTATTCTGATTCAGAAGTTATATTGAATATGTTACAATATTTTGTTGCCACAAGTTATGAACAATTAGAATTGGGTCATGAGGTACATCTTGTTTCAAATGTTGGCACAGAGGTTTATAAAAATTTTAAAGAGTTGAAGCAATTGTTAGATGATTTGATTAATCATAAAAATGACGATATATTGACCGGTAAAATCTATGAAGTATTAGAACGAAAATTAAAATAAATCGCGAGTATTGTTCTCGTGACACTTCTTAACTAATTACAAAAAAGAACCCTACAACATGGTAATCACTTAGTTTTAGTAAGTTAGATTGCGTGTTGTGGGGTTTTGTTTATATTATTCTGAATGAAGAGTGATGTGTATTGCATAATAAAAGTGCAGACTAGTGCAATGAATTTGTACAGAGTCTAGCACTTTTTTTAGTGCAAAAAAAATATGATCCATGATCCACGGGGACGGTTCTCGTGACTCATTCTGGATAAATTTTCAATAATCGACGAGGACGATTCCTTTAAAGAATAAGTGGAAGGTAAAGGGTTTTGGCTCTTTACCTTCTCGTTTAATACGAAATTAAAAACATAACCACAACATGACAATGACTTATTTGAAGTAAGTTGGATTGCGTGTTGTGGGTTTTTATGGGATGAACCACGGGGACGGTTCTGGTGACTCATTTTGGATAATATTTCAAGAGTTTACGAGGACTATTCCTTTCAGGAATAAGTTGAAGGTAAAGGGTTTCGGCTCTTTGCCTTCTTCTTAACTGAATACAAAATGAATCCACAACATGACATTAACTTATTTGAGGTAAGTTGAATGGCGTGTTGTGGTTTTTTTCATTTTTGGTTCTATTTTTAATAATATAAAGGAAGTGGTGTATTTTGCAAGATAAAAGTGCAGAGAATTGCAATGAAAAATACAGAGTGTTGCCACCCAATATTTTTACTGTTTTCTCGACAACGCATTGGCTAAACGGAAGCTCTGTCCCGTATAAGAAATAATGTGGGCGTGGTGAATCAGGCGATCCACCAGAGCTGCCGTTAAACGTGAATCCGAAAAAATACGATTCCACTGACTAAATTCTAAATTTGACGTGATAATCAAACTCTTTTGTTCGTAAAACTCTGAAATGATTTGAAAAAGTAACTCCGCTCCTTCTTTACCAAAAGGAAGATAACCCATTTCATCCAATATCATTAAATCAATTTTCTCTAATTTATTTCGAAATTGTTTTAATTTCCCTACATGTAGAGCCTGTTCCAATTCTTCTACTAAATGCGAAACTCGATAAAAACGCACTTCAAAACCTTG
Source organism: Ureibacillus thermophilus (assembly GCF_004331915.1). Lineage (NCBI taxonomy): Bacteria > Bacillati > Bacillota > Bacilli > Caryophanales > Caryophanaceae > Ureibacillus > Ureibacillus thermophilus. Next base: position 2,849,480 of record NZ_CP036528.1, read on the forward strand.
CTCAGATCCACGGGGACGGTTCTGGTGACTCATTCGGTGAAGTGATGATGCTTTGCTGAACCAATGGAAGGTAAAGGGTTTCGGCTCTTTACCTTCTCTTTCAATAACAATACAAAAACATAACCACAACATGACAATGACTTCCACGGGGACGGTTCTCGTGACTCATTTTGGATAAAATTTCAAGAATTCATGAGGACAATTCCTTTCAGGAATAAACGGAAGGTAAAGGGTTTTGGCTCTTTCCCTTCTCGTTTAATACGAAATTAAAAACATAACCACAACATGATAATGACTTTGAAGTAAGTAGGTGTCGTGTAGCTGACGAATATGACAATATCGATGTAGAAGTTGAAATACCGTCATAGTAATTGAGCATCCTTTAAGGGTGCTTTTTTTAATCTCAGTCATTTGATTTTATGTGACAATCACTTCCTTTCATTAAAAGAGAGAGGTTATGTGTAAGAAAATAAAAACGTAAATAAAGTCGGTAATAGCCTTAATTTCAATTGAATTACAGAAAGTGGGGTGAAATATATCTATAGTCGATGAAAAGCGTCTCTCAAACGTTTTAAAGAAGAAGTTGGGATGCTGTGTTCCAATTAGTGTTCCATTTTGAATGAACATCAACATCCCAAATATCGTCATTCAACTAAAAAATAGTATCCTTAAACTTTAGGGGATTAGGGATACGTTTTTTTATGGATGGATGAACCATTACAGAGGGTTTTATAAAAGTATTTTCTTTTTTTATGAAACTATAAATAGATTTACTACGTATTATTAATCAAACAAAGAATAGGTGGTGATCTTAATGAGTTTAGAATTATTCGAAACAATTTTAGAAAAAATGAATACTGAGGGTATCGATAAAACAATGGAATGGGCATCGGAACAACTTAATATGGATAAATCAAATTTTGATAACCTATTTCAGTTGTTTGCACAAAATCCAACAATGAGTGATAAAGATTTAAATTTACTAAAAAATTTACTTGAACAAAAATAATCAGTCTACGGATATGGATTAACGGGGAAGGTTCTTAAAGAGGACAATCGTGATTGCAGCCAATGAAATGTACCACCTCTGCCATCTATTTTACCGTCAAATGACAACAAGTGTACCAGCAAACGACAAGTAGTTTACCATTACCCAAAGAATGGGGAAGGCTGTAGATTATTAAACTCACAACTTTACACCGAGTGCGGGCATGATAGCCTTGGCGGGACAAGCCAGCATGTGTTGCTGGTTTCCTGGCTTGGGACTCATGCCCGTGGAGGCTCGGTGTCAAGTTGTTAACCAACACATATCGCTTTATGAATATACTGCTAAAAAGAGATCTTTCCCCAGCTAGCACGCCATCTGATCCACGGGGACGGTTCTCGTGACTCATTTTGGATAATTTTTCAAGTATTTCTCAATATTTAAAATCCTTTGTATAAGAAAAATCTTGTACAAAGGATTTTTCTATTTTCATCCCCAAAACACCTCGAAATATTTTTTTCAATTCTTTTGAAAATATAGGATTGGTCGTTGGTTAACACTCCTTTTAGGAAAAATAGACTAGTTAAAAAAGTGATTTTGAATAGCCACTTTCCAAGCAAAATCTTATTTTGAATGGTTGAAGAAATTGGAAGTATGTTGCGGTATTTTTTATTATTTCCTATTATAGAAGAAATATATCACTAACGAAAATAAGTGTGGTGATCCTATGCCTCGCAAGGCGAGATCAATGAGTAAAACAGGGATTTATCACGTGATGTTGAGGGGCGCAAATCGGCAGGAAATTTTTCATGATGATGAAGATCGGTTAAAGTTTTTAGAAATCCTTACAAAATATAAGAAAAAAGTAGAAATGAAAGTGTATGCCTGGTGTTTGATGAATAATCACGTGCATTTGCTCATAAGGGAGGGAAATGAAAGACTATCTGTCACAATGAAGCGAATCGGTGTGAGTTACGTTCAATATTATCATTGGAAGTACTTCACAACAGGTCATCTATTTCAAGATCGATTTAAAAGTGAAAATGTCGAAACGAAACACTATTTATAAGATCCACGGGGACGGTTCTCGTGACTCATTCCGAGAAGTGATTTGAGGTTAAACGTAAGCCCGAAATCAAACAACGCCTACAAATCAATGACACCTCCCTGTAAGATGAAAGTAACATTTATAGAGGAGGTGTTCTTTTTTGACAACAGAAAAACTTAATATCGTGCCAGTCAAATTGGAATCCGAATCCGATCCAACTCCACCCCCAACAAGTCGTGGTGCACTCATACCAATATGCGTCATTCAATCCAGTCAGTGTAAAATCCCCTTCTACCCCGGTGTCAAACGTCCATTACTTCAAGCTGTTATCAGGGAGTTGAATCGAAATGATTCATGATTTTACAAAATGCAAAATTTAGAAAATGAAAGACGTTTTATTTTGGATACATCATTGCAATCTAAAATCGAAATCGAATTCGGATGAGATTTTAAATACGTTTAGAAAAATAAAAAAATATATTTAATCAAATTTCACAGAACATCCAACCATAATGGAAGGTATAATTATAAATAGAAAAACGAGCATGATTGGAATGAATCTAAAAGGATAAAGACAACTTTCAATGGAAAAGGGTGCCTTGAAATGGATCAATTTGAAATGCTTAAAAAAAGAGCGAGAGAAAATGCTTTTGTTGCTAAGTATTTGGATAGCCCTGAAAGTGCATTGGGGAAAGATATCATAAAATTGCGTATAACAAATAGATTAACGCAACAAGAATTAGCCAAAATCGCCAAAACTACTCAAAAAACAATCTCTAGAATTGAAGCTGGGGATCCTGGAATAGAAATAGACATATATAATAAAGTTTTAAAAAAATTAAGGAATTTAAAATAAATGAAAGTATAAATTCGCTTCATGCTAATCTGTCGCCTTATATATGATAGTCTCCAAACAGAGTATTTGCTGATTGCAAAAGAAGAAAGAGGTTAACCAAAACCAATCTAATGAAAAGTTGAGAATTGCGAAGTTCTTGAAAATTAATTATTGGTATTGGTGGAGGTTAATGGAAATGAAAGACGTTTTAATTTCTTCTTAATGGAAATATCCCCAAAATGGGGATTTTTAATAGTGTATGTGGAATGTTAGTGGGTTTCGTATGTTAGCCAATCAACCAATTTCCAACTACGGCTGTTTTCGGTGATTGTTAATCCGTGAATTTGAAACGCTGAGAGGATTTCTTCTCTGTAGTTTAGCCAATGTCGATTCATGAAGTTTTTGATTGCTGTTGAGTTTGTTATTTTGCCGACTGGCTGGGGTAAAATGATATTTTCTTTTTTAATAATTTCTACTAATTCATTTGCATACATTATCGCTTTTTCTTTTACTTTGTCGCTATCTATTACTGTTTTGCTATCAAAATGGAACGTCACTTTATTCATTCCGCATCGTTCAAAGAGACCTTTTAACTCATATAGAAAATGAACTTGCTTTGTTGCAATATAGATGTTTACCTTTTTCGTTTTTGTCTCATTCAAATTTCGGATATTGCTACGATAAATGATTTGAATCAGCTCTCTTATTACAAGTTCACGATAAATTTTTTCAATCCTCTCATCGCTAAACCATTGTTTGACCGAATGATCATGGTTCATTTTTAAATTTAGTAGCTCTTCATCTTTTTCAAACATTGCTATAGCTGCTGCTTTGTAATAATACGGCGGACGTAATGGCAAAGCTCCGAGGTACAGTTCCGTATATTCAGACAAATAGTTTTTACTCGATGTCGTTAGGATATTTATTTCTTTATAAATTGAACTTTCACTGTCAATGATATTGTGTTTTGAGTAATATTCATAATCTTTCTTATAGCTCAAAAGAAACGGATTTTGATTGTTTCCACGAAGCTTTTCTAGTTCCCGAATGATTACTTGATAGGTTTTGTCACTGCTTGACCGCGCGTAATAGGATGTATTAATATGATGATGAGTGATAATAAGTCGTTCATCATTTGTACGGTTATCTAAAGGAATAATGTTGTAATCTTGATAATGGGTGGGAGTGGCAAAAGCCGTTCCATCCATTATTAAAATTGGGCATTGCAACGTTTCATAATTTATTTTTTTACTGCATATGATCTTCTTCTCATTTTTATTTCTTTTCGATAATGAATCCTCTTGATCCATATATCCTACATTTTCTTCTCGACACAATCGAATGAACCATCTAAGTTTATTACGAGATTCGAAGTCTATTATTTCGTAGATATTCTTTTCCGTTTTTCTCAAAAAATTAATCAAAAGTTGTTTTTCTTCTAATTCGGTAATTTCTGAAAGGATTGGTTTTCCCGTAGTCGGTCCATTTTCATTACTAATTTTTTGTTTAAGAAGTTTGATTATGAAGTTACGGATTTTTACTCGATCTTCGTTATTATAAACTTTCCCATTGGCATCCAACCACTCATTAATCCATTGGCAATCATCAGTAACCTGATAAATAAAACTATCAATCATCTCTGGCATTTCATCGACAATCACTTTTCGTTTTTTACCTCGCCATGTTGTGAAAAGATTGATATTTTCTTTTCTAAAATGTTCAATTGCAATTTCTTTAAAGCGTGCGTGAGTAATAATAACGATTTGGCTTTGTTTTATTTTTTCTCTTACTTCACTTAAGTTTTCGTGTGATACATAAAGCACTTTATTTTCTTCCAACGGTAAAATTTTATTAAGTGCTTTCATGTGACTAATTTCTTTGACTACAAAGAGAAAACCATTATATTTCAGTTTATCATGTAAAATTTGATTACCCAGTAAAGCTAATGCAGTTGTTTTTCCATGCCCAGGATAGGCAAGTAATACGTTATTGTTTGCGTAGTTCAAAAAGTTGTTTATATAGTCTAGAAGTACATTATAAATGTCTTTAACAGCTTCTAACTGAATAGTTGATAAATAATCTTTTGGTAATCTATTTAAAGAAGAATTCATAGTATAGCCTCCTTTAACAGTAAATCAAATATTAAGAAAGTGTGATATGTTAAAACATACATGATTTTTGGTTGCGGAGCGTATAACTAATTGTATAGCACAGCACCTATTTTGTACGTATGCCTAAATTCCTCAGCAACCAAATATATAATACTAGTTTAAACAAATGAATAAAGTTAATTGGATTGTTTAGTGCAAGAGATTACTACTTTAAGTGAATCACAAACTCTTATATATAAAGAAAAATGATTCACTTATTAAAGTTAAATGATAAATTTGATTGCGGATAGTATAGCCAAATGTTTTGAACTGCATCTATTTTGTTCGCTTCACCAGTTTTTTTGGCAACCAAATATAATACACTAAGTTTAGGAAACCAATAGCATTTTCTTGATTGTTCACATGTAAGAAATTATTAAAAATGAATCACAGACTTTATATATTAAGAAATGGTGATTCACCTTTAAAATCTAGTTAGTTGAATTGACTGCAGTAGTTAAATGCTAAGTATGTTGCAATGCATTTGTTATATTCGATTCACTTATTTTTTTCGACAGCCAAATAGAGAATTAAGTGAATCACAGACCCTTAATATATTAAGAAAAAGTGATTTACTTTTAAAACTTAGTTATTTTAATTGGCTGCGAAAGTATGATGCCATGTGTATAGCTCCAGCCATATTGTTCGTTTCCCTAATGTCTTCGGCAGCCAATAGAGTACATAAGGATTATTGAACAGCTAATGTGAAATGACTAATTAAGTGTAAGCGTTAATAATTAGAGTGAATCATAAATTCTTATATATTAAGAAATCGTGATTTACTTTTTCCATTTATGCAGTACATTGGTTGCAGCTTGTCCTTCAGATGTTTTGATTAAGGTTACATTCGTCTAAGTGCATCAACTAATTCTTTTGCACTTGGATCAATATAAATATCTTTCAGAAGGAGCTTCCAGTATGTTTTCAATTTATTGTAATTCTTTTTATCCCGATTCATGACGTTGATGCGCGTTTTGTTTAAAGCTCTGCTAAATAGTTGGAGGATATGGAATTTGTCGAGTACGATTTCCGCTTTAGGGAAAACTTCTTGGATTAAGGAAATATAAGGGCTGTACATATCGATGACAATCGTTTTTACCGCATCTCTCGCCTTCTTGGAATACCGTAAGAAATCTTTGAGGACAGGTAATCTCCGGTCCTCCACGATATCCACAATCTCCCCCGTTTCAGAGTCGCAGAAAATAAAGGACATCGCTCCAGCTGCGGATTTCACTGATTTAAACTCATCAAAACACAAATGCTTTGGAAGGTAGTGAACATTTGGTTGATAGTAGATATAAAAGCTGTCAATGACTCGACTGACAGTGGCATGAGAAACATGATGTTTCATCGCAATATCTTTTTCGGAGATTTTATCTTTGGCGTTAAAAGCAATTGATACTTTGGTATTGTTGGAAATGCAACAGTTTTTAGCCACGACGCTCGTTTTTCAAGTAAACGTGGCATGACCATGTTTACAGAAATAACGCTGTTTACGCAATTTTAAATAGGTATGAAAACCTGAAACACTAGGCATTTTAATGAGAGACGTTTTAAAACCGTGTTTAATGATTTGATCATCGAAGACATGTCCACAAGCATAGCACGCTTTTGGTTGGTAAGTGAATTGTCCATAAAAGACTTTTGATTGGACCCCTTTAATGAGTTCTTCTGCACAAAAATTTTCATCAAATGTGATATTTTTATCTTTTATATTGAGTAGGTTTCGTATAGAATGATGGTGAGACATGTGACACAACTCCTTGTAAATGTGGTTTTGGTCGATTACATTTTACCAGAGTTTGTCACATGTCTCATTTTTTTGTTCAAAAAAATTGGTGCTGGTTTATACTCACCAACACCAAATATTATAGAGCCAAAAGGAGAAGCTTTACGCACTTCTCCTTCACTACTCCCGCTCCCATTCTCCTTTACAATCAGGACATTGCCATCGAATTACCCGATCTGCTTCCATACTGGAAATGCCGATTTTTTTGCTCGTTACGTTTTACATATTCATGGCATGTTGGGAAAATGATGAAGGATTTAGGCGATATTTGTCGAATAATGGAAGATGAAACGATGTGGAAAGGAGTTTATGTATGTGTAAAACGATCAAAACGAAAGTAACGGTGGAGCGGATTGGGATTGTTTATGGGGAAAATCGAGCGACGTTACGAGTTTGCCAGGATGCTTATTTGCATGATTATTTGTTGCCTGGAACGGATCACAATGGAAAGAAAGTTGCTGTCGGTTTGTTTGATAAAACGATTGAGCCGTTAAAAGATATGATTCATGTAAAAATCGAGAATGACGAGAATGATCGGCTGTTTTCTTATTTATTTGAGGCGTATAAGCATGAGAAAGAGGTGGTGGTGTATTTAGAAAAGAGGAAAAATGGCATGTATGTTGTCGTCGGATTGGAGTTTTATTCATGAAACAGTTGAAATCGTTTCAACCGTTTTGGCCTGAAACAGTCATCTTTTGGGGAGCTGGAGCGACGGCTAGTTTAGGGATCAAGACGACAGAACAGCTGGCTCGAGTCATTTTTCGTTTGGCAGGGATTAATGGGAAGCGGCAAGTGCAGCAACGAGTGAAAGACGAGTTTCCCCAAGCGGATAAACGGGTGCGCGCGGAGCTGGCAGCGCTGCTCGTTTTGCTTGGGGAAGATGGCGATCGGGACGAAGCGATGCGAACATTACGGTTTTCCAAGAAGCGGGTAAGCGAGCTTAAACGGCTGTACAACTGGACGGTGACCCGAGAAGTGATGCGGCGCTGTCCTGGCGTTCATAATGGGCATTTTTCGTTGCAAGATTGTTATAATTTGATCGATCTTCATATAAAAAGCGGACAAGGGTTTGCGGTAAACGGCCGCTTTATTCAGCCGGAGGAGTTGATCGTGGCGCGCCGTACGTTAAACATGTTGATCGGTATTGTACATGCGCTCGATTATCGCGCGATGTTGCGGCATCGCAGAAACGAAATCTGCCAATATTTCCAGTTTGCCTACATTTTAGGGCAGCTGATGCAACAAGAAGGGAAGGAACGGGCGAGACATAATGTTCCGTTGACAGAGCGCCAATTTTATTTGTTCAGTTACGCTGTCATCAGCATGAACTGGGATCCGTTGCTGCTATGGTTTCTTTTTAACGCGCATCGGGAGTTAAATCATTCGTACTCAGCGGTTCCGATCGATCGGTTTGGCAATCGGCTGAAACTGTTTCACGATTTGGCGCATTTTATGGCGGTGAGACGAATCGATGGAAAAAAACCGGCTCCATGGTTTCCGTTTAATGAGACAGTCGTTCAACGTTTGAATGATCCAGAGTACAATCCTGGTAGGAGAGTACGCGTTGGGAAATTTTATTTTCCGCACGGGTGCTACGGATTTCGTGAATGTCCAAACTGTGGAAAATTGACGGTGTATTTAGGGGATGAGTGGAGCGTTTATTCCGAGACGTTGTTTCCGCCGATGTTGTTGCCGTCGTTGTCGTACGGTCGTCCGCGTTCGGAGGAAGAAATGGCCGCTCACCGAGAAGGGATTTTTGATGCGATTCAATGCGTACATTGCGGGCAAATGACCGAATCGCATCATACCGCAATGATTATGCAAACGCAGTTGAAAGAGCAACATCCGCCGTTTTTGGAAGAAATTCAGCGTGATATGAAAGTGGCGATTGAAAACGCGAAGCATATCATTTTACTCGGCTATTCACTTCCGGAGGACGATTTCTTATATCGTACCATTTTGTCAGCGCGCAAAAAAGATGGGACAGTGAAATGCTCAATCGTCAACTTTCAACGCGGTTTACCGGACAAATGGCTCGATTGTGGGCAGTGGAAAACATACAAGTTCGATCATTCCCTCAACAGCTTATGCGAACGAGTAAGCAATATTTTTGGCGAAGAAAACGTCCGATTGTACGGAGCCGGAGTGCCAGCGGTGTTTCTTCGTCACGGACGCGCTTCTGTAGAAAAAGTGAAACAGTTGCTTGAGTGGAAGTGAGAAAAGATATCACGTTCCGAATGGGATGCGTGCCTGTCACGCCCCGAAGTTTGTCGAAGGATTGGTGGTTGAGAGAGGATGATAGATGGATTAAAATAGACTAAAGGAACGAATGTTCTTATAATTAAGGAGGGAATTATGCAATGAAACGTCTACTCAAAGGAATATTAATTTCATCCGTTACATTGTTTTTATTAATAGCTTATTCAAATGATTCAACCCCTCCAAAAAAAGATAAAACAACAAGTAATGCTGTTTCAAAAGAAATAACAACGCAAAAACAAGAGGTTTCTCATCCTTCTCATATATATACGAACGGTGTTTATGGCAAACTAAAAATGGCTCTTACATTCTTTTGGTGAAAAGTCGAGATAATTGAGAATGAGAAGCTAAAAAATTCTATTTGCACACTGATTTTCTCAATTACTCCCTCCCTATCACCAAGATTGCGTAAGAGCCCTAAAAATGTAACGTTTGGCAATTAATTTATGCAGGTCCTATAAAACAAAAAACCACTTGCCAACATTCCCCAAATACACTACCCTCCTAGTTGGACAAAACAGTTAAACGGGAGGTATTCAAGGAGATGTTAGCAGTGGCTGAAATTCATTATATCAGATATGAAGCAAACCAAAAAGGATGTTCCTATTCCGATATTGCCAAAAGAATGAATCGTGATCCAAGAACAGTGAAGAAGTATGCGGAAATGGAAGACTTCAATCCCTCAAAAGTTAAACAAACGAGAAAAGCGAAAGTGATGGATCCAGTGAAACCGATATTGGAACAATGGATTAAAGAGGACTTGACAAAGAAGAAAAAATATCGAAGAACTGCGAAACGAATGTATGAAATCTTAAAAGAAGAATATGGATTTACAGGTTCAGATCGTTCTGTTCGGCTCTATGTATCAAAAAGAAAACAAGAACTGCTCGAACAAAGTGAATCAGCTGCGTTACCTTTAGAATCGAAACCTGCAACGGCTCAAGTTGATTTTGGAGAAGCTCCTTTTCTCTATCAGGGGAAATACGTCGATTTTCCTTACCTGGTCGTTTCATTCCCTTACAGTAATGCGGCCTATGTGCAAGTCATGCCAGCTCAAAATCAAGAATGTTTCTTGGAAGGATTAAAACGAATCTTTCACTATATGGGAAGGGTTCCAAGGGTCATTCGTTTTGATAATCTCTCCCCTGCAGTAAAAACGATCTTGCCAAACGGAGAAAGAGAATTGACAGAGACATTTCAACGATTCGTTTTACATTATGGCTTTGAATGCGAGTTCTGCAACCCAGCCAGCGGAAATGAAATTTCCTTGATTTTTTATTGGATTTTCAATTTTTCTTAACCAGTATTTAAACTGGTGAATACTCCATTGATTTTCCTTGCACCAGTTTACTTGAGTTTGACGCTTTTACGATAGTCAGCGATTCGTTGTTCCCAAACCTTTCGTAATTCAGGATTCTTAGGCATAAAAAAACCTCCTTCAATTTCATCTTGAGGAGATTATCTCATGAAATTAGCACATCAAGAAGGTGTGCAAGATTTGACGCTTACCTTATAAGCGTTCCAATGATACGCTAGAACAGTTTGTCATTCACCTTTATGAAAAAGGGATTACGACAAATGAAATTGCTCATCTCATCGAGCGGATGTATGGACATCACTATTCCAAACAAACGGTTTCGAACTTAACAACTTGTTTCTGAAGACGTGCAGGCTTTCCATGAACGAAAGCTCGAAGAACGCTATGTGTGCATTTACTTGGATGCCACTCATATTCCGATTCGACGTCAAACGGTTGAAAAACATACTAACATTAGTAGTACAGACCTAGGCCAAGGTTTGTGCTACTATTTTTTTATAGTAGAAGTGAAGGAAGGTCGAACAGCTCCTGGGACCATTCCGCGTCACCACGGACACCCTTGCTCTTGGCTAACCTCTACTTCTGTCTTCGGGGTTCGGGACTTACACCCTATAGTTCATGTACATGCCGGGCGCACAAATACGGCAAGAGTCCGGTGGAATGCCGAACTCTTGCCGCATAAGGTTCACTCTTTTATACGTATCTATTTGACAGGTATTATTATTTAGCCAACCTGTATCCTTTAAACGAGTCAATCAAAGGAGCGGATGAAGGAATGATTATGGAGTTAATCTTAAATCCGCCCAATGTGGGTGTGCCTCAAGTCTACGCTCCATATCGCGGAACGCTTTGAGTGAACGGCTTAGCTTGCTGTAAGCGTCGCCTCCTTCACCCCAACCTTGGTAGCCAATCATCCCATTATAGCCCATCTTTTTAAGCTGTCCAAGCAACGCAAAATTATCTAACTCTCCGACATCCAAAGGCTCGATTGTCGCCACTCCCCCAAAACCGTGAGGATCTCGGCGGCTGCCAGAAATGTTTACTTGTTTTAAGTAAGGGGATACCGCTCTAAGCGTACCTAATAGGTTTGTTCCATCGACTGCGCCGAGATTAGGATGATTGAGACGCTTGCAAAGTCTTACTGCATCTTCATGGCGTTCAACCCAGAATGATAAGTGTGTGTAAAGCAAGATATTAATGTTTCTTCGTTCAGCAATCTTTAGTGCTTTTTCCAGCCACTTCACAGCGATGTCGTCCCCTTTAGGGTCTGAAGGGCGTATATGATGTCCGACAGATTGAATCGCCAGCTCGACCGTGGAGCATCCTTCCATGATCTCCAGCATTTTTAAAATACCTGTATTTCTTGGATGGTCCTCACCTAATGAAAGGTCTAACACAACGTACACGCCAGCGACATCCAGTCCATATTTCTCCTTAACGTTTTTCAGCTTCTCTACATCTCTCCACCGTTCTCCGTGCCAGACGGATAAATGGGTCGCATCATACCCGATCTCTTTTAGCATTTCACACCGAGCTTCAAAGCTATAAATGCCCATGGAGTTATAAAAAGCAAAATCCATTGCATAAAATTTGTAAGCCATGTTTCTAAATTCTCCCTTCGGATGAATGCTTCATTACAGTGATTTCAATGCTTCCGCAATCTCTGTATCCCCTGACATTAAATCGAATGCTTTTTTATACGTATTTGGTTCATCAAGAGATTGAACGATTGTTCTTGCTACATCTTCACGTGGAATGCTCCCGACATTTAATTTTTCTGCTACAGTAACCAACCCTGTTCCTTTTTCATTAAGAAGATATCCAGGACGAATAATCGTATAATTTAAACCACTATTCATTAACATACGGTCAGCATAATGTTTAGCGACATAATAAGGTTTGAGGTTTTCTGGCCAGTTCTCACGGTTGTGGGCCTGGAATGAGCTCACCATGACAAATCGTTTAATTCCGACTTTTTCTGCAGCTTCCATCGCTTTTACGGCACCGTCTAAATCGACAAGCAATGTCTTATCCGCTCCTGTGTGTCCACCTGAACCGGCAGAGAATACAATCGCGTCACAGCCTTTGGCTGCTTCGGCAATTTCATCGACAGTGCCTTCAAGATCAGCGAGCACCGCTTCAATTCCTTTTTTCTGAAAAGCCTCCAATTGCTCTTGTTTTCGAACCATTGCACGAACGGTGTGCCGTTCATGCGCATGAAGCATGCTCACCACTTGTTGGCCTACTTTTCCGTTGGCACCAATGACCAAAACTTTCATACGCATCCTCCCTTTCTTATATTTACGTCTTTAAAGGTTATCAACCAAATGGATTGTTCTCATCATGATAAAGCCGGAAAGTGTGGAAGCACAAATTCACCTAATTCTTCGATCACTTCTTCTACTGGGCGTTGGCCATATTTTAAGTTGATGATGACATGGTTCACACCTGCATCCTGTAAAGCTGCAAGAAATTCGATAACGAAATTTCGCCCCGTACGGAATCCAAGATGAATCGGGATTGGTACATGATTTGGGTCTTCCGTCAAATCAATATAAAGCGATTGGGTAAACGGCTTAAATTCGTCTGTTAACGAACGCCAATTATCAATTAACATTTTTTGAAATTTGAATCCGCGTGGATAGTAAATCCAACCATCACTATTCTCAGCAATCCATTCAGGAGACTGTCCGCTGTGACCTGTCACCATTAATGGGATGTCTGACAATTTCGGTTTTGGTAAAAGATCTCCATTGGCTAGATGAACTCGTGCAGAGTCAATGGTCGGAAAATGCTCTTTCCATGCTTTTCTTATGACAGCCACTGCTTCTCGGAATAATTCGCTCCGATCTTCTGGATTCACAGCGAACGCTGGAAACTCGATTGGACGGTCACCTGTTGCGACACCGAGAATAAGTCTTTCACCAGATAATCTGTCTACAGAAGCCGCCGCTTTTGCGACATGAAGAGGATGGCGCAATGTTAAAATAATACTTCCCGTTCCCAAGGCAATCTTTTCTGTGTTGGCAGCAACATACCCTAAATACGTAAACGGGTCATATATTTGCCCGACATCCCCGAAATTAGGATCGCGCAACGGTACATCTCTCACAAATAATGAAGCGAAATTGAGTTCTTCTGCTCGTTTGGCTAACTTCATTTGCTTTTCTATATTCATCTCAGGGACATCGCCCATATACGATTCAATCGGAAAGAACAATCCTAAAGTTAGTTTGTTTTCTTGATACATGCGTGAATACCCTTTGTGATTTTTAAATTTTTCCATTTCACATCTACCTTCCAATTATTTTTTAATTTCGTTGTATCTAGAAAAACGTTCCATCAAAACATAAAATATCTTAAAGATGATTCAGTATGATGTTTTGTAGTTACTCTTTGTATGATAGCCGATAAAATTCCCCGAGATTTATTCCTTATCACAGCACTTATTATTCCTGACAAGATAGCGTGCATACAGGGTGTCATTCTATAGTCAAATAGTGTATTGTTTTAAGATGCCGCAGTGGCAGTTGAAGCATCCATTTTTATCACTTCGTCAATAATCGCACTGCCAAGACAAACATCATTGTCATAAAATACCGCTACTTGTCCTGGAGTAACGGCTTTAACTGGTTTTTCGAATTCCACAAAAGCCGTTCCATTCGGACGAATATGAACGGTTACTTTCTGATCTTCTTGACGGTATCTGAATTTAGCTGTACATGCAAATGTACGTGGACGAACATCCCCGTTAATAAAGCTGATGTTCGATGCAATAAGACCGGTAGAAAACAGAGCAGGATGATTTTTACCTTGAGCGACGAGTAAAACGTTGTTTTCTAAATCTTTATCGACGACATACCAAGGTTCCCCTGTTCCTTTTCCACCGATTCCAAGTCCTTTTCGTTGGCCAATCGTATAGTACATCAACCCATCATGAGTACCTAGCACTTCTCCATCTAGAGAACGAATTTCTCCGGGCTGTGCCGGTAAATAATTCTTTAAAAAGCTTTTGAAATTTCGTTCCCCAATAAAACAGATTCCTGTACTATCTTTTTTACTGGCGGTAACAAGGTTCAATTCTTGAGCGATTTTTCGTACTTCATCTTTCGTTAATTCTCCAATAGGAAACAGGACTTTTGACAAATGCTCTGCTGTTAATTGGCTAAGAAAATACGTTTGATCTTTATTGGGATCTTTTCCACGCAATAAGGCGATTTGGCCATTTTCTCTGCTGATTCTTGCGTAATGGCCTGTCGCGATATAATCAGCATCTAGTGAAAGAGCGTAGTCAACAAATGCTTTAAACTTAATTTCTGTATTGCATAAAACATCTGGATTTGGTGTTCGTCCCCGTTTCAACTCATCTATAAAGTACGTAAACACACGATCCCAATATTCTTTTTCGAAGTTCACACTGTAATAAGGAATCCCGAGTTGATTGGCAACTCTCTTAACATCTTCGTAATCTTCCGTTGCTGTACATACACCATCGTCATTGGTGTCATCCCAATTTTTCATAAATACACCGATGACGTCATACCCCTCTTGTTTTAAAAGGTAGGCTGCCACAGAGGAATCAACCCCACCCGACATTCCAACGACAACCCGTTTTTTCTTCAACCTTATTCACCTTCTTAAACTGAAATATTTTTTGTTACAGTTATGTTTAAAAAAAATTGATGGAGCATAACGAACATAAAAACATTAGTCGTACTTTTGTTTCAGGCATGAAAACCTAACTACTATTGATTTCATCAATGATATCTTTGATCGTTACACCTTTTAAATAATTTAAAAAGTGTTCTTCCGCATTGTGAAAAACGCGAATGAGTATATTTGATAGGTTTCTGCCTATTGGACAATTCTCATTGGAATCAGGGCATTTCGGTACAAGCGTTTCCTCACTAGTGATTTTAAATATTTTGTCTAACGTAATATGTTCCGGTGAATCGTTTAAAGAGAATCCGCCTTTTGCCCCTTCTTTAGAAGTAATAATATTTTCTTTCCTTAATATGCTCAAAATTTTCCTTAATCTTGCTGGGTGGACAGAAACACTTTGGGCAATGTCTTCACTGGTCACTCGTTGGCTTTGCTTTTGGGCCAGGTAAGCGACGCAGTGAACGGCAATCGAAAAATCGCTATTCATAATGAACCTTCCTCCTAACTGTAATAATAATGATTACAGTTGATATTGTCAATTGCAAATAATTTCTAAAGTCCTTCCGTTTCGAGTGTTGGTAAATCATTATATATATCTTCAATTTTCATCTTCACACTTCCCCCGAAAGCTTTTTACTTGTAATATTCTGTCTCCTTGTACAATTCTCCCCTTTTTCAACTAAACTATCCCATTAGCCCATCGCTTCGTGGCACCACAGATTAAAGAAGAATTTCCGTTCTTCCATTTAATCGCCGTGACAACTGTGAAATACTAATAGAATGAAGGTCGACCCCTTTTTGAAGTTGGTCATCAAAAAGGCAATCGCTTAGCGCATGGAGACTTTCGATTTCTTCCAATTGCGCAAAAAGCAGTAATTTTAGAAATGGCTCTGTCGTTAATTTTTTCGTATAGTAATCTAATTTCATCGTTTTCATCAGTTCTTCAAATAATTGAAGATTTATTGGCGAAAACCATTGTCCAAATGAAGTTTTTCGTGTAATCTTGTCCATGAGTTTGGTCCTTTTTAGTGGATTTGGACGGGTTACCACCTGACTTATCCATTATAAAGGACTTTTTCTTTTCACAAAATAAAATAAGTGAAGATTGTGAGTCTTTTTCATTTTAAAATTAAATTAATGCAGCACTAGTGATATTTCCTAATTATATTTTCTAATAATTACTTTTTTTACATAATTTACAAATTATAATAAGTAAAAAGACTATACTCATTAAATAATTACTGACTGAATTTTGAGGAAGCAATAAATTTGAAACCAGACATTTTCATATAAAGTATCTCTTCGCTACGAGGGAAAATTTGGATAAAAATGATATTCGTGTATTTTATGTCAAAACATAAAGTTTGTGTTAAATATGTTACTTATAACTCTAATACCTTCTCTTTTAATATTTATGTTAGATCATTTTTGATTTTTAGAAATAGTTTGATTAAATCCCTCAACAAATGTATCTCAACCTTTGACTAGGACACTCAATGTATGTGGATAAAATCCATTTTCCCTTTGCCACAGTTTACGATGCAGCCGTCTAATTGGATGCCAAAACGATGAAGTATACTATTCTTCTATTTATCGAGCTCCTGGGTTTACCAAAAACAGCAAGCGATATTTGAACAGTCATTTTGAGGAATCCGCTTTGCAAAAAGGATGAAGAAAACCTGTTTCAACCATTTCTGGGGAAAAGAAAGATAATAGATAATTGTTTCTAAAAATAAAGGTGTCCTGAAAGTTCTTGACTTTCAAGACATCCTCTTCTTTGTTATCTAAATTTTCCCCTCACATCCCCCACCCCTGCAGCCAACATCACCGCCAGCTTCATGCGGGCTTTTTTGCTGTCGTAGTCGCGGCCGAGGATGGCGCCTTTCTTTTGCAAGTCGTAGGCAGTGCCTGGGGTGTCGTACACCACTTTGACGTTTCCTTCCGCCGTGCTTGTTGTCACCACCACGATGACGCCTTTTTCAATGGCATATTGCACTTGTTCTGCAACGGCCGGGTGGACTTGGCCTCGGCCGAACGCTTCAAGGACAATGCCTTTTGCTCCCGTCTCCACCGCATACTTAATCAAGCGGCCATCGGAGCCCAATGAACATTTGATGATTTCCACATAAGGCAATTCGGACTTCAGCTCATAAGTTTCCCTTTTCACCGCTTTCCCGTAAAGGATGACTTCTTCCTCATCCACATACCCCAAATGGCCGAACCCCGGCGCGTTGAAGCCGTCCACGTTGGAGGCGTGATTTTTCTTCACATAGCGGGCAGGCAAAATCTTTTCGTTGAACAACACAACCGCGCCCAAGTTTCTCGCTTCATCACTTGCAGCCAAAATGATGGCTTGGCGCAAGTTGGAAAAGGCATCCGTTCCGATCGTGGCCGGGCTTCGTTGGGCGCCTGTGACCACAACCGGCCGCTCGTCTCCAATCGTCAAATCCAGAAAATACGTCGTTTCCTCCAGCGTATCCGTTCCGTGGGTCACGACCACTCCTGCCACTTCTTGATTCTCAAACACCTTCTCAATTTTTTCTTTTAACTGAATTAAATGATCAAAGGTCATTTCATTGCTTGGCAAATGAAAAAGGGTTTCTACATTTAATTCAATATAAGTTGGCAATTCGCATTGTTTGGCCAAATCTTCCCCCGTCATCATGCCGGATGTGAGGAGCCCCGTTTCCGGATTCACGCCGCTAGCAATCGTGCCGCCCGTACTGATCAAAACCACTTTCTTTTTCATTTTTTGCACTCCTAAACTCTCAATTTATAAACGTTCATTTATCAAAATAAACCATTGTTACAAGAACTTCAACTGTCGCACGTCCAAAGAAAAACCCCCTGCAGCTGCCAAGGGAATTATTTCAAATCAAGCTGCATTTTCTCTCCCGGTTTAAATGCAAAAAAAGAGCGAATGGCAACACTCCATGATCTTCTCCACTCACTCTTTCCTTCCATTCCCTATTTCTTATCCTTCCAAAATCAATTTTTCCAATTCCAACGGCTCGATATATTCGCCATTTTTGTAGGCGCGCATGTTGCCGCCGGAAATTTCGTCGATCAACATGATTTCATTCGTTTCTTTATCACGGCCGAATTCGAATTTAATATCGTAAAGTTCGATGCCTTTTTTCGCCAATTCTTCTTTTACAATGCCGGCGATTTTTTGTGTAAGTTCTTTTAACACTTTGTATTCCGCTTTGGATAAAATGCCAAGCATGTCCAACGCATCTTCGCTGATTGGCGGGTCTTCCCGTTCATCGTCTTTGATTGTCACTTCCACAAAGGCATCAAGAGGTTGCCCTTCTTGTGCATATAAACCATATCGACGTAAGAAACTTCCCACTGCACGGAAGCGGCAAATCACTTCCAACCCTTTGCCGAATGTTTCCGCCGGTTTCACTTTCATCGTCTTTTTATCGATATCCGCTTCAATAAAATGCGTTGGGATGCCTTTTTCATTAAGCAATTCGAAAAAATATTTCGTCAATTTCAATCCTGCAAGTCCGGCACCTTCAATTGTCAATCCCACCGTGTTGGCACCTGGGTCAAATACCCCGTCAACGCCTGTTACGTCATCTTTGAATTCCAATAAATAGTTGCCATCTTCCAATTCGTAAACATTTTTCGTTTTACCAGTGTAAATGTGCTTCATGTCAAGTCTCCTTCTTCTTTTAGCCTTTTCATCGATAGAACTGATGCTGTCTTTATAATAAATCAAACAAAGTTTATCGGACAAGAGTGCCTCTTTTATTAATTACAATTTCTTCATTATTATAGCGATGAGGCCGATGAATCTAAAAGCGGCTGTCTTGTGACATACACCGTTTTACCGCCGTGGATCAAATAAAAAGACTACCCGGAAAGTCCTTCTCTCCAGATAGCACGATTAGCTGACATTATTATTTATCTTCTCTCAACAAATACTGATTTCCATCTTGGTCATAGAAAGTGAACATCGAACCATAAGGGAATTTTTGTAGTTCATCCACCTTTACGCCATTATTTTTCAACCGCTCATACGCTTCTTCAATGTTCGGTGTGCTGAAAAGGAGGGTTGGATGAGCGACATTTTCCGGTTTTTGTTTCTTCATCAATGCTTTTGAGTATAGCACCAATGTCGCAAAATCATTTTCAGGCCCCACCTCAATCCACGCCATCCCAGGCCCCATCGGCTGTTCGAATTTCAATACAAACCCTACTTTGTTAATCCAAAAATCTTTTGCCTGTTCCTGATCTTCAACATAGATTGTGATTTTTCCAATTTGGATCATCGAGATTCTCCTTTTACGCTTTTTCATTTCATTATGCCTTAAAAATGGATTAGCTAAGTATTTTTCAAACTGAATATTTTCCTATAAATATGGTTTTTTCCTATATAATATAACCATGATTAGATTCTAGGTTTATAATATATATAAAGAAATCAATGAGGAGGATATCATGGAAAATGAATATGTTGTTGGTTGGGGCACTTTGGCGTTGATCAATGCAGGGCTTGCCCAAGGAAAAAACCGCTCCGGATTGAACTGGTTCTTGATTTCGCTTTTATTGGGACCATTGGCCACATTGCTTTTATTGTTTGCAGAAAAGAGATGAATTTTTCAAAAGACGATGATTTGTAACTCAACAGTAGTATTTTCGTCCTCCATAAAACTTATTTTGATAATCATATTTTACTATTCACAAAGAGATATAATCCGCGCTTATCTCCCTATTTTTTTTATGTCGAAAAATGGAAATCTATTTACATTAAATAGTAGTATTTCCTATATTGCTGAACATACTCTCTGCTAGTATCTTTATTTTTAAGTATATGGATACGCTTCCATGTACGAAATTCAAACAAAGGGGGATTATTATTGAAAGCTGCAGTTGTATCAAAAGAAAAAACGGTGAGTGTGGTGGACAAACAATTACGTCCGCTTAAACATGGTGAAGCTTTGGTGCAGATGGAATATTGCGGAGTTTGCCACACAGATTTGCATGTGAAAAACGGGGATTTTGGGGATGTCACAGGTGTTGTTCTTGGCCATGAAGGCGTTGGAAAAGTCGTTGAAGTGGCTGAAGGGGTCACTTCCTTAAAAGTCGGCGACCGGGTAGCCATTCCTTGGTTATACGAAAGCTGTGGCCATTGCGAGTATTGCACAACGGGAAGAGAAACGTTGTGTCGAAATGTAAAAAATGCCGGCTATACGGTTGACGGAGCCATGGCGGAACAGGCGATCGTGGTTGCCAATTATGTGGTAAAAGTGCCTGACAACTTGGATCCGGCAGCTGCCACTTCCATTACATGCGCCGGAGTGACAACATATAAAGCGGTAAAAGTGTCGGATATCCGGCCTGGGCAATGGATTGGCGTATTTGGCATTGGCGGTTTAGGAAGCCTGGCTGTCCAATATGCAAAAAATGTATTTGGCGCAAGAGTAGTCGCATTCGATATTAATGACGATAAATTGGCCTTTGCAAAAGAAATGGGAGCAGATGTCACGGTGAATTCGTTAAAAGAAAATCCGAAAGAAAAAGTCCTTGAAATCACAGATGGAAAAGGATTGGACGCTTGCGTTGTGACAGCTGTGGCGAAAGCACCATTCAACCAGGCTGTAGATGTCGTAAAAGCAGGCGCCCGGGTTGTTGCAGTTGGTTTGCCTGTTGATAAAATGGATCTTGATATTCCTCGCCTTGTGCTGGACGGCATTCAAGTGGTCGGTTCCCTCGTCGGTACCCGCCAAGATTTGAAAGAAGCGTTCCAATTTGCAGCTGAAGGAAAAGTAGTACCTAGAGTAACCCTCCGAAAACTTGAAGAAATCAATGATATTATGGAAGAAATGGAGCAAGGAAAGTTCACTGGTCGAATGGTGATCGATTTTACGAACTAAAAAATAAAAGGAAGGAGCAGTCTCTTTTGGACATGCTCCTTTTTAAATTTCGAAGAATTTGGCGGTCAGAAGACGGTTTGCCTCTTTGGTTGGCGAATATGTTCGTTGATTTGGCGATTATTCTTGCCTGGTTGGCGATTATCGGGTTCTGCAGAAACGTTTTTTTCCTTTGGCGATTATGTTCCTCTATTCGGCGATTATCAGGATCTTCGCAAATTTTATAGAAGTCCTTTCTGGCCCCTACACGCCTCTTTTATTCCCCCACACAAGGGTATGGAGTTGCGGCAGTACTTTCACGTTTTGTAATTCCTCATCTGCCATTACTTTGTTAATGAGCCTTTCATATTTTTTCAGTAAGTGGCTAACGAGTTTCGTTTGATCTTTTGTAGTTGTGTCATCATTGCCAACCTGTAAGAAAAATGGAATAGTCGGATATCTTAAATGTACTTTTTTTGCATATTCATAATCTTCCTCATCAAATACAACGACTTTCAATGAAATGTGCTGGTTGCCGTTTCGGGCATTTAGCTTATCTATGATTTCAGTAAGCACAGTAAAATCTGTTTTCATCCCAGAACTTGGCGGTTTTGGGGAAATCGTCACTTGATTTACATCGTACAGCCAATCTTGCCATCTAGAGCCTTGAGTTTCGACGCCAATTTGGATTCCATTCTCCTTTAAAATCCGCACTAATCCTTCTAAATTCCGAATTAATGCCGGGTTGCCGCCTGAGATCGTTACAAAAGAGAATCCGTCTCCGCCAAGCCGTTTCAATTCCGTCCAAATTTCTTCTGCGGTCATTTGCCGAATCAACTCTTTACCGCTGCCATCCCATGTAAAGGCTGAGTCGCACCATTCACAAGAGTAGTCACAGCCTGCCGTGCGAACAAACATCGTCTTTTGCCCGATGACCATCCCTTCTCCCTGAATGGTAGGGCCAAAAATCTCCATAACGGGAATTTTACTCACTTTCCATCCACTCCCGTCTAGCTTCTGCATAACTTGTAGGAGTCTCATAGAGTCGAATAAATTCTACCCGCGCCCCGTCAAAACCTTTCTCCTGCAACGCTTCCGCCAATTTTTCATAAATCCAAACGACCATATTCTCAGCTGTTGTATTCATTGGCGGCAACGTTTCATTTAAATAGCGGTGGTCCAAATAGATTTCAATTTTTTCTTTCCAAATGTCTTTAAGGTCAGCAAAATCAATAACTAACCCTCGATCATCCGGATATCCGCTTACTCCAAGCACTACTTTGTACGTATGCCCATGGAGGTTTTTGCATTTCCCTTCATATGCATGCAAATGATGGGCGGCATCAAATGTAAATTCCTTGCTGACGAGCACACGCTTCGAGTGATATCTCAATTGGTCTCTTTGAATATCTTCATCTAGTTTTTGAAGCTTATCAACAATTCTAAAATCTAACATGTGAAGCACCCTTTCTAGAACGTAAATACTCATCAAGACCTCTTTTTCTCAACTTACATGCTGGACATTCTCCACAGCCATCTGCAATGATTCCGTTATAGCAAGTCAATGTATTGTTTCGTACAAAATCAAGCACACCTAATTGGTCTGCCAGTTCCCATGTTTGTGCTTTCGTTAACCACATGAGCGGCGTATGAATGACAAACGTATCATCCATCGCTAAATTCATTGTTACATTCAACGATTTGATAAAAACATCACGGCAATCAGGATAGCCACTAAAATCCGTTTCACATACGCCTGTTACGATATGCTTTGCTCCTACTTGGCTTGCTAACACCCCTGCAAAGGAAAGGAATAGCAAATTGCGCCCCGGCACAAAGGTAGAAGGAAGCTCGCCATCTTTCCCTTCCTCAACTTCGATATCATCCCGTGTTAGTGCGTTTGGAGCTAGCTGATTTAAAAGGGACATATCAAGAATGTGATGCTTCACTCCTACTTCCTTTGCGATTTCCTTCGCACATTCAATTTCCAATCGATGTCTTTGACCATAATCAAACGTCACAGCTTCCACTTCTTTAAACTGTTCTTTTGCCCAAAACAAACATGTCGTGCTGTCTTGTCCACCGCTGAATACGACGATTGCTTTCTCTTCTTTTAATATCATTAAAGACACTCCTTTATAAAGAAAAAAACAGCATCCTAAGAAGGAAATGCTGTTTTCTTCTTAGTTTTTTATAGAGGGTAGCTAAGAACCTCTGTTATTCAATTTATCGATTATCCACTTTTTCTGGATATAAATCATGATTCATTAAACGATAATTTGCCATTTCTTCATATTTCGTTCCAGGTCTGCCGTAGTTGCAGTATGGGTCGATGGAGATGCCTCCGCGCGGCGTGAATTTGCCCCATACTTCAATATATCTTGGATCCAGCAATTTGATTAAATCATTCGTTATGATATTTACGCAGTCTTCATGAAAATCCCCATGGTTACGGAAACTGAATAAATATAACTTGAGAGATTTGCTTTCGACTAATTTTTTGTCTGGAATATAGGAAATATAAATCGTGGCAAAGTCCGGCTGGCCAGTAAGCGGACAAAGGCTTGTAAACTCAGGACAATTAAACTTCACAAAATAGTCCCGATCAGAATGCAGATTATTCACCGCTTCCAACACTTCCGGCGCATACTTTGTTGGATAATTCGTTTTCTGATTTCCTAATAAGGTTAAATCTTTGAGACCATCTTCCAATTTGCGACTAGACATAAAAAAAAAACCTCCTTGCAAAATGTTTCCCAACATTTACAAGAGAGGACACCCATAAATTCTATAAAACTCATGAAATTGGTTGTTTCATAGTTTTTTATAGAGGGTTAAGCTATGAACCTCTCCCGTGCTAGTCGGGCCAATTTAATAGTATAGAAGTTTGGAAAATGAGTCAACTTGTTTTTTGGGGTGATTTAGGAAAAAGAGGAGGTTGGAGATAAAAAATAAGCAGGTTCACGGGTGTGCACCTGAAGCATGGATGTAAGAATTATGAATGTTTTTTGAGCTTGTCTATTTCTCTTTCATTACGAACAGCTTTCTGCCAAATATAGTCTTGGTCGGCTTTGATGGTATTGATGGCACGCATTAATTCGTCATAGCGCTCTTCGTTTTTCATTTCATATTCGTCTTGTCTTTCTTTTATTTCGCGAATTTCTGTTTTGATTTCTTTGATTTCTGCTTTGATTCCTTGAATTTCTGCTTTCATTCCTTGGATTTCTGCTTTCATTCCTTGGATTTCTGCTTTCATTCCTTGGATTTCTGCTTTCATTCCTTTGATTTCTGCTTTCATTCCTTGGATTTCTGATTGAATGGCGCCAACAATTTGAATAAGCTGTGTTAACATTTCCTCTGTTTTTCCATTGCTCATATGATTTCACCCCCTATTATTTTTATATTTTGTCATGAAGAACTGTTAAAATCAAGGACTTATTACACCGTTGCCCCACCCATAGATAAATAAGCTTTGACCGCATAAGTTCCTTCCGGAGAAATCGGTTGGGCAATTAATTCGTCCTTCAACCGGCTCCAGTCAAAAAAAGAGCCAATATATACCGTAGCCAAAAATCCCGTCAAAAAGGAGGAACCAAAAAAGAAAAACAGTTAGAACTTTTTTCTTTACTTCGGGTTTTACTGCGGCAAGTTCCAGTGGCTATCCCTCCACAAATATAGTTTTAAATTAGAGTGACGCTAGATGCTGGAAGAAGTTTGATTAAGATTTATTTTTATCCATATTGAAATAAAAAAAGCAAATTAGAAACTTGTTCCAATTCGCTTTAAATGAATTGCCACAATACTTCATTGAATTTATTCCGCTCTTCCCAGAAGGTTCCGTGTCCACTATATTGAAATGGCACAATGATGGAGTTTGGAATGCGTTCACTTAGTTCATGCGTTTGGGCAAAGGGAATGACCTTATCATGAATTCCGTGGATGATTAAAGTAGGAACATGAATTTTCGATAAATCAGCATATAATTTTTCATCCCTTAATGTATTAATAATAGCAATCGTGGACCAGCTGGCCGCTTCCATGCCCATGTTCATAAACCAATCGGAAAATTCTTTCGTAATATATTGGAAGAAAAATCCATCAATGACTTTTTGCATCATTTTTGCCCGGTCATTGTATGCTAGTTCAAGGAAGCTTTGCCCCGTTTCCTGCGTAAAACTGACCGGAGCCGCGCTGGCAACAAGGATAAGTTTCGATACTCCATAGCCATTGTGGCGGGACATATAGCGGATAGCAATAGCTCCTCCTGTTGAATGGCCAACTAATGCAAAATGTTGAAGCTGCAGTGCTTTCACAACGGCCAACACATCATCAGCCAACCTGTTAAAATCGTAGCCTTCAAAAGGTTTATCCGACTTTCCGTACCCTCTCCAGTCAATGCCAATGCAGCGGTATCCGAGGGCCGGCAACACGTTGAACTGATATTCAAACTGTTTGTGATTTAATGGCCAACCGTGCAAGAAGACAATGGTTTTCTTTCCAAATGGATTAATATCTTCCACATATAATTTTACACCCGAATCCACAGGAACATAATAGCCCATGAATATCCTCCTTTCGGAATAGGATATTCAGTGCTGAAATGATTGGTGAAGTAAACCCGTTTAGCTCCGTAAAATTTTCTCCATGGCTTTTCCTTTTGCAAGTTCGTCAATCAGTTTATCTAAATAGCGAATTTCCCGCATCAATGGTTCTTCAATTTCCTCCACCCGCACTCCGCAAATAACGCCTTTAATAAGAGAACGGTTCGGATTTAATTGGGGAGCTTCTGCAAAAAACGTTTCAAAATCCGCTTCTTTTTCTAGTTGCGCCTCCAACTCTTCTTGGCTATATCCCGTTAGCCAACGAATAATTTCATCCACTTCCTCTTTAGTGCGTCCTTTTTTCTCCGCTTTCTGAACATATAGAGGATACACTCCAGAAAATTTCATCTTATATATTCGATTGTTTCTCATCATAAATCTCCTTTTCTTAACAAATCATTCCTATTAAATACCCAAAAAATGTAAGAGTTATTCCACCTATGTAGGTAATAATTATGTACAAAAGGAAATTCTTTTTATTCTTTAAATAAAGCTGAGTGAGTTCTAATTTCATCGTGGAGAAAGTGGTAAATGCCCCTAAAAAACCTGTCCCAAAAAGTAAAGCAATCATTTCATTTACTTTTGCCCCGACGATCATCCCCAATAAGAACGATCCTAGCAGATTTACGGTCAACGTTCCAAAGGGAAAAGACACTTTCTTATTGAATGCTTTACTCATGGCAAAACGGGAAACGGCTCCTGCAAAGCCTCCGATTCCTACGAACAAAAAATTGATCCACATTTTATTTCCCCCCCTTAAATCCCAAGCGGCTCATGAACAATCCGCCCACTAGGCTTGCCAAAATATAAACTACGCCTACTAAAATATGTTGATTCTCAAAAAGTTGAATCGTTTCGACACTAAGTGTGGAAAAGGTTGTGAATGAACCAACAAAACCGGTGCTAATGGCGATCGCAACGCTTGGAGATATAGAGATTCTTTTAAATAATGAAGTCGAAAGCCATGCCAATAAAAAACTGCCTGCAAGATTAGTAATAAGTGTGGCCCATGGAAATAAACTCCCCGTCAACAATGTTATTCCAATAAAATATCTCAACATGGCACCACACGCCCCTGCCATGCCCACATATAGATAAACCATTTGATTTCCTCCTTCTCATGAAAAAAACCCCTGCTGAAGACATGGGCGTTCCATATCACCAGCAGGAGTCATCAGCACCTATCGGCGGTTAAAGGTGAACTCCATCACCTATTGTACGGAATTGGTAATTCACTTATAACATGATGGAATTTAATTTTCAACTATTTATGTAGGATAAATTTTTAATATGAGTAACTTGTGAATACTGCCTTATCTGATGTGGATACAACCTCGTTTGGTGCGTTTACTTATTCCTTTAGTTCGGATACTACCTCAATTGGTTCAGTTGCTCCTCCCTTCAGTTCATATACTGCCTCATTTGGCCCCACTTGGCAAAGATACTCCTTCTTACTCCCCCTTAGTTCATAAACTCTCCCCTTTGGTACCGGTCTAACGAATCCGCTGAATTTGTCTTTTCCCTCATTTCAGAATAAAATGATTAAGAATCTTCATAAAACTCTACTATTCTCACAAAAGGAGTGCGAAATATGAAAGCACAAGTGATACAAGCTTTTGGCAATCCATCCGTTTTTCAAATTCAAGAAATTCCTGCACCTGAAGTCATTCCAGGCCACGTTCTTATTGAAGTGAAAGCGACAAGCGTCAACCCAATTGATACAAAAGTGCGTTCTGGTTTCGTGAAAGGGGTTGCACCAGATTTTCCAGCAGTTTTACATGGAGATGTAGCTGGAATTGTACGGGCAGTTGGAGAGGGAGTGACAAAATTTCAAGTAGGGGATGAAGTATACGGCTGTGCCGGCGGATTTAAAGGAATGGCAGGCGGGGCATTGGCGGAATATATGCTGGCCGATGCAGATTTACTGGCCTATAAACCTAAAAATCTAACAATGGAAGAAGCCGCCGCTTTACCGCTCGTTGCGATTACCGCTTGGGAAGCAATGTTCACTCGCGGCAACTTGACTTCTGGACAAAATATCCTAATTCATGCTGCAGCTGGCGGTGTGGGCCATGTGGCAATTCAATTAGCTAAATGGGCTGGAGCAACAGTTTATACAACCGCCTCTTCCAAAGAAAAGCTAGAAATCGGCCGACGCCTTGGTGCAGACGTAACAATCAATTACCTTGAAGAAAGCGTTCAAGAGTATTTACAAAAATATACAAATGGTAAAGGGTTTGAAATCGTATTTGATACAGTTGGTGGAGAAAATTTAGACCGTTCCTTTGAAGCAGCTGCGCCCCTTGGAACCGTGCTTGCCATTGCTGCCCGTTCAACCCATGACTTGACGCTGCTACATTCAAAAGGATTGACTCTTCATGTCATATTTATGTTATTAAAAATGTTGGAGAAAGAAATGAGAAAGGAATATGGACAAATTTTAGAAAAAGTTACAAACATCGTTGAGGAAGGCAAACTCCGCCCGCTTCTAGATTCAAACATCTTTACTTTTGATGAAATCTCCAAAGCCCATGAACATTTAGAATCTGGAAAAGCCATTGGTAAAGTCGTTTTAGTTAATAAATGGTAAATAAACGCTCACAATCGTTGTTGAAGCAACGGTTTGTGAGCGTTTATTTATTTTAAATTTAATACTTTTCTTTCACTTTAAAAATGATTTGCTTCATGCGCTTGGGCATCTGCTTTTGTCCGATGAATCGTACCGTGTGGATGATGCGGCGGTGCATAAATGGAATATAATTTTAACGGGCCTTTTCCAGTATTCACTACATTATGCCATGTTCCAGCAGGTACCATAATAGCAGAATCTTCTTTCACTTTTCTACGATAATTCAAATTGTTTGGAGTTCTCCCCATCTCGACAATACCTTCACCTTGTTCAATGCGCAAAAATTGATCCGTATGTGGATGAATTTCTAAACCTATATCTTCTCCTGGCTGAAGGCTCATCAATGTGACTTGCAAATAATTTCCAGTCCATAAAGCTGTACGGTATGTTTTGTTTTGCTCTGCAGCCTCTTCAATATTTACCACAAAAGGTGCAGGGCCGCGGTCTTGTGTTGATGAATGCTCAAAATATGGATGAATCCACTGATTATTTCCGTTTGGATGCGTCCATTGATTATAAAAATTTGGATCAGTATACATATTTTCAACAGGTCGATTCATATAATAGTTTGGATAATAAGGAGAGCCAAATGGGTAGGGATTATGAAAAAAGTACATTGTCACATCCTTCCATTTTCTTATTATAAACATCTATTCTAGATATTATGAAAATTCACTTCCATCCCCTAGGCATTCTTCACAGTTTCTTAAAATTCCCTTCATTAAAACCAAATACCTTCACATTAGCGTGTTAGCAAGAAAACAATCAAATTACTTCAAAGTAAAAATATTGGGGGAATACATGAAAAAAATTAGAACAACACTTTTGTTAATTTTTGGTATATTGCTGTTACTCGTTATAGCCAGTTTCATTTTTTCAAACACTATCAATTCTATTCATTCAAACGAACAACAAATCAATCAGTACAAAGAAAGTTTATTCAATAACTACAACAATTTGATTAAATCCCAAACGGAAAGTGCAGTTAAACTTCTTGAATATGTTTATTTAGTAGAGGGGGATCTAAAGGGATTAGATACCCTTTTTTGTTTCCCATTCCTTCTATTAAACGAAAAAACTTTTGATTATCTTAAAATAAAAACTTCTTATCATCTAAAACAAAAGACATCAAACGGAATAAAATAATAGCATAATTCATCTTTTGATTGACTCTGCTAAGAAACTATCATTAGAATTGTACTAATATTAAAAATTCCCATAATACGGTATAAGAAGGGAGATGATGTCATGTTTCAATTGCCAACTGTGCAGTTTACAGAGGAGCAGGAAGCCTTTCGTTTAGAAGTGCGAAATTTCCTGCAAGCGCATATTACAAAAGGAACATTCACCCCTGCCATCGATTCTTGGTTAAGCGGCGTGGATCCCTCCTTTTCCAAGCTTATTGGAGAAAAGGGCTGGATTGGACTGACTTGGCCAAAAAAATACGGAGGTCAAGAACGAAGCACCCTTGACCGATATATTTTAACAGAAGAATTTTTAGCTGCTGGTGCACCAGTGGCAGCTCACTGGTTTGCAGACCGCCAGACAGGGCCTTTGCTTCTTCGTTATGGAACGGAAGAACAAAAACAATTTTTCCTGCCAAAAATTGCAAAGGGAGAATGCTATTTTGCCATTGGATTAAGTGAACCAAACAGCGGTTCCGATTTGGCGTCCATCCGCACGAAAGCCGAAAAAGTCGAAGGTGGTTGGATTGTGAATGGCCAGAAAATCTGGACAAGCAATGCCCACGTCTGCCATTATATGGTGGCGCTTGTCCGTACAAGCCCATACGATGAGAAAAAGAAACACTCGGGATTAAGCCAGCTGATTATCGATTTGAATGCTGAAGGGGTAACCATCGTTCCTATTAAATTTTTATCGGGCGAATATCATTTTAACGAAGTCTTTTTTGATAATGTGTTTGTACCGGACAATATGGTCGTTGGAGAAACTGGAAACGGATGGGAGCAGGGATTGGCGGAACTTGCCTTTGAACGAAGCGGACCGGAACGCATTTTGAGCACATACCTCTTGCTGGAAGAATTGATAAAAGAATTAAAGCATCAAAAAAATAAAGACGGGTTAAAGCAAGCAACGAAGCTTCTTGCCCAATTATGGGCGCTGAGAAATTTATCTATTGGCGTTGCGAAATTATTGGAATCCGGCAATGCTGAGGATGTCGCCATTCCTGCCTCTTTAGTCAAAGCAATCGGTACAAAGTTTGAACAAAGCATTCCTGAAATTGCACGGTTGTTAGTTGAAACTTATCCAAACCTTGAGGCAAAAAGAAAATTCGACCGCTATATGGCACAGGCAATCTTGCATGCACCAAGCTTTACGATTAGAGGGGGCACAACGGAAATTCTTTATGGCATGGTGGCGAAAGGGATGGTAGAAAAATGAGCGAAATGAAAGAAATGATTTTAGATGCAGCTGGACGCATGTTGAAAGAAAACATCTCCAAAGATGTTGTGGATTTGTTGGAACGGGATGATTGGGCAAGGGGCATTTGGGCTTTATTTGAAGAAACCGGCATGTTTAACGTTGCCATTTCTGAAAAACACGGAGGAGCTGGAGGCGATTTAGAAGATTTATTGCATATTGTGAGATTGACTGGAAAATACGCCGCCCCAATGCCATATGCAGAATCCACTTTTGCAAATTTTCTCCTTGAAGCAACGAATCAGGCAATTGTCAAAAACATTGCAACTTACTCTTTAAAAGAAGGATTCCATTTACAAAATGACCTTATTTCCGGTTCATTGCACAATGTTCGATGGGCAAGACATGCTGATTATTTAGTTGCCCGTGTCGACAGCTTTCAAGGAACACAAATTGCCTTGATTGACTTGCAAAAGGCAACCATTGAACATAGCAATAATTTAGCCAGCGAGCCGCGGGATACAATTATTTTGGATAAGGTAAAACCGATTTCCATCGCTCCTCTATCCGAAGAACAATTATTTTATACCCTTTCTATTGAAACCGCCTTCAAAATTGCATTAATGACAGGCGCTATTGAAAGAATTTATGAAATCACGGTTCAATATTCCAAAAAAAGAGAGCAGTTTGGCCGTCCTATTCACCGCTTCCAATTAGTGCAGCAGCATCTCGCCCAGTTAGCCGGGGAAACAGCTATTGCCATCACTGCCTTTCATAATGTTTGTGCTGCAATTCAATCAAAGGATTTCTTGCATGAAATTGCTTTTGCCCGCATCCGCATAGAAGACGCCATCACGACTATTACATCTGTTGCCCATCAAATTCATGCAGCCATAGGGATGACCCATGAGTATACATTGCATCAATATACGCGTCGTTTATGGTCTTGGCGAGATGAAGGAAGGAACAGTCCATTTTGGAGCAACTACATTGCCGATTATTTACTGAAGCATGATGTGGATTTATGGGCATATCTTACAAAAACCATAGGAAAAAAATAAGGGAGAGATTCCATGCCGGACTTGCTGTTTGAAGTGGATAACCATATTGCAACCATTACTTTGAACCGACCGGAAAGTTACAACGCCTTCAGCGAAGAAATGATTATGAAATGGATTGAAGCATTTGAAACGGTGCGGGATGATGATTCCATACGAGTGGTCATTGTAAAAGGAAACGGCAAAGCCTTTTGTGCAGGTGGGGACATTAAGGCCATGCAAGCAGGCGAAGGATTTTATCGAAGCAAAGAGGATATCACTTCCACAGGACTCGCTCGAAAAAATTCATTATGGAAGAAAATTCAACGGATTCCATTGCTTCTTGAGGAAATTGATAAACCAGTCATTGCCCAAATTCACGGTTTTGCCATGGGGGCAGGGTTAGATATGGCGCTTATGTGCGATATCCGGATAGCCGCAAAATCCGCAAAGGTTTCTGAAAGCTATATTAATGTAGCGATCGTGCCAGGGGATGGAGGGGCTTATTACTTGCCGAAACTCGTTGGCATCGACAAGGCGCTGGATTTGTTATGGACGGCACGGATGCTTACCGCTGCGGAGGCAAAAGAAATAGGGCTTGTTACTTTTGTAGTTGAAGATGAGGAATTGGATTCATTTACCCGCTCCTATGCTGAAAAATTAGCAAACGGGCCTCAAACCGCAATTCGTTTTATAAAACGGGCCGTTTATCAAAGTCAGAAAATGGACTTGCGCTCTGCCCTTGATTATATTTCCTCTCAAATGGCCATCGTGACGGAATTGGATGATTTTAAAGAAGGCGTCGATGCAGTAGTTAATAAAAGGAAACCTAAATATCAATAACAATTTAGATGCTCCCTATCAGTAACTTGGTAGGGAGCATTTTCGTGAAAATGGGAAGGTATTCTTACAAAGTAGGGATGTGGTTGTATCTGCACGAAATATTGCCTCATCCGCACGAATTAAGGAGGTAAGCGCACCAAATGTTTCTTCATCCGCACGAATTAGGAAGGTAAGCGCACCAAATGTTGCCTCATCCGCACGAATTAGCACTTTATCCGCACCAATCCTTCCCCCATTTCCTTCTTTAAAAACTGCACATTCTCCTTATGGCACTTTTTCAAACTTCTTGGATATGGATATTGTGCAATCAAATGCTCATGTTCTGCATTGGACTGGATGGCTTTTTTCAAACTGATGATATAAAGAAGACTATCATTTTTCCTTTTTATGATTTCCTCTCTGCTGCAAGCTGCATGTCCATGCCCCGGAATCATGATATTCATTCGATGATTTGCCAAAATGGTTTCCGTTTTTTCCAAAGTATTTATGTAATCCTTTGAACTTGAATAAATAAACGGGAATTCAATATTGGATAAATAATCCCCTGCAATCCAAATCCCAAGAGGCTCTACAATGGCAAATATGCCATCATCCGTATGGCCTTTCGCTTCATAAAAAGTGAGCAATGTATTGCCAATTTTCAGCTGCTGTCCATCCTTCTCCACAGCTATATCCACTTTCGGATAAATTAATGGTGTTTTGCGATCGATATAATATTCATCATCAAAGGCTTTCACTTGTTCAATCATGTCATCTGGATTTTTCTCTTCGAAGGCGGTACTGGCAATGACCATCGCTTCTGGAAACGCCCCAGCCCCCACTATATGATCCCAATCCGAATGGGTAATAATGAGATAGATTGGACGATTTCCTTTAATGCTCATGACATACTCCCGAATTTGATCCACTTCAAAAGGAAGCAAACACGGATCAACGACGATCATGCAATCTTCCGTTTGGATGACGGAGGAGGTGGTTTTATAAAGTTGGCTTTCGAATACGGTGAGGTGATCATCTTTGTATTGGATCATGGTTTTCTCCTCATTGCATTGTCTACTTATTCTCTATTGTAATCACAAAACAAATAAAATCACACCTCCCTGCAAAATAAAATGAAGAATTACAGAGGAGGTGCTTTCCACAAGAAAAAGGAGAACTGAATTTCCCCTTTTTCCAATAAATCTATTTTATTTTAAGAAGTCCGGATCAAGGTATTTCGGATTTGGATAGTCATAGAATCCTTTGCCGTTTTGGACACCTAAGCGTCCTTTATCAAGGAATTCTTTTTTCAAATATTCGGCGATTTTCTCCGCTTCCTTGTCTCCTGCTTTTGCTCTGGCAAGGCACAAATTGTAAGGAGTGTTAATGCCAATCACATCCAGAATCGCAAATGGACCTTGAGGGGCACCCGTTGCAATCATCCATGTTTTATCCACTGTATAAGGATCGGCAATTCCATTTACCACTAATTTTTGCGCAGCATCCAAGAACGGAACGAGCAAGGAATTTAAAATGTAACCTGGCTGTTCTTTATACAATGGCAGTGGAACCATGCCAATGGCTTTGGCAAATTCAATGATTTCTTCAAATACTTTTTCGTCTGTGCCTTCATGTTTCATAATTTCGGCTGTATTGTGCTTCCAAATTTCATTGGCAAAATGCAAATTCAAAAATTTTTCAGGTCTTCCGGAAATGTCAGCAAATTGGCTTGGCAACATCGTAGAAGAATTGGAAGCGAAGATGGTCTTTTCATCCGCCACTTCAGAAAGTTTTTTATAAAAGTCTGCTTTAATATCGTACACTTCCGGCACCGCTTCAATGACAAGGTCCGATCCTTTCACCGCTTTTTCTAAATCTGTATAGAAAGTTAAGTTATTGTAGGCTTTTTCCACATCTTCCTGAGTAGCCCCTAAATCTTTCTTATATGCTTCTTGCCATGCGCGAATTTTTTCTTTTGCTTTCACTAAAGCTTCGTCACTAATGTCATAAAGATTGACCGGAAATCCCGAAAACGCTGTCTGAAATGCAATTTGGCTTCCTAATACTCCTCCGCCAGCTACTGTCACTTGTTTAATGTTCATAAGTATGCCTCCGTTTCTTAAGGAATCTACTATTATTTTACACCTATAATTTTTTGAAAAATATGGTTAGTAGATAAGGTTCATAAAATGTATAAACTTCAAGGTTTTTCACAAAAAATGCTTTCTGAAAAAATTTTAAACATAAAGTATAGGTAACAATTCCTCCATAAAAAAAACTTCATTCTGCCAAGCAGAACAAAGTCTCTTCTTTTCAATATCCTTATTGTGCGCAACGCATCGTTGAAATATTCCGCAAAGTTCTGCGCAATTCTCTTCCTTTTTGGAAAATCCTTTTTAACAAAATATAAGTTTGGTAAGTAGCCTGAACATCTAAAAATTCTTTGGCTGTATGCTCATTGCCATATCCTACTGAAAGATTTACGCTTTCAATGCCATGGCTTGCCCAAACGACCGTGTCACTGCTTCCGCCTTCCCTGCAAGCCCATCCGACTAAGCCGATTTCTTTCGTGACTTGTTCAAAAAATAATCCATATTGCGAATTACAGAATGGGATGATTCCTCCGGAAGAAGTTACAATATCAGAATTTCCACGCCGATCTAAAACAATCGCTGCATCAACACCCCACAAGAAATATTCGTCGACATGCCGAGCCCCAACCAATCCGATTTCTTCTTCCACGGTAAAAATAAATTTTACTTTTCCACAAAAATCAGATTGATTCAGATGTTTTGCAATCATTACTATTAACGCTACGCCTGCCCGGTCATCCGCTCCTAAAATTCCCTCGCTGGAAGTCCAAATCGTTCCGTTCTTTTGAATCGTTCTACCAGGTTCTATTTCACAAACCGTATCTAAATGAGCATTTAAAAGAATGGTTGGTCCATTGCCGTTTCCGTATGTCTTTTCTGCCAACAAATTGCCGTAGTGGTCAACCGAGATGTAATCCACATACGGTTTCATTTTTTCTCGCACCACTTTGCGAATAACATCCTCTTCCCCGCTTGAGCCCGGAATTGAAAGGCATTGTTCAATTTCTTGATTTAATAATTGTCGCTCAATATATTCAATTCCTTGCTCCAACCATTCTGAATGTAGATTGCTTAACTGTTCAGCCAAGTCTAAAAGTTGAGAGCGTTTGATGCGAAGGGATAATTTATAATGGTTTCGCATTTCATAATAAGACACGCGAGGAATGCCAAATAGCCGCAAAATGCTTGTTAGCAGGTCGATGTCAATATCTTTCATCAAACAAATAATAGGAAATCTTCTGTCATGGCCGTCACATGACAAGGTTGTAGAAAACCCCAAACGGTTTAATTGACGGACAGTTCCCATCATATATAAATCCAAATGACAAATTTCCAGTTCGTCGTATTCCGGGTTGAAGTAATAAGATGGGTCTCTTCGTTCTTTTGCCGCCTTTTCAACTGCTCTTATCCAATTGGATTCATCCATCAATTCTTGAACAATCATTAATTCCCGATTTTTTAAAACATACTGTACATCCGCTTTTTCTAAACAGGCTTGCAAAAATTGAAGATTTTCTTCCGTTTCCTTTTTGCAATCAAATGTATTTTTCCCTTGTTCCTCTAAAATCCAGCCGCTTCTTGTGAATAATTGATTCCAAGTTTTCAACATCATCACCACTCCTTTGCTTTGATGTATTTATGATATAAAAAGGAGGGTGACAGACCTGTCATTCTTTCAAAAAGAAATCCTCATCTGTACGGTGGATGATAAGATAGTCTATTTCATCAGCAAAGTAGTATCCCGCCTGTTTATTCTGAATCATCCCAATTGGGAAATGAATGTTTTCCAATTTTTCTTTCAGTCTTTGAATCGCTTTTGTAAATGTATTATTTTTCAATTCGAAATTTGGATTTTTTCTAGTAAATATATCTGCCACATCAAATTTAGTGATTGGATGCTTTTCTGTTCCATATATCAAAAGATATCGAAGCAGCTCTGCTTGTTGATTGGTCAGTTTCACGTATTCGCCATTGAAAATTGCTGCAATTTCCCTGTCGCCAAAATAGCAAATTAACATGCCCGCAGTATCTTGCAAGTTTTCTGCCTCTTCCTTTGTGCAATAGCGTTTTCCTTCTTTTGAAACAACGGTATAAGCATTTTGCGTTAAATATTCTTCATTATTAGAAGCAATTATTTCATAGAATGGTGAAATTTCATAATTTGGAAGTTGATGGAAGGGTTTATTTTTTATGTTCATGATGGAATCTTGGGCATTTTTCGCGATGAATAGCGCACTGTTCGTCAAATACAAATGGGCATAGTAATGTTGAATCTCATTTAACTGATAATCTGGCTCAACTTCCCCTTCATTTAATTGAATAGCCTTTTCAAAATGCTGTAAGGCTTGCACATAATCCTTTCTTTTATACGCTAAAAATCCTAAACGGTAATGAGCAATAGGAATATGTGGCTCTTCCTTTAGAGCTAAATGAAAGTAACGTTCTGCTTCCTTTTCTGATTTTTCCACAGAGCTTTTCATATAAGTTCCAAACCAAATTAAATGCTTAATAAACCGTTTAGTTATGTACGGTTCCAAATGTCGATATTCTTTATTTCTTCTTATTTTTTTCAGCAGTATTTTATATAAATGATGCAACCGGTTATTCGCCCCTGGTTCATCCTCTGCTCTTTTCTCCAATAGCACTTGTTCAATATCAAGTAAATCTTCAATAGAGTGGTTCTCAAATTCTCTGAACAACATTATCCATTCCCTTCAAAACAGGATTGTGTCAGTTCTTTAAGGTAATAAGTAGTTTCCAAAAGATAATTGACTAGGAAAATTCCCCCTAATAAAATAATACTATATCTTTTACAGTTCATGTATTTTGATAGATGTCTATTATAAAGAAAAGGGATTCAACGACTTAAAAGAATCCACTGGCAAAACTGTAAAAGGCGTTGTCAATTCGGTAAAATACACTGTCCATAATGCTTCTACTACTTATCAGGGAATTGTAAGTGGAGACAAGACTCAAACAATACAAGGTTTAAAAAATATAGGAAAAGTCGCAGCGGTTTCTACCCTTGCCATTGGAGTTGTTGTTTTATTGGATGGTGCTGATCTAGCAGAGGCGCAAGAAATCGATACCATCAACGATCATTTAAATGGCACGGAGCATCCAGAAACTGGGGTGCCTTTTGAAGATAAAACGGTGGAACTGCCTGATGGTGAAGTGAAGGAAGGGGTCTTCCCGATTTTTGAATCCAAATTTAGTGTGGAACTTCCGGAAGATTACTATCTGGAAAGCGATGATGTGCATTTTAGCATCGCCAATTACACATTGTATCAAGCCATTTTGGACAATCCAAGCTTAGCCAATGACTTGCACCTTTCCCAGTCCGATATTGAAATGTTTGCTAATGGTGAAACTCCAGATGGTTATGTCTGGCATCATAACGAAGAACCCGGTGTTTTGCAGCTAGTGGATGAAGACATACATAACCATACGGCTCATACCGGCGGGCGATTTTTATGGGGCGGCGGAAGTGAAAATCGTTAACCGTGACAAAGCGTTCTTTAAATTAGCAATACAAACCTTCTCGAGTCCTTCAAATTGTTCGAACCATATTTTATAATTTTTTAGAAAACATATCCTAAACAGAAGGTGTCTGCAATGGTATTAAAAATTTCAAACTCCGAAAACAAACGCCTTTACAAACCCTTTCGGAAAACGATTATGGAATACAATATGATTGAAGAAGGAGATCGAGTGGCGGTTGGCTTATCTGGGGGAAAGGACAGCTCCACTTTGCTTTATCTTCTCACACTGCTCAAGCAACAGGCTCCTTTCCAATTTGATATTGTTCCTGTTACCTTGACGCTCGGCTTTGAAGGAATGGATCTATCGCCGCTAAAAAACTATGTGGAAAGCCTCGGACATGAGCTGCATATTAAAGAAACCAACATCAGCCAAATCGTGTTTGACATCCGCCGGGAAAAAAACCCTTGTTCCTTATGTGCCAACTTGCGCAGGGGAATTTTATATGATTACGCAAAATCCCTTGGCTGCAATCTAGTTGCTTACGGCCACCATTTAGATGACGGCATTGAAACCTTTTTTATAAATCTTCTGTTTGGAGGAAAATTGGGCGTGTTTAAACCGGTATCCTATATGAGCCGTTTGGACATTACATTGATTCGCCCGATGATTGCCATTGAAGAGCAATCCATCATTCAATTCGTCAAAGCGAAAGAAATCCCTATTATACATAACCCTTGCCCTGCGGATAAAAACACGAAGCGGGAAGAGATGAAAGAACTCGTCAAAGCGTTAAGCGAAAAATACCCAAACGTGCGCCAAAACTTTTTGCATGCTGTGAAAAATGTGGATGAAGCGGATTTTTGGAATGTGGAAAAATAGGGGCTGTCCGAAAAGTAGTATTTAATCCCGAAATCTAAAAAAAGCAAACCCAAAGAATGCTGTAAAATCAACATTCTTTGGGTTTTAATTTTGGCGGATTTTCAACTAAAATGGACTTTTTAGACAGCCCCTTTCCTTTATTTCTTTAAAACTTCAATAAAACTATTCAGTTTATCCAATGAAGTGATATTTTGATTACATTTTACGCTGTTTTTGCAAATATAATTTCCTCTATTGACATAAGATTCTTTTCCGCTTTTCACATTTGCGACAAATAGACCGATTTCTTCCAATCTATTGCATATAGAACATATGCCTTTATGTGACTCTTTAAAAGTTCCTTCGATTCCCATCAATTTGCCGTCATATTCGACTACAAGAAACTTTCTTCCTAATCCGACATCATTCCAGCCTAAATAGGAAATTTCCCTGCAATCCATTTCTACTAATGGAGGAACTTTTAATTTCCCTATTTTTGGAAAGAGTTTTCTTATTGCATTTTCCGTGAGATTCGCAAACGGAATAACATATTGTTTCAATTCATGAAGAAAATGCTTTGCTTGTGTTTCCTCTTCAATGTCGATGATTTTATATAATCGTTCACTTTGTTCTTCATTTAAATCGGGGAACAAGTTTTGAATCTTATCGAATGCATATAATTTCAAAGCATCCAGCGTTTCTTTGTCTTTAACCGATAAATGTGCTGAAATAATGTTTTTTAGTTCAAATTTAATAAAATTGAATTGATCATTTCGAATAAAAGGTTTTAAATTCATTTCTGTATTTTTGTTTTCCATTCCTGACAGCTCCTTTTCTTATTATTTAAAGAATTTTTGCAAAGCTGTTTCAGAAATGGGATCATTCAGTTCATAGGCGATTTATTTAAAATCCACCCATGCAAAGTATCGCCATTTCAGTAACAGACTTTGCATGGGAAGCTCCAATTTCTGGCGGATAAATCTTCATATCTGCCATTTGCTATCACCTCCAATCAATCATATTATACAATACTTTGAAGGATTTTTTTATGAAGTTCAGAATATATGGTTTTTAGAAAATATACGTCACATCACACTATCCTTCTTTTTCTCCCTAATAGAAACCTAGAAATTAGGTTGCTATAGAGAGCTGATATAATTAATGCGCCATCATTTCTTCCGCAATTTCTTCTCCGCTTAATGAGAGAAATAGTATGTTGGCCAATTTTCCAATTCTTTTAACAATGTTGCATGATCTGCATCCCCAAAGTAAATATGGAAATGATGTGATTTGGTTGGATAAATATTGTGATCACTGAATTGAACATGTTTTGGAACCCCTTCTTCACCGTCTACCAAATCAAATAAGTAACGAACACCTCTATTTCCAGCTTCATATGTCAGTATTTCGTAACCATGATATTTATATTTTCCTGTTTTCCCCTCCCCATTTCGATAAAATGTTATTGTATCATCCTTTATGACAATTCGTTCAACGTCTGTTTCATAGCCGATTTTATAATATTCTTTGTATTCTTCAAAAGTCTTGTCTTTCTTTGTTTCCGCTTTTTTCTTCAAAACCTCGTCCAAGGTTCCATCCAATAAATAAGGATAAACAGATTGCCAATCTCCTTCCCAGTCCGACAATTCCCTGTCTTCCACTTCATCATCTTCAAAAATTCCGGAGTAAATTTCTTTCTGTTTTTCAGCATTGTGACCATATTCATGATTGTGTTCATGGCTCTCTGTAAATTCAGTTTGCGAAGAAGTCGTCGTTTCTGAAGAAGCATTTTCATTTTCTTGACAGCCCGCGAGAATCATTCCTAATAAAACCATTGTTGTTGCAAATTGCTTTTTCATTAATATAACCCCTCTTTTTCTATATTGTTTTATAAATAGTAATGATTACTATTTACACCTTAACGAATATACTATGTTTTCATTCATTAGTCAATATAAATCGTAACGATTACTATTTGTTTTTTTCTTGCAGCTCATAAATAAGTGATATTATCTATCCAAAATAAAAAAAGAGTCCTCATTTTAATGAGAACCCTTGTCCCTAAAGCCTTTTCCCTATTTTCAATGCCGATGGTGGGAGTCGAACCCACACTCCTTTTGGGAACACGATTTTGAGTCGTGCGCGTCTGCCAATTCCGCCACATCGGCATAATAATAAAACATCAAAACAATGCTTATTTGATTTGGAGGCGGCTACCGGATTCGAACCGGTGATAAGGGTGTTGCAGACCCGTGCCTTACCACTTGGCTAAGCCGCCAAAAATATGGAGCGGAAGACGGGACTCGAACCCGCGACCCCCACCTTGGCAAGGTGGTGTTCTACCACTGAACTACTTCCGCATTCTCAAATGGCTGGGGTACCAGGATTCGAACCTGGGCATGACGGAATCAAAATCCGTTGCCTTACCGCTTGGCTATACCCCAATAATACTGTATTAACAAAATAAACAGAATTATATTCGTTCTAAATCCTTTTTATTAATTTATGGGGCGACTGATGGGAATCGAACCCACGAATGCCGGAGCCACAATCCGGTGCGTTAACCACTTCGCCACAGTCGCCAAAATACTATATTTTATTGATTGGCAGGGGCAGTAGGAATCGAACCCACACTGAAGGTTTTGGAGACCTTTGTTCTACCATTAAACTATGCCCCTGTTATCATAAATGGTGGAGGGGGGCGGATTCGAACCGCCGAACCCAAAGGGAACGGATTTACAGTCCGTCGCGTTTAGCCACTTCGCTACCCCTCCGGAATTATGGTGCCGGCGAAAGGAATCGAACCCTCAACCTACTGATTACAAGTCAGTTGCTCTACCAATTGAGCTACACCGGCATCATTAATTTATATGGTGGGTTGGGGCGGAATCGAACCGCCGACACGAGGATTTTCAGTCCTCTGCTCTACCGACTGAGCTACCGACCCATCTTTTATGGCGGTCCCGACGGGACTCGAACCCGCGATCTCCTGCGTGACAGGCAGGCATGTTAACCACTACACTACGGGACCACTCTTTGGTTGCGGGGGCAGGATTTGAACCTGCGACCTCCGGGTTATGAGCCCGACGAGCTACCAGACTGCTCTACCCCGCGATAATAATATACATTATCAATAGTATGGAGGATGACGGGATCGAACCGCCGACCCTCTGCTTGTAAGGCAGATGCTCTCCCAGCTGAGCTAATCCTCCAATTGGTGACCCCTACGGGATTCGAACCCGTGTTACCGCCGTGAAAGGGCGGTGTCTTAACCACTTGACCAAGGGGCCATTCCTTAATTATGGCGGAGAGTAAGGGATTTGAACCCTTGAGACAGGTTATCCCCGTCTACACGATTTCCAATCGTGCTCCTTCAGCCACTCGGACAACTCTCCAAGAAGCATGGCTCCGAAGGTAGGATTCGAACCTACGACCAATCGGTTAACAGCCGATTGCTCTACCACTGAGCTACTTCGGAATAATTTTATTGGTAAGCCTAGCAACGTCCTACTCTCGCAGGGGGAAGCCCCCGACTACCATCGGCGCTGAAGAGCTTAACTTCCGTGTTCGGTATGGGAACGGGTGTGACCTCTTCGCCATCGTCACTAGGCTTATTTCTTACCGAAAGACAAATATTATTATAACACATTTTATTATTTTTACAAGCATCAATTTATATTTTTTTATATTTTTTGATGTTTGAGAGTTGTTCTCTCAAAACTGGATAACGACATTGAAAGGATATTGGTTAAGTCCTCGATCGATTAGTATCCGTCAGCTCCACACGTCACCGTGCTTCCACCTC